>DDZS01000050.1:0-45002 GCA_002346425.1 Alphaproteobacteria bacterium UBA3002
GAGCCCGGCGCCAGCGAGGTCTTGACCCAGGGCTTGCGGGTCAGGCCAGCGGCGTTGGCCTTCTTGGCCAGCAGGCCGGCGGCGACGACATTGCGCGGATTCGACGTATTCGTGCAGCTGGTAATCGCGGCAATGACGACATCACCATCGCCCACACTGAAATCTTTCACATCAGCACGCGGCTTGTCTGCTGCGGCTTTCCATTCCTTGAATGCAGTGGATGCTTTGGATAAACCAATCCGATCCTGAGGACGCTTTGGACCGGCCAGTGAAGGCTCAACCGTCGACATATCCAGCGACAGGGTGTCTGTAAATGTCGGCGTCGCATAATTTTCATCGCGCCACATGCCTTGCGCTTTTGCGTAAGCTTCCACGAGTGCAATACGGTCTTTATCGCGCGCGGTGAGTTCCATATAGCGAATGGTTTCCGAATCAATCGGGAAAATACCACATGTCGCACCATATTCCGGCGCCATATTGGCAATCGTCGCGCGATCCGCCAGCGGCAAATCAGCAAGCCCATCACCATAAAATTCCACGAATTTACCCACGACGCCTTTTTTGCGCAGCATATTCGTGACCGTTAGCACTAGATCCGTCGCCGTTGTGCCTTCTCTTAATTTACCGGTCAGCTCGAAACCGACCACGTCCGGAATCAGCATCGAAATAGGCTGACCAAGCATCGCCGCTTCCGCTTCAATGCCGCCCACGCCCCAGCCAAGCACGCCTAAGCCATTGACCATCGTCGTATGCGAATCCGTTCCAACGAGTGTATCAGGGAAGGCATATTCTTTCTCGCCGACTTTTTTCGTCCAGACGGTTTGTGCCAGATATTCCAGATTCACCTGATGGCAAATACCGGTTCCTGGCGGCACAACACGGAAATTTTCAAACGCTTTTTGCCCCCAACGCAAAAAGGCATAACGCTCGCCGTTGCGCTGCATTTCCAGCTCAACATTTTTTTCAAACGCCTGATCATCACCATATTCATCAACCATCACAGAGTGATCGATCACCAAATCCACCGCGCTAAGCGGATTAATCTTGTCGGGCTTACCCCCTAAATTTACTACTGCTTCACGCATTGCGGCCAAATCGACCACTGCTGGCACCCCAGTAAAGTCCTGCATTAAAACACGGGCAGGGCGGTAAGCAATTTCACGCGGATTAGATTTCGTTTTCAACCAATCCCCAAACGCCTCAATATCAGCTTTGCTGACCGATTGGCTGTCTTCGTAACGCAGCAAGTTTTCAAACAGGATTTTCAAGGAAAAGGGGAGCTTCGCAGCATCCATCCCTAATGCTTGGGCCGCCTGTTTTACATTATGGTAATGATAGGTCTTTCCGTTGGCTTCAAGACTGGCGGCGGATTGAAAACTATTTTGGCTTTCGCGTTGCATGGATATGGGCTCCTGTTAGATATATTATTAACATGTTTATAAGATCTTCTAGCCTCACACGCAATGCGAGGGTGTAAATTAACCACAAAATGACCGAAAAACTTATAACCTGTGACAATCTGGGCGTACAAAAAGGCGGGCAGTGGGTATTCCGCCACCTTAATGCGGAGTTTCACGCCGGAGAATGCGTCTTAATCCACGGCCGCAGTGGAAGTGGTAAAACCGTTTTATTAGAAAGCATTAAATTGATAACCTCATGTAGTGAGGGAGAAATTAAATTTTCTGAAGCGGGTGATGCCAAAAGTCTGCGCAAATTAATGCTATATCTACCATTTTGGCCTAAATTGCCATTACGGCACTCGGTTGAACGTTATGTGCGCGATAGCGAAAAACACGGACATCGACAGGGCACTGCAGAGGCCGTGATCGAATATTTTGACTTAGAAAGCGTTTTACATGACCGGATCAGCACGCTTTCGGCTGGCTGGCAAAAACGCCTACAATTGGTACAGCTATTATTCAGGGAAGAGCGCATTTGGCTGTTGGATCATCCAACCGCGCTGTTAGATAGCGAAGGCCTAGGCATGCTGGAAGGTTTAATGCAAACTCGACGCCAACAAGATGGGCTTATACTTTATACATCGCCCTTATCACAAGTGCCGGAGGGCACTGAACTGCCAGAAGGGCTACGCATTTTACAGCTCTAGAGCTGCATCAAAGACCAAAGTAATTAGCAAAATAATTATCCTATAATATATATTATGGAAAATAATAGTTAATGATATAGGGATTACTTTATTTCTAAAACCATACCATCATAGACAGGCTCTACACACTGCGGCGTCTCAGCCAGAAGTCGCGTATACTCTAAGTCATGATTCATATGCGTCAACCAAGCGCGCTCGGGCTGATAGCGCTGAATCCACTCTAAGGATAGCGCCACATGGGCATGCGCTGGCGCTGGCTCATAGCGTAAACAATCCACAAGCCAAAACCTCATCTTTTCAAGCGCATAGTGAGAGTCATTCGGAAAGTTGTTCACATCCGTCGAATACACAAAATCGTTAATTCTAAGACCTGTAGAACGGGTTTTCCCATGCTGTTGTTCAAATGGTAAAAAAGATATGTCACCTATAGTAAACACCTCATGGTCCGTAATGACATGCGGCGTTAAAGCACCGCGATACCACGGCTTTTGCGGTGGCAAGAATAAGTAGTCAAACCGATGCTGCAGCGCTTGCATCGTCAGCGCATCGGCATAGATGGGAATAGCCCGGTCCCCATGATAATTGAAGGAACGTATTTCATCGACACCGTGACAGTGATCCGCATGCGCATGGGTGATAATTAATGCGTCGATGGTTTTAAATTGCTCGCGTAACGCTTGCTGTCGCAAATCCGGCGATGCATCGACCAACACGCGCGTGGTATCGCTTTCGATTAAAATGGAACTACGGGTTCGGCGATTCTTAGGATTTTCCGATGTACACACGCTACAGTCACAGCCGATTAAAGGCACGCCGGCCGATGGCCCACACCCTAAAATCGTCACTTTCATGGGCGCTTAGCTTTCGTGAACAGGCGAAAGAAATTCTCTGTGGTGCCCTGTGCCGCCTCCTCTGCCCCAATGCCTTTGAGTTCAGCTAAGGCTTCCAAGGTATACCGCGTATAGCCAGGCTCGTTATCTTTGCCGCGAAACGGCATTGGCGCTAGATAGGGCGCATCGGTTTCAACTAGCAGATGCTCTAAAGGCAATTCGGACACAACATCACGCAAAGCATCCGATTTTTTAAATGTTAGAATGCCGGAAAGCGAAATGCAAAAACCTATTTCTATTGACTTAACAGCAAGTTCTCTTCCAGTACTAAAGCAATGGATTAATCCTTTGAAGGGGGCTTCTTCATACATTTCATGCAAAATTGCTATAGTATCTTCATCCGCATCGCGGCTATGGACGATCAATGGTAAACCGGTTTTTTGGGCCGCCTGAATATGCGTACGGAAGCTGGCTTGCTGTAACGCGCGCGGGCTGTGCTCGTAAAAATAGTCTAGCCCACTCTCTCCAATACCGATGACTTTTGGATGCGCCGCCCACTCTACTAGCTCTTCTACCGTGATATCCGTATGATGTTCCGCTTCATGCGGATGAATGCCGATCGAACAATAGACGCTTTCATGCGCATCAGCAATCGCGGTCACTTCAGAGAAATCACTGCGCTTGCAACTGATTGTCTGACAGAGCATGACACCTTGCTCCGCTGCACGTGCTAGCACCGCATCAAGGTCGCTAAACTGCGGATAGTTTAAATGACAATGCGAATCTACGATCATGCCGCTTCATCCACGAATCGTGGAAAGACTGGTTCGGGCTTAGGCAACGTTGTCCCTGGTTTTAACGCATAAGCGGGAGCCAAATGTGCAAAACGACGCTCGTCTTTCGGCACCATGAGCTGGTCTAATAGTTTACATGAAGAATCTGGCATAAACGGTTGAAGCATAATTGTTATGCAACGAATAGCTTCCGCAAGATGATAGAGCGTCGCCTGCATCTGTTCCGGCGCTTCTTTCTTTTGTTTCCAAGGCGCTTCTCGGTCGATATATTCGTTAGCGAAGGAAGCCATTTTGATTAACTCTTCGAGCATTTTTGAAAACTCGCAGCGCTCCATCATGCCCATTACCGCTTGCGGTGTCTCGGGAAGTGTCACCTGCACCATTTCTAACATGGCCTGATCTTGCGGGCGCGGCCCGGCTAGGCTCGGATCCGGGACTTTTCCATCGCAGTTTTTTGCGATCATCGATAGGGTGCGTTGCGCTAAATTGCCTATATTGTTGGCTAATTCACTATTGATACGGTCCTGCATGGCAGAACGTGAAAAATTACCGTCATTGCCAAACGGGACTTCACGCATCAGGAAATACCGGGTCTGGTCAAGCCCGTAACGCTCAATCAAATGCGCGGGTGCTACCACATTGCCCAGCGATTTCGACATTTTCTCCCCCTCAATGGTCCACCACCCGTGCGCAAAAATCCGTTGAGGCGGCTCCAGCCCCGCGCCCATCAGGAAAGCCGGCCAATAGACCGCGTGAAAGCGCAGGATATCCTTGCCTACCATATGAATATTAGCGGGCCAGAATTGCTGCATATTTGGGGTCTCTTCTGGATAGCCAAGGGCAGTCAGATAATTCGTCAACGCATCCAGCCAGACATACATGATATGCTTTTCATCGCCTGGAACCCTTACGCCCCATGAAAATGTAGTCCGCGAAATGGATAAATCTTTTAGGCCACCTTCGACAAAGCGCATCACTTCATTGCGACGCGAAAGCGGCAAAATGCATTCCGGATTATTTTCATAATATTCCAGCAACTTATCTTGAAAGGCTGAAAGACGAAAGAAATAGCTAGGCTCTTCAACCCATTCCACCTCGGCACCGGTGGGTGCGCGGCCATCCACCAGTTCGGATTCGGCATAGAACGCCTCATCGCGCACCGCATACCAGCCGCTATAACTATCGAGATAAATATGCCCGTTGGCTTCCAATTTTTGCCAGATCGCTTGTGCTGCGGCGAGATGGGCGGGCTCTGTCGTGCGGATAAATCGGTCGGGGCACACATTCAACTGTTCGGTCATCAAACGGAAATGTTCCGACACTTCATCGGTAAAGGATTGGGGCGGCACACCATTTTTTTCTGCTGATTTTTCGACTTTTTGCCCATGCTCATCGGTTCCGGTGCAAAAAAAGACTTCACGCCCAGCCAAACGCATAAACCGCGCTAATACATCGCAGGCGACCGAAGTGTAGGCATGCCCCAAATGCGGCTTATCATTCACGTAATAAATGGGAGTGGTAATATAAAATGGATTCATTACGCGCTCATGCTTTGCATGACCTGATGTATGGTTTGTTTTCGTTCCAGATGCAAGCCTTGCGCGGCAGAAATATAGCCGTCTGCCTGTGATAGCCGGTCCAACCATTGTGGCATGGAAGCCCGCGCATATAGCGGCGGAAATGCTGCATTTTCTGAATAAAAGAACGGTTCGCGCAACGCCCCTGCTCCATATTGCCCTAAACGACTCAACAAGAAATGCAGCAAATTCCGTAGCAATACGAGCTGCACTTCCGTATCACGTTTGACCAGCCAGTCATAAAAACTCGCACGTCCTTGTAGTGCATTTAATAACTGCGCATAGCCTTCGTCCGCCTGGTGATGCTCATAATAGCTCGCCTTACCGGGGGACCCTTCACTTAGCAGATAAAAAAACTCCAACCGCTCCGGGGTCATATCTTCTGCCATCTGCGCCAATACCTTGTTAAAGTCCTCTCGATTCAATGGTTGGAAACGCAAAAGCTGCGTCCGCGAACGAATTGTCGGCAATACGGCGGAAGGTGACGTGGTAATTAATAGAAACAAGGCTTGCGAAGGCGGTTCTTCAATGGCTTTAAGCAGCGCATTGGCGGCTTGGGGGTTCAACACCTCCATGCCATCGACAATCACGATACGGTGCGAGGTGGTGGCAGACGTATGGTGTAAAAAATGCGTAATCTTGCGGATAGCATCGACTTTAGTCACCGGCGTTTTGCTTTGGCCGGATAATTCGGGCTCTATCACCAATAAATCACCGTGGCTACCTTGCGCCACTTGCTGAAAAACGGGATGCGTTGCGTCAATATGAAGATCATCCGGGCCAAACATACCGCCGCCCGCACCGCCACTTAAGATAAACCGCGCCAACCGATAGGCAAAAGTCGCTTTCCCTACCCCAGATAATCCGGCTAACAGCAATGTTTGCGGCAATCGATCCTGTTGCCACTGGTTCAAGCAAAATTGTTCCAATTTACGGTGGCCAACTAGCGATTCATTTAATTTATTATCAGTCATTTATAATGATAAATTAAAGTTTAAATTTAAATAATCGGATATTTCTTGCTCTAGCTTTGCAGCCTCTTGTGTCGCGTCTAAGCTTACAAAACGATTGCAATATGAAGCAAGCGCTTTAAATCCCTCCCTTACGGCTGAGTGAAACGTCAAATCCATAGATTCAAATCGGGTTTCAGCCTGCCCATGGCGTGATTGCGTGCGTTTCAGCCCATTTTCCGGGTCAATGTCGAGATAAAACGTCACATCCGGCATTAAATTCCCGAAAAGCAGCGCGTGCAGCTGTTCAATCCATGCTTTTCCGAGTTTTTTGCTCATGCCTTGATACACTAGTGTCGAATCCAACCAACGGTCGCATAGCACCCATTGGCCCGCTTCCAGAGCCGGTGCGATGACTTTTTCTACATGATCGAATCGCGCCGCCATTAATAACAGTGTTTCGGTTGCCGCCGACCAGCGCGTTGCATCGCCTGTAACAATCAACTCACGGATTGCCTCGGCTCCTGCCGTGCCTCCAGGTTCACGGGTCCGAACACAGGGAATGTGTGCCGCGCGGAAGCGGGCTTCCAGCAGGTCCAGTTGGGTGGTTTTCCCGGCGCCTTCACCGCCTTCAAAGCTGATAAAGCCGCCCATTAGGAGGCGGAGAGGCTTTGTAGGTTAAGCCGCAGAC
Source organism: Alphaproteobacteria bacterium UBA3002 (assembly GCA_002346425.1). GTDB lineage: Bacteria > Pseudomonadota > Alphaproteobacteria > Rickettsiales > UBA3002 > UBA3002. The sequence goes on from DDZS01000050.1 coordinate 6,950, forward strand.
GTTTAAAGAATCCGGCACGTTCCACCGATTGTAGTGCTGTTACTGGGGCTTGTTTGACTGACTTTCCATCAAATAATATCTGGAGTGTGCCAATCTCCTGCCCGGCTTCTATGGGTGCTTGTAACGGAGTCTTCGCCTCCAAGCGCATGCTGACCCGTGAGCTATCGACGGGCAGAGATATGTTTAGCGGCTCTACTAACCCGACCGATACAGCATCTTCACTGCCATACCAGACCGGCAGTTCTGCTACGTCTTTTTTCTCGGCGAATAATTGCGTCGGCTTATATTGTGTAAACCCTTTAAGCAGCACCACGCGGCCCATTTGCGCGCGTGTTTTTTGGCTATCCATCCCATTCAACACTGCAATTAGTCTGCGATCATTCTGCTTGGCCGACAAGGTAATACCATAGCCCGCGTCTTCGGTATGACCGGTTTTCAGGCCATCCACCCCCATATCGCCGCTCAGCAAGGGGTTGCGATTTGGCTGCGTAATGCCGCTCCAGGTATATTCACGTTCGGCAAAATAATGATAATATTCAGGAAAATCGCGAATGAGCGCCTCGGCTAATACCGAAAGATCATGCGGACTCATCACATGTTCCGGGTCAGGCCATCCGGTAGAATTCTTAAAATGACTTTCTGTTAGCCCGAGTTCTTTGGCTTTTTTATTCATCAATTCGGCAAATGCTTCTTCACTGCCTGCCAACGCTTCCGCAACCACGATACAGGCATCATTGCCAGATTGCACCGCGATTCCTTGGATAAGCGCTTCAACGGGTACCAACGTATTGACCCGTACGAACATTTTAGAGCCGCCTTTGCGCCAGGCTTCCGGACTGACCGTAAATTCGCTCTCCATGGAAATTTCGCCGGATTTAATGCGATCAAACAGCAAATACAGCGTCATCAGTTTCGTCATCGACGCTGGGTACATCGGCGCGTTCGCTTCTTGAGACTCAAGCACCGTTTGCGTTGTCATATCGTATAAGTAAAGCTGCGGCACCACTGCATCCTGCGCCTGTACTGGCAGCGCCATCAAGGCAAAAAACCCCAAACTAACGAACGATTTGCGCATCACTGACTCCATATTCATGTAATTGACCTTTGATTTCTTCTGCGATTCCTTTGTTTAATAGCGGCCCGATGCGCACCCGCCAAATGCTACCATCGGTAATCGGGATATCTACCAGTTCCGTTGCACCAAGACCGGATAGGCGATCGGCGAACATCACCGCATTTTCCTTTTTGGAAAAAGCGCCCGCTTGTACGAAATAGCGGTCTTTATTGGTGGGTCCCGTTTGTATTTCCCCAGAGAGAGAAGGAATTGCTTCCGGTTTAGCTGACGCAATTGGGGTGACCAGTGACACTGGCTGAACTGGCGCTTTCTTTTCTAACACCGCAAAAGGATCCGTATCATACGAAGGGGCCTGAGCAATCTCTGCTTCCGATTTTGTGGCGAAAGGCAAAGCCTCTAACTCAGAGACACCGATAGAATCGGGAATGCTCGGCAATGGCGCCGGGTCCAGCGTGGCGATCTCCGGCTCCGCTTGCGCGGGCTGAATAATTGGAGGCTGCGGTCGCGCATCGGCCATTTGCCATTCATCAGGTTTTTCCAACCCTAGCCTGGCGATATACTCTTCCGTTTCGTCCTTTAAATACTGCACGCGCACCTCTGCCACGCCCAGTTTATCAACGCCTAGCGCCTCGGCCGCTGCACGCGACAAGTCAATTATGCGTCCATGCGCAAAAGGCCCGCGATCATTGACGCGCACCACAATCGACTGATCATTATCCGTCCGCGTCACGCGTACCATTGACGGCATCGGCAAGGTTTTATGCGCGGCTGTCATCGCCCATTGATTATATTCTTCACCATTGGCCGTACTTTTACCGTGAAAATTGGGGCCATACCACGAGGCTTCGCCGACCTCATCATATTCCGGCTCATATTCCGGGTAATAACTGTCTCCGTTAATTTGATACGGGCGACCAATCTTAATGGTTGGATGAATGGGCTTCCCTTTGATGAACCCAGGCGCATCCGCCGGCACCCGATCGCTCGACGAACAGGCGGCAATAAATAGGAGCGGCACTAACCTAGCGTAGCGCATCCGACAGGGTTCCTACTGCGGTGGCGAAATAGCGAGAGCGATTCCATTTTAACAACACATCATAGTTGCGATAGATGATATATGCTTGTTCATGCGGCTTCCCGGGCAATGTCAGCGCCGCTTCTAAGCTACGATTTGGCAAGGCGCTTCCGTCTGCCTTACGCACGCCAAGCCGTTGCCATTCGGCTAACGAGAGATAGGTTTTGCCATCGGTGAGTTTTGGGTCAAAATTCCGTGGCAACTGCACCGCGCGTCCCCAGGTCAGTTCATCGCTCCATCCGGATTGCTTCAGATAATTGGCGATCGACGCGAACACATCCGGCAGCTCGCCCCAAATGTTTTTGCGGCCATTGCGGTTATAATCGACGGCAAAATTCAAAAAGCTCGAAGGCATAAACTGGCACTGCCCCATGGCGCCTGCCCAGGAACCATCCATCGCCGCGGCTGTAATATGGCCTTGCTGCACAATCCGAAGCGCATTGAGTAATTCTTCGGTAAAGAAATCGCGGCGACGGCCTTCCCATGCCAGTGTCGCCAGCGAGTTGATAACGGACATATTGCCCGTATAGCCGCCGTAATTGGTCTCAATGCCCCAAAGCGCCACAATAAACCGGGGCTGCACCCCATAGGCACTACCAATTTCATTGAGCAAAGGACGATAGGTTGCCATCATTTCCCGGCCTTTACGGATGCGATTGGCATTCACCACATCGCCAAGATATTGCGTAAACGTCTTGGTAGATTCTGGCTGCTTCTGATCCAGCGCGATCACTTGTTCATCCGGAGTAAGGCCATTCAGGCTTTCCGCCACTATTTGAGGGCTGATTCCTTGAGTAATCGCATGTTGTTTAAATTGCTCTAGCCATTGAGGAAATGGCTCTAACGCTGTGGCGCTGGTCGACTGAAGCCCAATGAATAAACAAAAAACAGGAAGAAATTTTTTCATGGATGTAGCATGCAGATGCGTTTCTCAATAGCAAGCCGGAACACACGCTTGTTTACAAGCAAATGCCCTGCTCTATCATACCTCGTATGACACAGACCATCTTGGGCGATGACGCGCTTCCGCAATGCATCGACTTTCTGCTAAACAGATATGCGAGCGATACGCTCTATGTGTTGTCGGACCACCACTGCTGGCAGGCGCTGCCACAAGCTAGCCGAGCGGCATTGCAGATGTTCCATCTCAATATATTACCGGAAAGCCCAAAAGCCGAAATGGCCTTAGCGCAGCGGCTAAGCATCGAGGCATTGCATCATCACGGCATTGTCTCCATTGGCAGCGGTACATTAACCGATCTTGCTAAATATATAAGCTATCACAATAAAATACCGCATATTGCCGTAGGAACGGCTGCCTCGATGAACGGCTATGTATCCGCTAATGCCTCCCTTCTCGAAGCAGGGCATAAGCAATCCTTTGCCGTAAAAGCACCTGATTTTCTTTTTTTAGACATTCAACTACTTACCGCGGCCCACTCTCGCCTTACATGCGCTGGGGTTGGGGATACATTGTGCCGCTCAACCATACTGGCAGACCATGCCTTGGCCACGTTATGTCATGCACCACCTTTTGACCTTCATCTTCTACAAAAAGTCGAGTATGAAGAAGCTGCCTTAAGTAACAGAGACACAATCAATATTAAGGCGCTAGCAAATGCATTACTCGCTTCTGGCAATGCCATGAAGGAAGCGAAATCGAGTGCGCCCGCTAGTCAGTCTGAACATATGCTCGTGCATGCGTGCGAATTGCTTTATCCCGAAGCGTGCGCGCCTTATTATCATGGAGAGCTGGTCGCTGTAGCCACCGTGATCTGCGCAGAATTACAGGATCAACTTTGGCACAAGAGCACCCTTCAATTACGGCCGCTGCTATCTTATGCAGAAGCATCTTCTGTGTTGGGCGAAACACTGACCCAATCGCTCTATCCGTCCTATGTTCATAAATATCAGCTGCTGGCCGAACGCTTACCGAGTCTACAGTGGAAAGCGCAACGCCCGACATTCCCCAATCGGTTAAACGCCAGCCAGCTAGTTACTAAATTACAGGAATGTGGGTGCCCTGCTTCACCTAATGAGATCGGACTGACTGAAGCGCAGATTAAAGCAGCTTCTGCCATCGCTCGGGTGACCCGCGATCGGATAACTATATTGGATTTTTGCTAGCCACGACCACGATACGGTGGCACGCCCATCTCCGGCACCCAGACATAACTTGGTTTTTCACCGGTTTGATAAAAAATATCGATGGGAATACCGCCGCGCGGATACCAAAAACCGCCAATACGTAGCCATAATGGCGAAATCACCTCGGCAATATCTTTGGCGATCTGAATCGTGCAATCCTCATGGAATGCCCCGTGATTGCGATAACTATGCAGGTATAATTTCAGCGACTTGCTTTCAACGATCGACAAGCGCGGAATATAATCGATCACCAAATGCGCGAAGTCCGGCTGCCCGGTTTTCGGGCAAATAGAGGTAAACTCCGGACAGGTAAAGCGGATGTGGTAATCTACGCTGGAATGCGGATTATCGACTTTCTCGAGTATCGAAACCGACGGTTCATTTGGCAAAGCGCTTTGCGCGCCAAGTTGATGTAATTGATCGATATCGCTCATGCGGCTTTCTCCTGATATAGCGTTGGGTCGGTAATAGTTGCACGGGCAAAGCCGTTGCGCCGTAAAGTGCAGGCATCGCAGCGCCCACATGCCGCGCCTGATTCATTGGGATCATAACAGCTGACGGTCAGGCTATAATCGACACCCAGAGCGCTTCCGCGTTGAATGATCTCAGCTTTGCTTAAGGCAATTAACGGCGTATGGATGGTTAATGGATGACCATCGATAGCATAGGCCGTGGCTAGACGCGCCATAGATTGATAGGCAGCAATATAATCGGGTCGGCAATCTGGATAGCCGCTGTAATCCACCGCGTTGACCCCGCAAAAGATATCAGAACACTCGAGGACTTCGGCATAAGCCAATGCATATGAAAGAAAAATGGTATTTCTGGCTGGCACGTAAGTGACCGGTATTGTCGTCATCTCCGCTTCCTGGCGATCCTTTGGTACCGCGATATCTGCGGTCAGGGCAGAATGGCCAAATAATCGCAAGTCTAATTCTGCGATACGATGTTCCCTAAACTGCATCGCTTCAGCAATGCGTTTAGCGGCCTGCAATTCTACTGCGTGGCGTTGGCCATAAGAAAAGCTTAAGCCATAGAGTTCATACCCAGACTCTTGTGCCATCGCCGCTACGGTAGCGGAATCCAGTCCGCCGGAAAGTAAAATTACTGCTTTTTTCTGCATAACGCTCACAAAGCACATGGCGCATGCAATCGCAAGCCTTCTCAGTTTGAAATTTGCTGCTATACTAGGGGCATGCAAAGCAACCCACGTTCCGGATTTATGACCTTATGGATGCTCGGGCTGATTCTACTCTTACTCGTAGTCAGCGGCGTGGGCCAATATATCTGGCGTAACGCCACGCAAATTGGCTCGCATTGCAGCGCCATTTTACGCGAAGTGGGATTTAACGAATATCAGTCTTATTGCCGCTCCATGGGACATTCGATGATGCTTTTGCAGCGTAATCTGGAAGGAATGCTCGGATCGACGAAATTTGGCGATACGATGAATCTGGAAGAATTCGCGGGCTTTGTCGCACGTCAGCTCTCCGGCGCGGCGATTGGGTTTAGCGCGCCGCAACTCTCGCAATTTATTGACCCGTCGCTTCTAAAATCACCCGCCGAAGGGGCCGATCCATTCAAATTATCCCTCACTCGCGGCGCATATGGCGATGCGATGTTGAAAAATGGCAACATGGATGGGTTGCCTTACCTCAAATCCAGCGCCAATATGGGCGAATCCGGTCTGTTATCGCAACTGAGCCTTGGCTCTGCCTATGCAAATGGCGATTATGGCTTGCCGAAAAACCCTGATCTGGCACGCGATTATTACACCCAAGCACAGGAATCGCTTCAAACCTTACAAGGGCAAAATTCACCGCAATCCAATCAGTTATTAGAATCTCTTCCTGCATCACCAGATGCGATCCGGGAATCCCTCAACTCTGCGTTAGGCGGCGGATACTAGTAAATCGCACTCAACACTTGCCCTGCCCCCTGTTTTTGATGATGATGCGCGCATGCAGCACATCCTATCCGCCGATATATTCGACGTAGCGAGCGTTAACGCCCTGTTTGAAGAGGCGAATCGCTTTTACGCGTTGAATCGTGAAGTGCAGAAAAAAGCCCCCGAATTAGGCGGACGGACGCTGATCAATCTGTTTTACGAAAATTCGACACGCACCCGCTCCTCTTTCGAATTGGCCGGGAAACGTCTTGGCATGGATGTGATAAACATCAGCACATCGCAATCCTCCGTTAAAAAGGGGGAAACCCTCTTAGATACGGCGATGACGTTGAATGCGATGCGCCCGGACGTGATTGTGTTGCGTCACCCGCAAAGCGGCGCTGCCGCATTGTTCTCGGACTTTGTGCAATGCCATGTGGTGAATGCGGGCGATGGCGCGCATCAACATCCGACGCAAGCGCTGCTTGATGCATTCACATTATGGAAGCGTGGACGTGAATTCTCCGGCCTAAACGTCTTAATTTGCGGCGATATTTCGCATAGCCGCGTCGCGCGTTCCAATGTGCAATTATTGCAAACCCTGGGCGCGAATGTCACATTCTGCGGCCCTAAATTATTGATGCCCTCACAGGTGCAGACGCTTGGTTGCAAAGTCACGCATGATTTTGATGCCGCACTGCCTGACGCTGATGTGATTATGTTGCTGCGCGTACAGAATGAACGCATCGAAGGCAAGGCCATGGCTTCAGTTCGTGAATATTTTCAACGTTATGCACTTACCTATGCGCGTTTGGAAAAAGCCCGCAAGGATGCGATTGTCATGCATCCGGGTCCGATTAATCGCGGTGTCGAAATTGAAACCGCTTTGGCTGATGATTTAGAGCGCACCACCATTATCGATCAGGTGGAAGCTGGTGTCGCTATTCGCCAAGCTATACTGACGACATTACTCAAAAAGGACTAATATGCTGTTACGCAAACCAGACTGGAATAAAGAAAAAGATTACCGCATCTTATTAAAGAATGCTCGCCTATTTGATGCAGAAAGCGGGATGGACGAAATCGGTGATTTACTGATTGAAGGCACGCGCATTGCGGATTTTGGCCCGAATCTCGGACCTGTTACCGCGCAAGAGGAAATAGATTGCGCTGGCCGTCTGTTATCACCGGGTCTTATCGATATTCAGGTACACTTCCGTGATCCTGGGCTTGAATATAAGGAAACGATTGAGACGGGTAGCCGTTCAGCCGCCGCAGGCGGCGTGACGCTGGTTGCCTGTATGCCAAACACCAAACCGGTGATCGATGATCCGTCACTAGTAGCCTACATTCATCAGCGCTGCCGTGAAGTGGGATATGTGAATGTCTGCACCTATGCGTGTATCAGCCACGGCATGAAAGGTGAGCAAATCACGGAGATGGGCTTATTAAAAGATGCAGGCGCGGTAGGCTTTACCGATGATGGGTTGCCGGCAATGAATGCCCAACTCATGCGACAAGCGCTGGAATATTCCGCCATGCTGGATGTGCCGATTGCGCAGCATGCCGAAGACTTAAACCTCTCGGCGGGTGGTTGCATGAATGAAGGCGCGGTATCGACACGGCTAGGCCTGAAAGGGATTCCAAATGCATCTGAGTCCGTAATTGTTGCACGCGATCTGCTATTAACGGAAATGACTGGCGGAAAATATCATTTGCTTCATGCTTCGACCGCAGAAGCGATTCACTTGGTGCGGGAAGCGAAAAAGCGCGGGGTACGGGTCACCTGTGAAGCGGCACCGCATCACTTTACATTAACCGATGAAATGGTCGCCGAACATCGTGCCTATGCCAAAATGAACCCTCCGTTACGTGCGGCTAAAGACCGGGATGCGATTCTGGAAGGGCTGGCCGATGGTACGATCGACGCGATCGCCACCGACCACGCCCCGCATGAGCCTGAGGCCAAACGCGTACCGATGGATGAAGCCGCATTCGGCATCGTTGGGTTGGAAACCATGCTGCCTGTCTCATTACAGGCGCTCTACCATAGCAAGAAAATGTCCCTTCGCGATGTGATGGCCGCGATGACCTATAAACCTGCCGATGTGATCGGACGCGAAGCAGGCCGGTTGAAAAAAGGTGCTCCCGCCGATCTGGCATTGATTGATCTGGAAGAGGAATGGACAATCCGCCCGGAAGATTTTCAGAGCAAATCAAAAAATTCGCCTTACGTCGATTACAAGGTGAAAGGCTGCGCCGTACAAACCTATGTCGCGGGAAATTGCGTGTATGATTATAACAAGTAATGCGCATTTACCTAAAAGCCGATGCAAGATTCATCTTTCTTTAAACATGCGCCGTTAAAGTAGCTCTTATGACGCATCCACCCTCGCCCTTAATCTGCGCACTCGATACGACTGACGTCGGAACTGCGCTCGCCTTGACGTCTGATATTCGCCCACATGTCGGTGCGGTAAAGCTAGGACTTGAGTTTTTTACGGCCAATGGCGCGCGCGGCGTCCAACATGTCAGTGCGCTAGGCGTGCCTATTTTTCTGGATTTGAAATTTCATGATATCCCCAACACCGTGGCCGGAGCGATCCGTGCAACGGCGGGGATCAACACATTCATGATGACGGTTCACACTTCCGGCGGACATGCCATGCTGCAGCGGGCCATCGAAGCCTCCGACGAAGTGGCACAAACCACCGGCACGGAACGTCCCCTAATTATTGGGGTTACTTTACTGACTAGTCTGGATCAGGATGATGTCAGTATGATTGGTTATCGCGATGCGTTGCAGGATCAGGTCAAGCGTCTTGCCGATCTCGCACAATGTAGCGGGCTGGATGGCGTGGTTTGTTCGCCCTATGAAATCACCATGCTGCGTGAGCAATGTGGTGACGAATTTAAATTGGTGGTGCCCGGCCTACGCCCTAAAACCGCGGTGGCAGATGACCAGAAACGTGTGATGACGCCACAGGAAGCGCTGAAACGCGGTGCCGATTATCTTGTGGTAGGCCGTCCGATTACGCAGGCAGAGGCGCCCGCTGACGCGGCAAAGACTATTGCTCAGACGCTTCGTTAGACTCTACAAGCGTTTTAGACTCTTTAAGTAATTCTGGAAGATTTTCTTCTGTTAACACACCGCGATGCGTAAAGACGATTTCTCCTTCGGCATCTATCAGATAACTCATCGGCAGCCCTTCAAGGCTCAGTGCGCTTAACGCGTTGCCATCCGTATCTTCATACACCGTATCAAACGGGGCTTCATGTTTCTCCAACCAGTCGGCCACGGCGCTCGGTTTATCGCGCCAGGCAACGCCGATCAGCGGCAAACCGGTTTGGTTCTGCCATTCACGCAGATACGGCAATTCCGCCAGGCATGGAACACACCAACTCGCAAATATATTGATCAAATAGGGCGGGCGTGGACGTGTCTCACCGGTGACAGGCAATTCCTCCAGCGAAGGAAATGCATCTACCCCTGGGGCCGATTGTTGCATCTGCTTATCGGCATAGAACGCGCCAGACGATATACCGCAGGCGAGAACCAGAAAGATAAGCCCAGCCCATTTAGCCATCGCTTAAGCGAAATAATTCCGTGCTTTTTGGATGGCCTGATTCAGCTCCAGCAATGCGGATTCATCCGATGCGGACTCTTTGGCTTTTTGGCGATAGAGCTTGTTGGCATGATCCAGCGTGTCACCAAATTCCACCCCCAGCACATCCATCCAATCCGGTTTTACCATAGAGTCTTTTGGATGAAACTGCTTAGAATTGACTTTGATTTCACGAATCGAACGGTCCGAAAGCATGCGCATCACCTGCCCGCTTTCAACAACGCCCCATTTCGAAAGCGCATTGATGTTTCGAAGCGTTAAATAAAGCGCGTAAATATTTTGCTCGATTTGCACCCATTGCTGCGAAACCAGATCAATGTCTTTGTCATCGAGCGTGATATGCAGACAAATCGCCGAATGCTCTTTCAACTGACGACGATTCTTTTTCTGATGCAGGCGCTCATAATACGACCCCAAAACAAATTTCGCCTGCCCCATCATAGCGCATTCCATCTCGAGGTAATCCAGCGCCTGATCGATCGTTAAATCCCGAGGAAAATCGGCATTATGCGTTTGCAAGCGTCGCGCAATCAGCGCTTCGTCGGATGGTAAGTTTGGATCGGCTTCGTATTGTATTCCCTGCATGCGTTACGAGCCCTCCACAACCCGGTTCCACCAGCCGCGTTTCTTCGGCTTGTCATCTGTCGTATCGCCATGATCTACGATAACTGGATCATCTACCGGCGCTTTTTGCTGCGCAACGATTTTTAGATCTTCTATAACATTCGCAGATGATTTTTCTTCAGGCTCTGGTGTTTTTGTAGCGTTTTGCTTGGGAGAAGCTTCCTTTTTAACAGCAGGCTTTTCCTCTATTTCGGCTAATGGCTCTGCCGATTCTTTTTGAGAATCTTCCGCAGCAGTCTTCTCCGTACCATTAGAATCGCGCTCCCCACGGCGCTTGCGACGCGGCGACGCACGACGGCCCCGCCCTTTATTTTCGTCACTCGAAGATTCTGTCTCAGCTTCTGGCGCATCGGTAGCATCCTCCGGTTTACGGCGGCCTCTACGCGGCTTAGACTTGCCGGATGGCTTACGCGAGCTGCGCTCCTCTTGCTCATCGGCATCGGGCTTTGCTTCACGCGGTTCTGGTTTAGCCTCCCTTACCTCATTTTCCTCGCGTTCATTCCGCTCCATACCTTTACGGCGTCCGCGCCCCCCACGTTTGCCCCGGCGTTTGCGACGCGGCGAATCTTTTTCATCATGACGGATGGTTTTCCCATCCTGCGTGGTTTTAATCAGATTGAAGGCGCCCTCGCCGAGTTCATTATCGATAGCAAAACTAATCGCCACCCCATAATCGGTTTCAATTTGCTGAATCAGTTCGCGTTTTTCGTTCACCAATTGCAAAATGATCGCCGGAGTGCTTTCCACCTTCATTTCGGTAAATTCACCGCTGACGGCCTCGCGCTCGACAATCCGGATGATTTGCATCATCGCCGTTTGTGTCGAAGCGACCATTCCGGTGCCCTTACATTGGGCGCAGGTGACCATGCTCGATTCAGTAATAGAAGGCCGCAGACGCTGGCGCGATAGCTCGATCAATCCAAATGGACTGATGCGGCTCACCTGAATTTTTGCACGATCTCGTTTTAAAGCATCACGCACCGCACGTTCCAGCGTACGGCGGTTTTTGCCGTAATACATGTCGATGAAGTCGATGACGACAATGCCCGCCATATCGCGCAGACGCAGTTGACGCGCTACTTCCGTCGCTGCTTCAAGATTGGTTTTAATCGCCGTTTCTTCAACGTTGCGCTCTGAAGTTGAACGGCCCGAGTTGACGTCGATCGAGATCAGCGCTTCCGTTGATTGCAAGACCAGCGAGCCACCGGATGGTAATTGCACCTCCGGCTCGTAAATAGACGCCAGCGCCTCTTCCACCTCATATTCCGCAAACAGAGGACGCGCTTCTTTATATTGCTTCACGCGCGGCGCATGGCTTGGCATGATCAGCTTCATAAAGGCTTTTGCGTCTTTATATGCCTGATCGCCCTGTACCAGTACATGATCAATATCACTTGTATACATGTCGCGGATGGAACGTTTAATGATGTCGCTTTCTTCATAAATCAGTGCAGGCGCATTGGATGCCAGCGTTGTTTCACGAATCTGACTCCATAATTTCACCAGATATTCGTAATCGCGCTTGATTTCTGCCTTGGTACGATCCAGCCCCGCGGTACGAATAATTGCATTTAATCCGCGTTTATCTTTAAATTCTTGCAGCATACTTTTTAGTTTGCGGCGTTGTTCATTATTACTGATCTTGCGTGATACCCCACCCGCTTTGATAGAGTTCGGCATCAGCACGCAATAACGACCGGCTAGGGAAATGTAAGAGGTCATCGAGCAGCCTTTATTGCCACGCTCTTCTTTGATCACCTGCACTAGCATGATCTGACCGCGTTTAATGACTTCCTGAATTTTATAGCGTTTGAAGAGCGTGCCTTTTTGTTTGCGCGCTTCTTCCGTATCATCGGCGATTACTGTTTCAGCGGCGTCTTTCGGATCTTCCTCGTCATCCTCTTCATCGTCGCTGACATCGCCCGAGACCACATCGCCGGTTTGCTCTAAAGACGCATATTCTGTATTTTCGTCATGCTGCTCATCATTGCCCCCTTTGCGGCGGCGGCGACCTCCGCGACGACGACGGCGCGGCTTTTCTTTTTGCTCCTTCGCGTCTTCCTCTTCGGCTTCCATCTCCTGTTCTTCCGCTTCTTCTTCTTCGCGGGCAACAGCAGCTTCTTCGGCAAGCAGACGTTGTTTATCTTCTACAGGAATTTGATAATAATCGGGGTGAATCTCAGAAAAAGGCAAGAAGCCTTGTTTATTGCCGCCATATTCCACGAATGCCGCCTGTAGCGACGGCTCAACTCGGGTAACCTTCGCTAAGAAGATGTTACCTTTTAGCTGTAGTTTCGAGGCGGTGATAAAATCAAAATCGTCAATTTCATCATGGTCTAGGATGACAACACGGGTTTCGCCCTCGTGTTGGGCATCGATTAACATTTGTTTGCTCATTGGTCGCTCCATTATAAGCGCAACGACGCAATCATTCAGGCGAGTTTACGCGAGACACTCCCGTCGGCAGTCACGCCGACGCAACCCAAGATTCGGGATTAAATGGAAAGTACGATTCAGACTGCGCATGGCCGTCATGATATAAACTCTGTTCTGCAATGAAGGGTCATTGCCGGTTAACTGTTACAGGCAGCGGGAGCATTTTTTGTGCTTCGCGCGCGCTATATTTCATTGTCATGCCGCAGCATGCCCATTGACCATAGCAGTTCCTGTCCACATGTCTAGCGGGAAAAGATCGGCAGCACGCTTGCCATTTCATATTTCGCCGCCTATCCCTTGGCTATGAAGCGCTTTTTACTCGTAATATTGCTTGTGGGTTTCGCCTTGCCCAGTATGGCGGCGCGCCTGCAAACTATTGACGCACAACAAGCCGCAGGCACCGAAACCATTATTCTCGTTTTTGATCGCGCGGTGCAATTACAGCAGCAATTCATTTTGCCCTCCCCGCCTCGTCTGGTCATTGATATGGCGACCACGCAGTATGACAAAGCCAGCTTGGATCAATTCAACCAAACTTATCGCGGCGGGCAAATTAAGGCGCTGCGCAGCGGACAGTTCGATACAGATACGACGCGTTTCGTTTTTGATATCACGCATCCTCAGATTAATTATCAGGTTCAGGCCCTCGGCAATCAGCTAAAAGTACTATTGACCACCTTGCCGGGTAGTGCGGCACCCATCGCGCAACCCTCTACCGATGTCACACCAATTGCTAATGCGCCGGTGCCGGTATTCCGTTCGAAAGTAGCGGCCAAAGAAGCGATGAAGCCGACTATTGTCATCGATGCAGGCCATGGGGGGAAAGATAGCGGCGCGCGTAGCAGGCAAGGTTTATTAGAAAAAACGATCACATTACAATATGCGCATGCGTTGCGCGACGCATTGCTGCGAACGGGGCGCTATAAAGTCGTATTAACCCGTGAGGGTGATGAGTATCTATTCTTGCAGGACCGTGTGCGTTTCGCACGCACCAGCCGGGGCGATATGTTTATATCCTTACATGCGGATGCCAATCCGCGCAGTTCCGCCCAAGGCGTGTCTGTCTATACTCTATCTGAAACCGCATCGGATGAAGAAGCCGCTGCTTTGGCGCAACAAGAAAACAAAGCGGATATTGTGGGGGGATTAGATTTAAGCCATGAAGATAAAACCGTTGCCGATATTTTAATCGATCTCGCGCAGCGTGAAACCAATAATAAATCGTCACGCTTTGCTGAGTTGGTGATCGAGCACATGAACCCCAAAATCCCGCTAATTGCGAATACGCATCGTTTTGCGGGCTTTCGGGTCTTGAAAGCGCCGGACATCCCCTCAATATTGCTCGAGATGGGTTTCCTGACCAACGAACAGGACGCTTATCGCATGCAAACGCGCGAGTATCGTGACAAATTGGTGCAAAGCTTGGTCTCGGCCATCAATGCACATTTCAATTAAGTCAGGGGACTAAAGCGTTAAAAAAAACTAACGAAAAAACACTTGCGCCGCCCCTGACCGGCGCTATGGTGAAAAAAAGGGTAAATGATGAAAAAACTACTACTAACGACACTGGCAACGTTCATGCTAACTTCCACCTTCGCGATGGCAGAGCCGGAAAAGCCAGCTTATGACAAACATGACGGTTTTATCGTCGATAAACATGGTGAATGCGTGCGTACGAAATGGATGAAAGCAGATGATCCGTGTAATCCGACGCCGCCACCACCGCCGCCTGCTCCGAAACCTGTTGTAGTTGCTCCGGCTCCGAAAGTAAGCCTGGAACAGCGTACGGTCTATTTTGACTTTGATAGCGCTGAACTGACAGCAGATGCCACGAGCAAGCTGAACAACCTGTCTCAAATCATCAACAATTCTAGCGCGATTCGTGACGTACAGATTGTTGGTTTCACGGATCAGTTCGGTTCGGATTCCTACAATATGGCTCTGTCGAAACGCCGCGTAAAATCGGTTGAAGATTACTTGGATCAACGTTCACGTCTGGATACACAAGCTGCGGATATTCGCGGATTGGGTAAAGCACCGAAAACCGGCTGCGACAGCGTGAAAGGACGCGAAGACAAAATTGCATGTATGCAAAAAGAACGTCGCGTTGAGATCGAATTCAAATTTCAGGAAGCCCGCTAAGACGGCCACCTGAACAACAGTTTCATAGCGTAACCAACCTTGGGAGGCTTAGCGGCCTCCCAATTTTTTTTGTGGGACGCTATATTCAGCTTCTCCACTTAAAGTAACAAAGCCTCTGCTCTGTACCAGACCTTCTCTAAGATTTGAATACACGCACTTTTATTTCCGCTCTCACACCGTGAGCAGAACGACAGTTCAAATAGTAATCGTTGAAATTAATCGTTGCGTAATAACGCTTCGATATCGGAGTCGCTGAGATTTTTTGGCTGCGGTTGAGGGGCTGGCTCTTCTTTGACTTCTGGTGCCACCTCTGCTTCTGCACTAGCCATCGCCTCCGGTTCCATCTCGATCAACTCTTCCGCCTCGGCAGCTTGCGCCACCATTTCTGCAGGCGTCTCGTCGATCGCGACGTCATTTGTCTCTAGGACTTCATCAGAAACGTGAGTGAGCGCATCGGGTTCTTCTTGCGCAATAGCTGCCGGTACCGATTCTGCGGCCACTTTCACGCCGAATGCTTCGGTAATCGCTATATCGGTAAATCCTTCTTTGTGGCGTTCGGCATCATAGCGTTCCATCACTTCACGATCTAAAAAGCTCACGCCTTTTTTCTTGGTATCTGAACGATATTCCACCGTTTCTTCGCTCGCCTGTAATTCGCTTTCGCTCAAGGCGGGATAGATTTCCATCATTTCTCGCTGAATTTTCCATGGTGAGGTCACACCTGCTTTTTCCATGGCCTCTAGCGCCGAACTTGCCAATACATGGGTGTAAGTCTTGGCATCGGTATACACACGGTATTTCGATACATCCCCATGTGCAAAACGATTCCGCTTCAAGACAATCGCATCCAGGCCTACGGGTAATTTCATATCGTGTTGCCCACCGGTAAAATTCTGTTCTACAGCGTTATCCAACGCATCCCCCCAATAATATAGCTGACTTCTTCCGTCGAATCATTGCCTAAAGGCAATAGACAGGTACGTGATTTAATCAGCATGACCGATTGATTGGTAAATTCGATATCCTCTTGCAGAGGCTCTTTCGTCTCTACCACCCGATTAAATTTCTGGATAAGCAGATCATTCGCCGGATAGGCCAATGTTTCGCACACTTCTTTGTCTGTGCTTTGCGCGCCATATGCCTCAACCAGCTTTGGACCCAGATAGATATATTTAAACGTCACCGCATCATCTTCATCGCGGCGGACCAATAGACATGAATCCCAGATATCCTTCAGTTCCTCAGGCGCAATCTCGTTTTCCAGCGGAAAAGGACGCCCCGCTTTCAGATTATTCCAGTAAGCCGTCAGTTTTTCGTCAATTCGTTTTTTATTCTGAAACATAGTCCCTCGTGTTTCGCGCAGTATACCATGCTGGGCTGCACGGTTAACTGTTTTTTTCTAAAACTCGTCCTGCCAGATAGAGAGAACCGGTAATCAACACGCGTTCTCCTGCTTTGGCACAGGCAACAGCCCCTCGCACCGCCTCATCCAAATGCGCATAAGCAGTGACATCGCTACGCAAGCTTTGTGCCGAATCCCGCAAAGCGTTTAGCGACTGACTTAAAGGCTCATCAGGAATCTCCATCACATGGCAAGAGGCAATAACGGGTGCTAATGGCGCTAAAAATTCCTGCACTGCATGACCTTCCGACATGCTAAACACAAGGTGAACCGGCGTTTCTTCCGCAGTGATCCACCGCGCCAGCTCTACGGCTGCCGGGCCGTTATGCCCGCTGTCCAGCCATATTTCGCATTCTTGTGCGTGTGCAATTTCCACTAAGGCTCCCTGCTCTAGCTTTTGCAACCGCGCCGGCCATCGTGCGGCAATGAAATGCTGTTCTGGCTGCTCTAGCTTTGCAAATCCCTGGGTTTGTAAATAGTGCAAGGCAGTCAGTGCGGTCGTCGCATTGTCTCTTTGATGTGCCCCAGCCAATCCTAGCGGGACGTCTGGAAGCGTGGCACGCGGCAATACCGCACTTGCCCGCTCATCTGCAACTTGGCGTATCACGTCTTCGGCCCCGTCATCTTGATGCGCAAGCACGCAGGGCACATAGTGTTTAATAATACCCGCTTTTTCATATGCGATGGCTCCCAGCGTCGTCCCCAGATACGCCTGATGGTCAAGCCCAACAGGGGTAATTACTGAAAGCAGGGGCGTGACCACATTCGTCGCATCAAAACGCCCGCCCATTCCTACTTCCAACAAACAAATATCGGCAGGCGTGGCGGCAAATAGCTCAAACGCAGCGACGGTCAACGCCTCAAAATAAGTAAGCGGAAACACTTGGTTACGTATGCGCACCTGCTGCAACTGTTGATACAGTATTTCTTCCGATACGGGTACTCCTGCCAGCACAAATCGTTCGGTGATCGATACCAAGTGCGGCGAGGTATAGACATGGCACCGATACCCAGCGCCCTCTAACGCCGCGCGTATAAACGCGATGGTCGATCCTTTGCCATTCGTACCGGCGACATGCACCACCGAAGGTAGCTTGCGCTCGGGATGAGCAATCGCCGCCAAATGTGCTTCGACGCGGCCTAGCGACAAATCGATCGCTTTTAACCCGGGATGCATCAGCGATTGCAGGAGGGCCTGCATCGATTCGCTCATTGCAGCGCCTCGAACATACGGTAATGCCCAGCGATATCGTGGACGCGCAGATAGTCTACTCCTTGCGCTGCCAGACTAGCCGACACGCAACGCGTCAATTCATCGCGCGGTGACGTGATCTGCTGGGTAAACAATGTCAGGAAGGATTTCCGCGAATGACCGATAATGATTCTCGCTTCCCCTCGCCATTCTTCGATATGTTGCAGCAACGCCCAGGATTGACGAGGAGATTTACCAAAGCCGACGCCCGGATCCAGAATAATACGTTCGGTAGCGATGCCCATCTGATTTAACTCTTGCGTGGTGTTGCGACACCAGTCGCGCATGAATGCGATGATATCCACCTCGGGGGGAAGCACTTGCCCTTTTACGACCGGTACATCCAGCGCATGCATCACCACCACATGGCACTCGCTTTGCACGACGATGTCACGCATCGCCGGATGGCGTAAACCCGAGACATCATTCACCCAGTCGACACCTGCTTCCACGGCTTTTTTCATATTTTCCGGATGGTAGCTATCCAAACTGACACGTACGTCTTGCTCATGACATTGCTGGATGATATCAGCTAATACCGGCTCCAGCCGAGCCCATTCCGCTTCATACGACAAAGGTGTGGCACCGGGGCGCGTTGATTCTGCCCCGATATCAATAATCGACGCCCCATCTAAGATTAGTTCATTGACGTGATCGAGCACCTCTTCCGCATCCTGATGCTGGCCACCATCGGAAAATGAATCGGGCGTGACGTTAATCACCCCCATTAACTGGGGAAATGCCATTATGCTGCGTGCGAATAGATGGGGTGACAGGTGGTTTGCTCTAATTTGTAGAGATATTCTCGCACTTTTGTGCCCGAGGGCGGCAATCGGTAATCCGCCGCCACATCGCACCAAGGCATTAAGACGAAATCACGAAGATGTGCAGAAGGATGCGGCAATGTCAATTCGGCTTCCTGAATATGACAATTTCCATAGGCCAGAAGGTCGATATCGATCTCCCGCGGCCCCCAATGGCCGCGCACCTGTTTTCCCAACTGCTCCTCAATCTGCTGCATCGCATGCAGTAATTCATAAGGAGGCAAAGTGGTATGAAAGGTGGCTACCGCATTGATAAAAGGCTGATCCCAATCCTTTGGCGCGGTCTCCGGTAACAGCGCCGGGCTTTCATACAGCCGCGACGTTGCGATCAGACGTGTGTGCGGCAAAGCGTCGATCGCGCGAATGGCTTTAAAAATCGCCTGTTCGCGCAAGCCCACATTGCTGCCTAGCCCGATATACACGGTCGACATTCCTGACATGACTTCCTGCATGCCAGCCACTATAGAGAAAAGATGCGATTTGTCTATGCCAACGGCACTATCGGACCGGAGTCTGCCGCGTATATCCCGGTAGACGATCGGGGATTCCGCCTCGGCGATGGGGTGTTTGATACGTTGCCGGTGCATTTTGGCCGCGTCTACCAACTGGATTTTCATATTGAGCGCCTGAGAAAAGCCATGCACGCCATTGCGCTGCCTATCGTTACGATAGATTGGGAAAGCGCAATTCAAGAAGTTATTACTCGGAATGCCGTCACCACCGGATTTGTGCGTATTACTGTCAGCCGCGGTAGCGGAAGTCTGGGCTATCGGCCACTTCCCGACATTCAACCTCTAATTGTGATTGAAGCCTCAAAAACGCTAGAAAAAAGTGAGACGCAGCCCCTAACCCTTGGTCTCGCTCAGACACGCAAAATTCCCCTTAGGTGCTTACCAGTCAACCACAAGCTCACCCACGGATTAAACAGCATGCTCGCATTGCAGGAAGCGCCCGATTGCGATGATATGCTGGTGCTCAACGTCGATGACACGCTCAGCGAAACCGCCACGGCGAACCTGTTTTGGATTAAGGACACCACCATCTTCACGCCGCCGCTCACCAGCGGCTGCCTGAATGGTGCCACGCGCCACGCGGTCATGCGGCTTCATGCCGTCACCGAAAAAACCGGCACGCTGGAAGATATTCGTGCGGCGGAAGCCGTTTTTATTACCAATAGCCGTCTAGGGGTCGCACCGGTTAGTTCTCTTCGATCACTCAAAGAGTGGGCGGATGAGCACCCGTTAATCACAGCTTTAAGACAAGCCTACCGGCAGGACATTGGCTATGCGCTCTAGCCGTCAAGCGGTGCTCGATCGCTTAACGCCCGAAACCTATGGCACGCATTGGATGCTATGCTTTTCCGGTATGGCCTCGCAAAATAGCGGGACGCAGTCATTTCTAGCCACCCACCCGCGCCATCTCTTGACTGGCCAGCATTACACGCAATTGCCCACAGAAGGGCTATGGTTTGGCGGGCTGGGTTATGGCATGCGCTGCGATACGGAAGCGCTACCGCGTGGCAAGCCACCCACCATCTCTTTGCCTGATCTCCATCTTTTCCAGCCAGCGAAGGTCGAATCCTGGCAACATGATGAAGACGAGACGATATCTGCCGAAGCAAGCACCGTTAGTGTCAACACATTGCATAGTAATATGAGCAAGCAAGCCTATCTGGCGCGCGTGGAAGCGACCTTAGAACATATCGCTGCCGGAAATGTGTATCAGGCCAATATCACTCGGAAATTCTATGGCGAGTTTGACCAAGCGCCGGACCCCGTTGCGTTATTCAAACGCCTATGCGCGATTAGCCCCTCGCCCTATGCCGCGCTGATGCGCTGGGAAAATGTGTGGGTGCTTTCCTCTTCGCCCGAAGGCTTCGTGCAAGGAGATGCAGCGGGGCGTCTGGTTGTTCGACCCATCAAAGGCACGGGCAGCAAAGACAATGCTGCGCTGGAGGAAAGCGCGAAAGACCGCGCCGAAAATCTGATGATCGTCGACTTAATGCGAAACGATCTGGCGCGCATTTGTGACCCGGAGAGCGTGCGGGTCGAAGCCCTGTGTGAGATTCACGAATTCGCCACGCTGCGGCAGATGATCTCGACCATTTCTGGCCAGCGCCGAAACGGATGTGGGTTTTCGGAGATCTTACCGGCATTATTCCCTCCTGGATCGATGACCGGTGCGCCGAAAATCGCCGCCATGCGCTGGTGCGATGCGCAGGAAGGCATGGAGCGCGGCCTATACAGTGGTGCCTTGGGCTGGCTAAATGCGGACGACCTGAGTTGCGACCTCTCAGTGGTCATCCGCACCCTACTGCTTCAAGGCAACCGATTTGAATTTCAGGTGGGCGGCGGCATCGTCGCCGATTCGGACCCTGAAGCCGAATGGCGCGAAAGTCTTCTAAAAGCGCAAGCCATTTGCCGGTTGCTTGGCTTGCCAGAATCGCGTTTAACCCAGCTATGAATTTGCCTTCTGCCAATTGCCCCCTCTGCCCGCGTCTGGTGAAATTTCGCGAAGCCAATCAGGCCGCGTATCCGACATTTTATAATGGCGTGGTACCGCCATTCGGCTCTGAAAACGCCGAGCTTTTGATCGTCGGGTTAGCACCGGGATTAAAAGGGGCAAATGCGACAGGACGCCCTTTTACCGGCGATTACGCCGGGGATGTGCTCTATCCTGCTTTGCTGAAATATGGGCTGGCCGAAGGTATCTATCAGCAACACCCTCAAGATGGACTGGAATTGAAGAATACGCGGATCACCAACGCGGTGCGCTGTGTGCCGCCAGAGAATAAACCTACTACACCGGAAATTGCCACCTGCAATCCATTTTTGCGTCAGGAACTAGAGGACATGCCGCATCTGCGCGTCATATTAAGCCTCGGCAGTATTTCGCATAAAGCGGTGTTAAAAACATTGGGCTATAAGCAATCGCATGCGCCATTTCAGCATAGCGCGGTGCATCCATTGGGTGCATATACCTTGCTGAATAGCTACCACACTTCGCGTTACAATATTAATACCGGACGTTTAACCGTTGAGATGTTCGATGCCATTATCTTGCAAGCAAAATATTTACTGACCCGCTAGAACAAGTCTTTGATGCCCTTGGTCATTCCATCAAACCATCCACCGCCTCGGCTGCTGATGTTACAGGCAGGCACGGCGGTTTTACGCAATTTGCACCAACCGCCATCGCTTTTTTGACACGCAATGCCATCTAACGATTGTTGCACTTGTCCGACTTTTAAGCGTTCGCGGAAGCGGCGGCAGGTGCCGCCTAGATTATTTTTAAACGGTTTTCCGGGAATAATCGCGCCACGAATATTGCCGTGATATTCCCATGTATAGGTTTCGTTTGTCGCCTGATTATCCATCACCCAGTAATAAATCTTGCTATAATAGGCGAGTTGCTCCTCATCCATTCGGGGGACGAGATCGCTGGCAAAGGCGCTATTTCCGTCTTCCTTCTTGGTGACTTTTTCCTGCATCACGCCATTAGGCACTGGCGTTGCCGGGGCTTTTTCTTCCTCGTCAGAACATTGATATAAAACAATAATAGCCACGATTGCTGCCAGTAAAAACCAGCCATGTTTTTTCAATAGGTAAATGGGATAAACCATCAACCGATTGAGAATAAAATACAGATTGATCAGGATGCGGACAAAGACCGGCTTGACCATCCTATAGTGTCAGCCACTGCTTCAGCTGCGCAAAATCGCCGGTGTAATCATATAGGTCACGCGTGACTTCACGCGCGAATTTTTGCGTGATGATATGATCCATCAACGCAATCAAATGATCCCAGTAGCCGTCATAATTATAAATATAGACCGGCTTGCCATGTTGATTTAACTGACGCCAGGTCAGGATTTCAAACATCTCATCCATGGTGCCAAAACCACCGGGCAGAATCACAAACGCATCCGAGGCGTCATACATCTTTTGCTTCCGCTCATGCATGGTATCCACCATGACAATCTCACTTAGCGCATCGTGCTCTTCTTCAAAATTACGCAAGAAGCGCGGGAACACGCCGTAAACATTACCGCCAGCAGCCAGCGCTGAATTCGCCACCGCGCCCATCACGCCGCAATTGGCACCGCCATATACTAGGCGTTTCTTGGCTTCGGCAATCGCCGTGCCTACTTCTTGTCCAATGCGTTTGAATTTATCATCCACCACGTCCTGCGCTCCGCAGAACACACAAATCGAATTAATAGTCATGTAGTCAGGGTACTCTTCACTTCTGTTTATTGTTCATTATAGATATGTCACATCGCTTTTAGGTTCGGCAACCGGAACCACGCTTTCTTCGCCATCAATCGTGATTTGTTGCAGGCTTTCCTCACGTTGTGTGACATAGCTGGCAAATTGGCGCGCGGTACGATGGGAGAGAAATGCAGTAAAGAAATGCGCACCCAGCACAATGACCGCCAGACCAATCGCCATCACCATCGTTTTATTATCAACGGGTATCGATTCTTCTATCAATGCTTTATAGAGCAGAATGGTGGAGGACAAAGCGATGAACACGAACCAGAACATCGCCAGATGGCGGAACCATTCCATCGATTGCAGCAGCTCTTCGCTTAATTCCCGTTCAGAACTAGCCAGTGCGTAAAGCTTATTCTTCTTTAGCATCAGCTGGCGCTTTTGCTCTTTCACACTGCCCTCAAAATGCGTCACTTCTTCGCGGACTTTTTCCAGATTCTCGATTTCTTCGCGGACCGATTGGCGCTCCCACTCCATCGACGCGCTTTGATACGAAGGGTCCAGCTCAACCACACCGCGGAAGTCGGTATCGGTAAACAATACTTTATCGAAAGACGCGCCACGCATGAGCGCGCCATTCAACGAAGCTTCGCGAAAACGCGTATAATCGAAGATGCAATCGCGACAATCCGTATCGTCCAGCCGCGCCTGATCGAACAAACATTCACTGGCTTTGCTATAACGCAAGCTCGCTTTGGTCATATTCGCCCCGATGAAACGGCTACGCGTCAGCAAGGCATCGCGGAAGTTTGCGCCCGACATATTCGCCTGACCGGCACTGCTCTCTTCCAGCATCGCAGCAGAGAAATTGGCTGTAATGGCGCTACAATCATCAAAATAGGCATGCTTCGCTTGAGTGCGAGACAGATTGGCGCCATCCAGTTTAGCATGTTTAAAATTGGTGTTTTCCAGCACGGCTTCTGACAAATCCGCCCCCTGCAGGTCGCATTTGCTCATGTTTGCGCCAGAAAGATTGGCGCCACGTAAGTTGATTTCCGGCATCCAGGTGCCTTGCAGGTCCTGCCCACTCAAATCCGCGCCTGCCAGATTAGCACGACGCCCTTCCCGGCCTTCGGTTTGCAACCAAAGATGGTGTTGTTCTATCGTTTGTTGTAGCGGGGAAATAGATTCCGCCTGTGCTCTGTTGGCTATCATGGCACATCCTTTAATGATTTTTTACCATTCTATAACGGCTAGCGCTTGGCTTTGCAGCTTTTTTCTTGCATCTTTCCGCCATGGAGGAAGAAACCCCGCATTATTTAGGCCATCGCTCACGCTTGCGAGAGCGTTTTCTACAGGATAATGGGGAAAACTTGCCAGATTATGAGCTGCTGGAGCTTATTTTGTTCGGCGCCAAACCCCGCGGCGATGTCAAACCACTCGCCAAGCGGTTGATCAAACATTTCGGCGGCTTCGACCGCGTTTTGCGCGCCACCCCTCAGCAGTTGCGCGAGGTAGATGAAGTAGGCGAAGCAGCCATTTGCTGTATTAAAGCCGCGGAATGTGCGGTGCAGAGATTGGTAAGAGCCGAAGCGATGGAGCGGCCAGTCATCCAATCCTGGACCGCCTTACTCGATTATTGCCGTTTAAAAATGGGTAGCCTGAATGTGGAAGAATTTCGCCTGCTCTTCCTCAATCATAAAAACATGCTGATTTCCGATGAAATTCAGCAGCGCGGCACCGTGAACCACACTCCGGTCTATCCGCGAGAGGTTGTAAAAAGAGCACTTGATCTGGGGGCATCCGCCGTCATCATGGCACATAATCATCCGTCTGGCGATCCGACACCGAGTAAGGACGATATTGATATGACCATCAAAGTCCGCGACGCGCTACAATCCGTGAATATTTCCTTACACGATCATCTCGTCGTCTGCGCCAATACGCATTATTCATTTAAAAGTTACGGGTTGATTTAACTCTCACCCTTTACCAACCGTGGCCGCTCTTCTTCTGCTTCCAGCGTTACGATATCGTCGCGACGTTGCAAGTCGTAGCGTGGCATGGCGTGCGGCAACGGTTTATTGGCGCTGGTAGTAACGCCATAGCCTTCCAACCGTCGTAATTTCGGCAGCAATCGCGCATTCAGAGAAGCAGCAAAATCATCGAACTTCTTGGCAGAGGATTGCAGCCCTTTGCCGATGCCATCAACATGGCCTAATGCGGTGGCAAAGGTGTCCATCACCTCTTGCATCAGCACCATGATCTGTTGTTGGTTTTCCTGCTGTTTGGCTTGCCCGATTTGTTGTTTGGCGATGGAAAACAGACCGATCATACTCGTCGGTCCGGCAAGGATGATGCCGAATTTTTCTGCCTGATCCATCAGGTTTTTATCCGCTTTGCGCAAACGCTCAATCATCGCATCGCTCGGTAGATACATCACATTTAGCATTTCGCTAAAACTGCGTTGCTCGGCTTTTAACGCATCGGCCACCGCTTTCTGATAATCTTTACGCGAAAGGCCCGTCATATGCTCCTGCACACGTTTGACCAGCTTCTTCAGTTCCGCTTCTTCCTGCTCCGTGCCTTCCGCTTCGGCGAGGTCGATCAGATGTTTCGAGGCTTTAGAATCAACCACCATCACGCGATCTTGCGGCAGGAAAATCACCGCATCCGGCCGTAATGCCCCTTCTTCACGCGCGATATGGAATTGCGTCACAAAGTCGCGCCCCGGTTCCAGCCCGAGTTGTTTCAACGAATTTTCCAGCCCCAATTCCGCCATACTGCCTGCCCCGCCGGGATGCGTCAGCGCGCGCATGACGGTTTCCATTTGTTTGGCATTATCGGTACTGCGTTGGTCCGTCGCGGCGAATTGCTGCCCGAGTTTGGTGACCTGCTCCAGCAATTGTTGCGTGGTTTTCTGGGTAAACTGCTCTTGGCTCTCGCGTTGCACTTTGGCCTCGCGTTTGTGATCCTCCAGCAATTTGGATGATAGCTCTTGCCCGGCTTTTAGTACCGAGGCCTGCGCCGCCTGCTTGAATTGCTCCATCAATTGCTCGGCCTGCTTATGCTGTTCTTTCAGCGCGGCAAGTTGCGCTTCCAGTCCGCTAGCGCGCTTTTCCGCATCAAGGTGGAGCGCCTCAATTTCCTCCAGCTCTTCTTGTAGCTCGGTTAGCTTCTGCGCGTCATGGCCCTGCCCGGCCAGCGCCATTTGTGCGGCAATCGCGCGTTTCCACCCGAAAAACGCCACCGCGCCGACAATTGCCAGCAAGCCAAGCGCCACCAATAGCGGGATTTGAATTTGTATAAGTGCATCCATCGCGTATATGGTGACGCAGAACGTGCAAACAACCAACGGAAAAACACATGTCTGAGCATAATATCGCCGCGATAATTCTGGCCGCCGGCAAAGGGACGCGAATGAAGTCGCAAATGCCTAAAGTGCTGCATAAAGTAGCGAACCGGCCCATGCTAGGACATGTCATGGAAGCGGCCAGCGCCGCGGGTTGCGCGCCAACTGTCGTCGTTACGTCGCCGGATATGCCGGAAGTGGCAGAATATGCCCGTAAACGCGAATGTCAGATCGCGCATCAAGAGGTGCAGCTTGGCACAGGACATGCCGTGCAATGCGCGCAAGATGCGCTGGCAGATCATCATGGGCATGTAGTGGTATTATTCGGCGATAGCCCGCTGATTCTTCCTGACACGATTAGCCAGCTTGCCGAAGTTTTGAACCGCGACGCGGAAACGGCTGTCGCTGTATTCGGCTTCGACGTGCCAACTCCACCTGCCTATGGCCGCCTCATTACCTCCGGCAATGGCGAGCTGGAGCGAATTGTTGAAGCCAAAGATGCCTCGCCCGAGGAATTGGCCGTGACCGTCTGTAATTCTGGCGTCATGGCGATTCGCGGCTCTTTGGTATGGAATTTACTTGCCGCCATCGACAATCAAAACGCGCAGGAAGAATATTACCTGACCGATATTATCGCCGCCGCGCGTGCAGAAGGCTATCGTTGCCGCGTGGTAATGGGCGACGAAACAGAAGCGCTCGGGATCAATTCACGTCAGCAACTCGCGCAGGTCGAAAGGCTGATGCAAACCCGCCTGCGTAACACAGCAATGGATGAGGGCGTCACCCTGCAGGACCCGGCGTCTACCTTTTTAAGCGCTGACACTGAATATGGCACCGACATCACCATTCAACCCGGCGTCTTTATCGGCCCGGATGTTGTTATCGGCGACGGCGTGGAAATTCGCGCTTTCTCGCATCTGGAAGGCTGTGTCATCGGCGATCGCGCACTAATCGGCCCCTATGCTCGCATACGGCCGGGTAGCAATATCGGCGCGGAAAGCAAAATCGGCAATTTCGTCGAGCTTAAAAAAGCCGAACTCGAAGAAGGCGTCAAAGTCTCGCACCTCTCTTACATTGGCGATGCGTTTATTGGCGCGGAAAGCAATATCGGCGCCGGCACCATCACCTGCAACTATGATGGCTATAAAAAATACCACACTGAAATTGGAAAAGATGTGTTTATCGGCTCCAACTCCGCGCTGGTCGCCCCCATCGTAATTGGCTCCGGCGCGTATGTGGGTGCTGGCTCCGTCGTCACCGACAATGTCGCCTCCGATGGCCTTGCTATCGCACGCTCGCGTCAAGAAGTGAAAGAGGCTTGGGGCAAAGCATTCCGGGAGCGGATGGAGCAGGACTCGTAATTTTCTTCAGGAAAATTCGGGCAATGCGATTTACAATCCGCCGATTGGGACGTATAACTTTATTTCATGCCCACATCCCTTCCCGATCTTGACCCTACCCCCAATTACAAACGCGTTCTGATTAAAGTCTCCGGCGAAGCCCTGATGGGCGAACAAGCCTTTGGGCAGGATATCGGAACGATGGAACGCATTGCGCTCGATATCAAAGCGGTAATCGAACTGGGTGTGGAAGTATGCATCGTTGTAGGCGGCGGCAACATCTTCCGCGGGGTTTCCGGGGCCGCTAAAGGCATGGACCGCGCTTCGGCAGATTATATGGGTATGCTAGCGACGGTAATGAACGCGTTAGCTCTCCAAAACGTCATGGAACTGAATGGCCTCGAAACGCGGGTATTGTCAGCGATTACCATTCAGGAAGTCGCCGAACCCTATATTCGCCGCCGCGCGATTCGGCATATGGAGCGCGGACGCGTGGTGATTTTTGCTGCCGGAACGGGCAATCCCTATTTTACCACCGATTCCGCGGCAGCGTTGCGCGCAGCGGAAATGGATTGCGATGCCCTGATGAAAGGCACGCAAGTGGATGGCGTCTATGACAAAGACCCGAAACTACATAAAGATGCCAAACGCTTCGGCACGCTGACCTACCACGATGTCCTCGCCAAAGATTTGAAGGTGATGGATGCCTCGGCGATTTCGCTGGCGCGCAACAGTCAGATTCCGGTTCTCGTCTTTTCGATTGGGGAGCCCGGCTCCTTCGCCCGCGTGATTACTGGACAGGGCCGCTATACTATCATACAAGACTAGCAGATAACGCCGTCATTGCCTGAATTGTGACGTAATTCAGGTCATTGCAGCTATGTAAAAGGAGTAACCATGACCGATTTAAAAGACCTCGAGCGCCGGATGGATGGCGCGATCCAGAAATTACATGATGATTTTGCGGGCCTGCGCACTGGGCGCGCCAGCGCCAACATGCTCGATCCTGTACAGGTGGAAGCTTACGGTAGCCATATGCCGCTGAATCAGGTGGCGAATGTCACCACGCCGGAAGCGCGGATGCTGGTGGTCAATGTCTGGGATAAAAGCATGGTGAAAGCCGTTGAAAAGGCGATTGCCAACTCTAACCTCGGCCTGAACCCAGCAGCGGATGGACAAACGATTCGCGTTCCTGTACCCGAACTTTCGGAAGAACGCCGTAAAGAGTTAACCAAAGTGGCCAGCCAATATGCCGAAAATGCGAAAGTGGCCGTGCGCAATGTGCGCCGCGATGGCATGGATTCGCTGAAAAAAGAAGAAAAAGACGGCGATATTTCTGAAGACGATCAACGTCGTTTGGGCGATGAAATTCAGAAAATGACCGATAAGCACGTGGCCGAAGCGGATAAAGTGCTGGCCGATAAAGAAAAGGACATCATGAGCGTCTAATCGCGCCGCACAGGATATGTCGATACCCAAGCACATCGCAATTATTATGGACGGCAATGGGCGCTGGGCAACGCGGCATGGCACTAGCCGTAAAGCCGGGCATCAACAAGGGTCTGAAGCATTACGCAATCTGTTGGAAAACAGCCGAGAGCTGGGTGTCGAAGTGTTTACTGTCTACGCCTTTTCTTCGGAAAACTGGCAGCGCTCGCCGGAAGAAGTCTCCGATCTGATGGACTTGCTACGCTATTATCTGCGGCATGAGATTAAGAAGCTGCACAAGGATGGGGTGAAAGTCTGTTTTATCGGAGACCGCACAGCCCTGTCATCTGATTTACAAACGGAGTTAGAAAAGGCCGAATTACTCACCGAGAATAATCAGGCACTGACACTTGTCGTGGCCCTAAGCTATGGCAGCCGCCAGGAATTGGTGCGGGCGATGAACAAAATCGACGGCGAGATAACGGTCGATGCTGTTTGCAACGCGTTAGATACCGCCAATTGGCCAGAACCCGATTTGCTGATTCGCACGGGCGGTGAAAAACGCCTCAGTAATTTTCTGCTATGGCAATGTGCCTATACCGAGCTTTATTTCACCGAGACCTTATGGCCAGATTTTACCATTGAACATCTACACGAAGCACTTGCCGATTATGCGCAGCGCGAACGTCGCTTCGGTAGCCGTCCGGGATTAGCGGCATGATTTACGGAGAATTACCTTTACGTATTTTCTCAGGCGTGCTGCTCGGTTTCCTGACCTTTATCGCGCTTTTTGCCAGCGCCATGAGTTTCTTCGCACTCGTCATCATTCTCGCCCTGCTCATGTATAGCGAATGGCTGGAACTGACCGAAGAGTTTCCCTTTGCCAATCGCGTTGGCGGTTTATTTTACGTGGGCATCCCCGTTTGGTCGATCATTGTATTGCGCGACGCGCCCATGCCTTCCGTGGAAGACGTAGCGACCACGCCATACTATGTGCTGTTTTTATTCCTTATCGTTATCGCGACTGATATCGGCGGCTACGTCGTTGGCAAAAGCTTTGGAAAACATAAACTGGCCCCCGTTATCAGCCCGGGAAAAACCTGGGAAGGAGCCTTTGGTGGCATCTTATTTAGCGTGAGCGCAGCCGTCATTTTTTCTTTAGTCAAACCAGAGCATATGAGTTTCGTGAATGCGCTCTGGCAGTCTATGCTACTCAGCATGGTAGCGCAAAGTGGCGATTTATTTGAAAGCTGGATCAAGCGCAAAGCGGGCGTTAAACATAGCGGCACGCTTATGCCCGGCCATGGCGGATTGCTCGACCGGGTAGATGGGCTGGTCTTTGCGGCCCCCGTTTATGCGTTGATGGTCTTACCGAGTTATTAAGATGCAGCTGGCACCCGCCCCTCAAACAGCGCCGAAGCGCCTGAGCATTCTTGGCGCGACCGGTTCCATCGGTTGCTCTACGCTGGCTTTAGTTCAGGAACATCCGGAACAATTTTGTATTGAAGCTCTCACCGCGCAAGACAATGTCGACAAATTGATTGAGCAAGCGGTGACCTTTCGCCCAGCATTAGCGGTAATCGGTAACGAAGCTCATTATCAAACTTTAAAAGATGCCTTGTCACCCTACGGCATTACCTGCGCTGCCGGAGCCGAAGCCATTTGCGAAGCGGCGCAGCGTCCGGTTGATACCGTAATGATGGCCATCGTCGGTGCAGTTAGCCTGCGCCCCACCTTCTGCGCGATCGAAGCGGGAAGCAGCATTGCTTTTGCCAGTAAGGAGTGCCTTGTATGCGCAGGGGAACTGATGATGGAAGCCTGCCGCAAAAGCGGTGCAACCTTACTGCCAGTCGATTCTGAACATAATGCCATTTTTCAGGTATTTGATTTCGAGCAACCGGATGCCATCGAAAAAATCACCCTCACCGCGTCGGGCGGGCCTTTCCGCAGCTGGACGGCCGAGGCAATGGCGAAAGCAACGCCGGAGCAGGCCGTGGCGCACCCCAACTGGTCGATGGGCGCGAAAATATCGGTCGACTCGGCGACCATGATGAATAAAGCACTCGAAGTGATTGAGGCTTATCATCTCTTTCCCTTACGCTCTGAACAGATCGAGGTCGTCGTCCACCCCGAATCAATTATTCATAGTTTTGTGCACTATCGCGATGGGTCAGTCCTCGCCCAACTCGGTATGCCAGATATGCGGATTCCCATTGCACACACCTTAAGCTGGCCGCAGCGCATGAAAACACAAAACCCAGCCCTTTCCCTGACAGAGATGGGTGCCCTCACCTTTGAAGCACCCGATGCAGAGCGGTTTCCGGCATTACGTATTGTGCGTGACGTCCTCGCCGCGAAACCCGGGGCAGCCATCGCGTTTAATGCCGCAAATGAAGTCGCAGTTGAGGCATTTTTAGCAGGCACCCTACCCTTTGGCCGCATTGCGCCACTGGTAGAGGCTATCCTCCCGCACTATCTGGATAAAAGCGTTTCGTCGCTCGATGAAGTCGTGTATCTTAATGATCAAGCCCGCCAAGAGGCGAAACAACACATACACTCGTCCTCCTAGGACAGAGTAAAAGGGAAAGTTATGGAATTTATTGCCACCGGTTTTCATTACCTCTGGTCTTTCGTCGTCATTCTATCCGTGATCGTGTTCATTCACGAATTTGGCCATTATCTGGTCGCGAAGCTATGCGGTGTTAAAATTGAGACTTTCTCAATCGGATTTGGGCGTGAAATTTTTGGCTTTAACGACCGTACCGGTACCCGTTGGAAATTTTCCCTTCTGCCCTTTGGTGGCTATGTCAAAATGTTTGGCGATGCCGGAGCGGCGAGTACTGCCGATAAAGATAAGCTCGATCAGATGAGTGAGGCAGACAAAAAGGTCAGCTTTCATTATAAAAAACTCTGGCAAAAAGCCTTAATCGTCGCTGCCGGGCCCATCTCTAACTTTATCCTGACCATCGCGGTCTTCACCTATTTTCTCTATAGCACGGGCATCAACTCGACCGATCCGATCGTCGGAGAAGTCATTCCCGATACGCCCGCACAGTCGGCGGGATTACAGGCGGGTGATCGCATCTTGTCGGTGAATGGTGAAGAAACGCCAAAGTTCCGCGATATTCCGGGAAAAATCATCACGAATCTCGGCGAAGAGGTCGATCTGCATATTGAGCGTAATGGCGAAAAAATGCATATCAGCTTGATTCCGATGATGAGCGAAGAAGAAGATGCGCTCGGCAATAAAATGCAGCGCCCGCTTATCGGTATTCAAAGCCAGACGGTGAAAGTAGAAGATTTAAGCTTCCCGCAAGCTGTGGGCCATGCGACCTATCGCACCTATGATCTTTGCGTGACCAGCCTGCATTTTATTGGGCAAATGATCACCGGCGACCGCTCCGCGCGTGATATGAAAGGCCCCATCGGCATTGCCCAGCTTTCCGGGCAAGTTACCCAACAAGGCGATACGACCGGTGAAACGGTGCGCACGATACTGTGGTTTATCGCCTTACTTTCCGCCAATCTTGGGCTGATCAATTTATTTCCCATCCCCATGCTTGATGGAGGGCATCTTGCCTATTATGGAGTGGAAGCCCTGCGTGGTCGCCCGATGGCCGAGAAGTTTCAAGAATATGGATTCCGTGCCGGATTTGCCTTGATTCTCATGCTGATGGCATTCACCATTTTCAATGATTTACGCAACCTCGTTTCGTAACACACAATCCGCCTTTGAGGCATTGCCAAAGCTGCGATTTTAGGGCACAACCTACCCACCTATGATGCGCTATGTGTTGATGCTGTTTTTCGTGTGCCTGCCTTTCTCGGCACAGGCCCAATCGTCCTCGATGTATGTCGAAGACATTATCATCAGCGGCAATCAGCGGATTGAGAATTCCACGATCCTGACGTATCTCGGTATTTCCGAAGGCGACATGGCCGATGGTGAGTCCATCAATCGCGGCCTGAAGAAGCTTTATGAAACCGGTTTCTTTGCCGATGTACGCATCACGACAGATGGGGATGATCTAATGGTCACCGTTATCGAAAACCCGAGCATCAACCGTGTTGCCTATGAAGGTAACGATGCGATTGACGACGAGGACCTGGAAGCTGAGACAACGCTGCGTTCGCGCTCTACCTTTACGCGCACCGCGGTTCAGCGCGATGTCGAGCGCCTGCTCAATGTGTATCGCCGCAACGGGTATTATTCCGCCACTATTGAGCCGCAAATTATTCAGCGTGAACAAAACCGGGTTGATCTGGCTTTCGATATTACCGAAGGGGAAAAAACATCCATCCGCAATATCAGCTTTATCGGCAATGAAGCCTTTTCTACTGCCGATCTAAGCCGGGTGATCAGTTCAACCGAATATGCGTGGTATAAACTACTGTCCAGTGACGATAATTACGATCCGGATCGCTTGGAATATGACAAAGAACTGCTGCGGCGCTTTTACCGCGCAGAAGGCTATGCCGATTTCAATGTCACCTCCGCTTTTGCCGAATTAACCCCGCAACGCGATGCGTTTTTATTGACCTTCACGCTGGATGAGGGGGATCGTTATACCTTGAACAAGGTCGATGTCGAAAACGATCTTGATCGTGATCTGATTCCGAATCTGGATGAATTACTGCTGACCAAAGCAGGCGACCGCTATGACGCCTCGGCCGTGGAAAATAGTATCGATGCGATTATCGAAGAGCTGGGCGATAAAGGTTATGCATTTGTTGAAATCGAGCCCTCACTGGAGCGTGACACCCAAGCCGACACCATCGACCTGACCTATGTTATTAAGCAGGGCCCGCGCGTCTATGTGGAACGTATCGACATTATCGGCAATATCTCAACGCTGGATGAAGTCGTTCGCCGTGAATTGCGTTTTGTCGAAGGCGATGCCTATAGCACCACCAAATTACGCCGGTCCGAACAGCGCCTGAAGAATCTGGGCTTCTTCGAAACTGTAAATGTCACCACCGACCCCGGCTCGACGCCGGATCGCACGATCATCACCGTCGACGTGAAAGAACAATCGACCGGCGAAATCTCACTCGGTGCTGGCTATTCGTCGACCGATGGCGCGTTGGCGGATGTGGGGATTACCGAGCGCAACTTGCTGGGCCGTGGCCAGACCTTACGTTTCCGCGTCCTTGCCGCAGCACGTCGCCAACAGTTTGATATTGGCTTTACCGAACCGTATTTGTTCAATCGCGAACTATCCGGCGGGGTTGACTTGTATAAAATCACGCAGGATTTTCGTACCGAAGCGTCTTTTGAACGCGCGGCACTCGGGGGTAAATTACGGGCGGGGTATAGTTTCAGCGAATATCTGACGCAGCAGCTTTATTACTCGATCGAACAAAACGAAATCTCCGATGTCGATCCTTTCGCCTCGCGCTTTATTAAAGATCAGGAAGGCGAGAATATTACCTCGCTGGTCGGCCATACATTGACCTATGATCGCCGCGACAATCGCTTTGCCCCAACCGATGGCTTGCTCCTGCGTTTAACGCAAGATGTCGCAGGCGTCGGCGGGGATGATCACTTCTTACGTAACGAAGTGCAGAGCGAATATTATATCCCGCTTGCCAAGCAATGGACCCTAGCCTTTGCAGGATCTGCCGGCCATATTTTCGGATTTGGCGAAGATGTACGTATTAACCAGCGCTTCTTCGTTGGCGGCCGCGAATTGCGTGGTTTTGAAGACGCCGGTATTGGCCCGCGCGATGACACGACCGATGACTCCTTGGGTGGTAATGTGTATTACACCGCCTCGAGCGAGCTGCAATTCCCGCTTGGCCTGCCCGATGATCTCGGCTTTACCGGCGCACTCTTTATCGATACCGGCTCGCTGTGGGATTCGGAAGATTCCGGCCCCGAAGTAGTGGGTAATGACCACTTATTACGCGCGTCAGCTGGTGTTGGTGTGACCTGGGCTTCCCCATTCGGCCCGATCCGGATCGATTTGGCGAAACCGTTCCTGTCCGAAGATTACGATATCGAAGAGACCTTCCGCTTCAGCTTCGGAACGCGCTTCTAAGTTAGAAATATAAAATTAGTGAAGTGTCCGCTCGTTGAGATCGGTGTCTTTTAAAAACTCTTCTTTGGCGCGTTGACGCATTAGAGTGTCCACCTGACTTCCCCGGCTTTGAGACACCGGCGCGCGCGCATCGGTCGAAATATGATTGGTACTGATTTTGGTGTCAGGAGTCGCGCGTGTCGATTCTGCCTCGTTTGCTAATTGCGCTTTTTCTAAAGCTGCCGCCCTGAGTTGTTCTTCATTGCGTTTGTCAATTTCACGCGATGAATCTGGGTGAACAATTTCTTCCCGAATTCCGGCAAACCCAGCTTTGACTTCACCAAGATTTAAGGAACATACACCATCAATCATGCGATAGATTGCCCGGTCCATGTCATTCATGCCATCTGCATCTTTAGGACGGTCCCAGCGTAAAGCCGTTTCCGCCTTGGCAATCATATAGGGGGTGTAACTAAAAGAGGCATTCATCCAATCATGCACCGCGGCTTTCGGAACCGATGTAATACCAGCATAACGTATACCGCGATTTGCCATATCCGCAGCTTGATAACATGCCCGCCCGAATGGATTGATCGCGCGGTCAAACATGCCGCGCGTGTGCTTTTTCGCGAAAGGATCAAAATTTGGTCCAAAATCAGGAGCTGCAAGCGAATATTCCGGATTATGCCCAACACGCAGCGGCTCACCATGTTTCAATGGGTAATGATTTCGGCCGGCATCTTGCTTAAAATTCTCACTGATATTGTGATAACTAAATGGCGCATCATTCGGCAGTCGCGCGATACCCATCCGGTCGTCCAAATGAATCCCGATACCTTTATATTTCGTTTGCGGCGTCCGTGTTATCCAGAAAAACGGCACCGCAGGCGTCATATAAATCGTCGCTTTGATGGCGCTTTTTGTAATGTAACGGAAAGTATCGGCAATGCTTTCGGCTACTCCCGATACCACCCCATGCGATGTGTCGATGGACGGCATGGTGCCGTCCTGAGCATGATTAGCGATCGCATTATACATATCGCGATACATGAGCGTGTACCAGTTATAGCCAGTAAAGCGTACCTGCAGGTCAAGGGCACCCGCTTTCGCGTAACTATCGATGATGCGCCCTTTTTGATCTAGCTGGAAACTCCCGCCATTCAACTGGAAATCGGACGTCGCTTTAAAGCCTTTATAGGCCCGGTTAAGCGCCTGCCGCTGCCAGCGCATCTGGTAAACATACATCGGCGCCGCAAACCAGTCTTCGCCTTGGTTGAGGGTAAAAATTTTAAACGCATCGCGCCCGGCAGATTTTGCAAGTTCACCGTAATCCGTGGTGCCATCTTTACGCTCCCAACTATTATGCACGTTAGGATCGAAAATTTCAGTAATCCGACGGCCTGTCGCATCACCGACACTACCAGCCGCGAAGTCTGCGGTCATACCAAAAACTTCCGCGCCAAAACTGCGCCCCATGCCCATCGGATCGCCAAAATCTTTTTTCGTCCGGAAGCGTACTGCATTTTCAGCCAGGCTTTCTAATTCTGCGCCTTCTTTACCCATCATGCGATAAAAGCCTTTGGAAAACGCTTTAATCGGTTGGCCCATCATGACATCAAATCCGCGGGCAACAAATTGTCCAGGCTGGGTCCGAAGTACCTTTAGGTTGAGTACTTTTTCTGGGCTATAGCCTGCGAGCTGGCCCGGAATCCACCGATGCGCCATGGTGTAAAGCGTCGCTCCTAAAAACCCGCGTGAGAACACACGCACCAGCATCCGGCTTCCGGTATAACTACTCCACGGGTGCGGCGCGCTGTAATCTTGTCCTTCTTCTCCTAAGTCTTCGAATTGTGAGAACAGGGCATCGCCGACACTGCGGTAGCGGGGATTGGCGGGCGGCGCTTTATCGTCCGTTTTGCCATCCGGTCCGCTAAATTGGCGCGCAGGGCCGTAGCCCGCAAAAGCCTTATGGCTTGCGGTCGCGTTGTGGCGGTAATTGCCGGTTATCTGTTCGTGCTCTAGGTTCATAACTCTTCGTGAGTAAACATCTCCTCACTTTGAGTATATCACAGTCAAAAATTGGGTATTGTGACAGTTTCGTGACAAACGTAGGCTAAGACGCTTGTTTTCTCGGCAAAATACAGCGGAATAGCGCGCCCTGACCAGGGTCTGATTCTACCTCGACATGTCCACCATGCAATTCAACAAAACTCTTAACGATGGCGAGACCTAAACCCGAGCCGGATTGCTGGCCTCTGGTTGCGCCGGCGCGATAAAAGCGCTCAAAAATATGCGGTTGTTTATCGGGTGCAATTCCTACCCCAAAATCACGTACTTGCAGGATGACGCGATCCGTTCCCAAGCGCTTGGCGCTCAGGTGAATTTCACTGGCGGCTTGCGAGTATTTCACCGCATTATTTAATAGGTTGAACAATACTTGTCGTAATCGCGATTCATCGCCTTGCATGAACCCGATCGCCTCTTCACATTCAATCTGCACATCAATATCAATCAGTTTCATACGCTCCCGCACGAGATGCGAAACGGTGTGTAATAGCTTCGCGATATCGATTTCCGACACATCGAGTTGCATATAGCCTGCGCCGATACTTGCCAAATCGAGAATATTGTTGATCAAATAACTCAACTGGAGGGAGGATTTTTGAATCCCATCGATATATTCCGCCTGTTTTTCGGTCAATTCGCCGAAATAGGCGTTGCTCAGAATATCCGAAAAGCCCATGATCGACGTCAGCGGAGAGCGCAGTTCATAGGACATATTGGCAAGAAATTCGGTTTTCAAGCGATCGGCTTCTTCCAGCGCTTCATTCTTTTCGCGCAAAGAACGCTCTAATAATACGGAATCGGTAATATCACTATAGGTGAGCAGCGTCGCCCCATCGGGCAGCGGCACGGTACGCCAGTTTAACACGGTGCTATTGGTGCGCTCCAATTCCCCCTGCTGCATGCGGCGCAGCTGAATCAGTCCAATAAAATCGCTTTTATACTGTTCCCAATTTTCTACCGGGTACAAGTCACGGCACAGGTCCAGAATATCGCGGATATGCGGCTCATGATGCGTTTGTTCTTCTTGGATCCCCCACATCCGCGCATAAGTCGGATTGGAGAGTTTAACGCGGCCATTCTCGCCGATCACCAATACGCCTTCCTGCAAATGGTCGAGCGTTTCGCGCTGTACGGCGATCA
>DDZS01000050.1:45299-75041 GCA_002346425.1 Alphaproteobacteria bacterium UBA3002
TGTTTCGCGCTGTACGGCGATCAGGGTATTATACGACCGTTCCAGCGCAAGCCGGTCGGTTACGTCTTCATAAGCAAACAGCAATCCACCCAGCGCATGCGGTAGCGCGATCACGCGTACTGTTTTCCCATCCGGCAGATAGAAAAACTCTTCATGCGTGTCGATTAATTCGGTGAATAACGCCGTATGCTGGCGTTTGAACTGCGGAAAATTGGACTGTTCCGGCAGTTTGCGAACCTCGCGCAGTTTCTCTAACACTTCGCCATAGGTTGGCTCGGAATCGAGAAAAGATTCATCCAGCTTCCACATCGCGACGAAGCTAAAATTATAAAATTTTAGGCGCTGGTCTTTGCCATAGACAGCCATCGCACTGGTCGTTGATTCTAGAAAATCCCGCTGGGCGGACATGTGACGCTGCACTTCTTCGCGCGCCAGATCCACTTCGCTAATGTCATAGCCATAGCCTAAACACCCGCCGTCCGGTAGCGGTTGCTCGATGATATGCCAAAGACGTCGCTGGCCTTTACTGACAATGTGTTTTTCAACTTCCTGCCGCTTGCCAGAGCTCATCGCTTGCTGCGCCAGATCGCCATGCCCGCGAAATAATTCGATACTGGCCAACGATAACTCGTCCGCCCCTTCATCGATCGCCTGCTCCGCAAGTTCGGTGAAAGCCTGATTGGCAAAGGTCAGCTGCAACTGATCGTCGCGCTGCCATAAAGCAAATGGCATGGCATTAACAAGAGATGCGTAGCGCTGATTTTCTTGAATCCAGCGCTGATTCGACTGTTGCTGCTGTTCCAGCTGGCGCTTTAGCGCCCCAATTAGCTGCTCTGCCTCATCCATACCGCTCCAGTTTTAACACAGCTAGTAACGATAGGCATCACTTTTGAACGGACCTTGGGGTTCCACCCCGATATAAGCGGCTTGATCTTGCGACAATTGTGTCAGCTTGGCACCGATTTTTTCCAAATGCAGCGCGGCCACTTTTTCGTCGAGATGTTTCGGCAGGACGTAAACCTGATTCTCATAATTGCCGTGATTCTGCCATAGCTCAATCTGTGCAAGCACCTGATTGGTAAAGCTGGTGGACATTACGAAACTCGGGTGCCCTGTTGCGCATCCCAGATTGACCAAACGCCCTTTCGCCAGCAATAGAATCCGCTTCCCATCCGGAAATTCGACTTCATCCACCTGCGGCTTCACTTCATGCCATTGCATATTCTTCAATGAATCGACCTGAATTTCATTGTCGAAGTGACCGATATTACAGACGATCGCCCGATCTTTCATTTCGCGCATATGATCCAGCGTGATAATGTCTTTATTGCCCGTAGCAGTCACGAAAATATCCGCCATTGGTGCGGCTTCTTCCATAGTAATGACCTCGAAGCCTTCCATCACCGCCTGAAGGGCGCAAATCGGATCAACTTCAGACACAAACACCCGCGCACCATGGCTTTGCAGCGCTTTGGCGCAGCCTTTTCCGACGTCGCCATAGCCTGCGACCATGCATTTTTTACCCGCAATCATCACGTCAGTCGCGCGTTTGATGCCATCTGGCAGCGATTCGCGACACCCATAGAGATTATCGAATTTCGATTTGGTCACGGAATCATTCACGTTAATCGCCGGGACTTTCAGCGCCCCCTTTTTCGCCATTTCATACAAGCGCAACACACCGGTCGTGGTTTCTTCGGAAATGCCTTTCACGTCTTTCAGCAATTCAGGATAATCATCATGCATGATTTTTGACAAATCGCCGCCATCATCGAGAATCATATTCGGTACCCAGCCGTCTGGGCCTTTGATGGTCTGGTGAATACACCATTCATATTCCTCTTCAGTTTCACCTTTCCATGCAAAAACCGGAATGCCCGCCGCCGCAATCGCCGCCGCTGCCTGATCCTGCGTTGAATAAATATTACATGAGCTCCAACGAATAGAGGCGCCCAGTTCTACCAGTGTTTCGATCAGCACCGCGGTTTGAATCGTCATATGCAAGCACCCAACAATTCGCGCATCTTTTAACGGTTGGCTATCGCCATATTCGCGGCGCAGCGCCATCAATCCGGGCATTTCCGTTTCGGCAATCGCGATTTCCTTACGCCCCCAGTCGGCGAGTTTGATATCAGCGACTTTGTAATCATGTTCGGTTAAAGCGGGTTGTGCGGTCATGTGAATCTTCTTTCTGTCAGACCGGAAAAGCCGGAATAACGTAGTTAGTAAATTGGCTACTGTTATAACTTTTTCGCCGCGGGCTTCAAGCAAGGATCACTCAGGCTGAATAACCAGTCTCGAATCGGGCGTGATATCAGGCAATATCGCCAGCATGTCGGTTTTGGCGATGGCGACGCAGCCTTCGGTGCCGCGATAATCCGGTTGCGCCAGATGAAAGAAAATCGCGCTTCCATGCCCGGGGATGACGGGGGACTGATTATGAGAGGTCGGAAAAAGGATGTCATACGCCGCATCATCCCGCCACAGCGTTTCGCAGGAAGCGGCATGCGGCAAGGTGACAGGCTGGTTATAATCGGCATCGGCTGGCGCATCGCACCATCCCTGCTCCTTCTCCATCGGGTGAAGCATTGGATGCTGCAGCGTTACCCGATCGGGACGATACCAACCTGTCCACAAGGCATAGCTACCGATTGGGGTTTTCAAATCTCCCTCGCGCTTCTCAGCTTCTGCTACGAAACCGCCGCGCCCCACCGTGCAGCGCAGAGTGCGATCGCCCACTCGCAGCGACTGTGATGAAGTTACCACAATATCCAACCTTGACCGCCTCACCTTTCTTCCGTAATCATTCCGCCTGTAAAACGAATTACAAAAATTAGCAGGAGCAAGCCCATGAATCAACCATTGCACACGCTCGATGCGCTGCAATTCATGCGACGGATCACCGTTGCAGGTTTAAAAGAATTACCGGAAGACCTGTCATCGCGGCAAACAGCCGTCTTAACGACTGTCTACCTGACCGAGCCGCCGCACACGATCCGCAATTTGTCTGAACGGCTGAATATCTCGAAACCCGCTGTCTGCCGCGCAGTCGATGGATTGTCGATGATGGGCCTGATTAAACGCAAAAAAGACGAAAATGATGGCCGCAATGTGTTTATTCAACGTACCGTACAAGGCTCGGTCTATTTAAGCGATATGGCCGACATCGTCATGCGCGAATTGCAGCCGGAAGCCATCCAAGATCAACGCGAAGAGGTCGCCGCCTAATGAACGAAATGCAATTTTATATTCTTGAAAACGATGGGCGCGTCGGCCCGTTTGATGCGATGGGGATGATCAAACGCATTCGTAACGGCAAACTGACCGAATCGACCTTAGTGCTATCTGAAGATGCGGATGAACCCATCGCCGCCGGACAAATCAGCATTTTTCATGAATATTTCCATGAAGCAGAAAACCCCGCGCGCCCGACAGATGATCAGCATATCGTTAACGAACTAAGCTTAGGCGGTATGATGCGCTTTGGGTTGAACGAGATGTCGGAAAATCAGGATACGCTCGTGTTTGCCGGTGCTGGCTGTCTAGTACTGGTGTTGATTGGTGCCTTGTTAGCTAAATTGCTGCCCATCGCGGTTGCCAGTTTAATAACCGCTGCGTTATTTGGCCCTGCCCTATTTATTTTCATGGCTTACGTTTTATTCAAAATGCGCGGTCAGGAAGTACGCGATAGCTTAACAACGACATTTAAACAGCAAGGCACGGGCATATTCGGACCTGTATTAGTGCTGTCGCTCTTGCTGCTGGCATTGCCGGGGGTTATCAGCGCTTTTATCGGCCCATTTGCCTTCATCTTCTTGCTGCTGACCTTTATCGTATTTTTCTTCTTTATGCTGGCTCCTTTTTACTGGGCGGATGGCACCGTCAAGGGCGCGGCATGCCTGAAACAAAGCTGGACATGGGTGACCTCTCAAAATGGGGAAGTCATTGGAGCATTGGCAATGTTGGCGTTTATTAACGCACTTGCCTGCGCCATGATGGTGGTCCCGATGTTTGTGACCTTGCCGATTTCAGCTTTTGTGCTGGCCGATTTGTATGAGCGTTACGCGATCTATATGCCGGAGAAATAATTAGCGCGCATAATAAGCGCGCAAATGTTCGGCCACATAGGGCGACACCAACGTCGAAATATCGCCATTAAGCGCGGCAATGCGTTTTACAAAGCGTGATGAGACGAAATGCGTATGCTCTGACGCCGTTAAGAAAATGGTTTCAATCTCAGGCTTTAATCGGCGATTCATGCACGCCATTTGAAATTCATACTCATAATCCGACACCGCGCGCAGCCCGCGGATAATCAGGCTCGCCTGATGCGTGGCGGCGAAATTGACCAATAAACCGGAAAACGAAGCCACAGTGATGCGCGTCGCATCGCCATTCAATTGCTGATTAATATCTTCCCGCACGATTTTGGCTCGGGTTTCCAGATCGAACATCGGGTTTTTCCCGGTATCTTCTGCCACACCGATCACCAGATGATCGACGACGTGCAATGCGCGGCGAATAATATCCATGTGGCCCGATGTAATCGGATCGAAGGTGCCGGGATAAATGCCAGTACGCGTGGTCATGGGGCTGTGCCTAAGCGCATCGTGTTATTTTGGCAAGAAAAATCCTTGCATTTGTCACGTAAACGGGTACAAACGCCCCCTCTTGGGTACAGGGCAATTCCGCCTACCGAAAGAAAGGAAGACCATGTCTGTAGTATTACGCCTGGCACGCGGCGGCCAGAAAAAACGCCCGTATTACCGTATTGTAGCCACCGATAAGCGCAACGCGCGCGATGGCCGTTTCATTGAGCAAATCGGTGCCTATAACCCGATGCTCGCAAAAGATAACCCTGAGCGCGTGAAACTGGTCGAAGACCGTATTAAACATTGGCTCAGTGTTGGCGCACAGCCGTCTGAGCGTGTTGAGAAGTTTTTATTCGATGCCGGTTTAGTGAAAGAAAAACTCGATATCTCTCACCGCCCGCAAAAAACACGTAAACATCCGGAAAAGAAAACCCGCGCAGAATTGCGTGCGGAAGCGGAAGCTGAAGCAAAAGCCAACGCAGAAGCGGAAGCTGCTGCTGCCGCAGCCGCTCCGGCGGAAGAAGCACCTGCTGAAGAGGCCTCTGCTGAGGCTCCGGCAGAAGACGCTGCTGAAGAAACCAAGGAGTAACAGGCATGGAATTGATTTTCGTTGCTGTCGGTCTGGCATTTGCTGCCACCGGCTTTTACATGATGTAATTTCGACTTATGCCCGAAGGCTTTATCGTGCTCGGCGTCATTTCCGGCGCACATGGCATTCGCGGCGAAGTCAAACTACGTAGTTTTACCGAACCGCCTGAAGCGATACTTTCCTATCCTTCCTTGCGCGGCGCGGACGGAAAAGCTTACGCATTACGTCAAAAAGGCAGCGCTAAAAATCAGCTCATATGCACTGTTGAAGGTATCACTTCAAGAAACGACGCTGAATTACTGAAAAACAAAGAATTAGGTGTTAATCGTAGCGAGCTTCCGCCAGCGGCGGATGATGAATTCTATTTGGAAGATTTCAGCGGTTTAGACGTTGTCCTAGAAGATGGCACGCCTTATGGCACCGTTGTCGGTATGCATAATTATGGTGCCGGCGATATTCTCGAAATCCGTAAAACGGACGCCGACGACACGGAACTCATAAGCTTTACGCATGCTAATGTGCCCGAGATCGACATGACCAAACGACGCCTGACGCTGATCCCGCCTGAAATACTCTCATGAGCCTGCATGCGACGATTCTGACGTTATTTCCGGACATGTTTCCCGGCCCACTGGGCTTTTCACTGACCGGCAAAGCGCTGCAAGAAGGCCGCTGGTCACTGGACTGCATCAATATTCGTGACTTTGGTGAAGGCAAACACGCGCAGGTGGACGATACGCCCTATGGCGGCGGCGCCGGAATGGTGATGCGCGCCGATATATTGGATGCCGCGATTCAAGCAGGCTTGCAGCGACATCCCGACGCGCAACTCATTTATTTCACGCCAAAGGGCCAATCTATCACCCAGCCGCTTATTAAAGCCCTGACATCGACTAAAGAAGGACCGACAGAGTACCTTTTTCTCTGCGGGCGCTTTGAGGCGATTGATGAGCGTATTATTGAG
Organism: Alphaproteobacteria bacterium UBA3002; assembly: GCA_002346425.1. Taxonomy (GTDB): domain Bacteria; phylum Pseudomonadota; class Alphaproteobacteria; order Rickettsiales; family UBA3002; genus UBA3002. The sequence continues at coordinate 51,445 of DDZS01000050.1, forward strand.
AAATATCAGCCGCTGGAAGTATCGCTCGGCGATTTTGTCATGACCGGTGGAGAACTGGCAGCCATGGCTTTGCTAGACGCGGCCGTACGCCTGCTGCCGGGCGTGATTGGCGAGGCCGAATCGCTTGAGCAGGAAAGTTTCGGTTTACATCAAGATTATGCTTGCCTCTTGGAGCATCCTCACTATACTCGCCCTCCAATCTGGGACGAGCGCCCGGTGCCGGGTGTGTTGCTTAGCGGCCATCACGGCGAGATTGCTGCCTGGCGCAAGCGCATGAGCGAAGCAATCACCGAAGCGCGCCGACCGGATTTGTGGAAACGCTATACTGAAGGAAACGAGTCATGAACCTGATTCAGACATTAGAAAAAGAACAAATGGACAAACTGGCCGATAAACGCATCGATGCGTTTGATGCCGGCGATACGATTCGGGTGAATGTAAACATTGTTGAGGGCGCGAACCGCCGCGTTCAGGCGTTCGAAGGCCTGTGCATCGCGAAAAAAGACCGCGGCCTGCACACGTCATTCGTGGTACGTAAAATTTCTAACGGTGAAGGTGTGGAACGTATTTTCCCGCTATTCGGTCCGGCAGTTGATTCCGTGGAACTGATCCGTCGCGGTGACGTACGTCGTGCGAAACTCTACTACCTGCGTGGTCGTACCGGTAAAGCCGCACGTATCCGTGAGAAGCAAGATTTCGGTAAGACCGATATGGAAGAAGTCGAAAACAAAAAAGCGGAACGTCAGGCTAAACGCGCTGAACGTAAAGCTGAAGGCGGCAAGAAGAAAAAAGCTAAGGCCGCTAAAGCCGACAGCTAAATTAGTCCGTTATGGATGCTGTGACAACCGCGTCCGAACATCCGGCGACTCTTTCTACCAACGAGACCAAAAAGCTAAAGCGCTATTATCGTTATTCGTTGCTATGGCCAATCGTCATACCTCTGTTATCACTAGGCATTCTAGTCATTCCTGTTACACATGATTTCTTTTGGTTTAAGACAATATTGGGATTATTTTTGGCGTCACTAGTAGTGAGTATTATTCCATATTTATTCTTTGTCATTTTTACCCTAATTTTCATCTATGAAAAAGACGTACCCGCTATTCGAAAATGGTTATGGTATTCACCTGTGATGATGGCGCTTTTTTTCTTTATACTAGCGCTATTCGCTACAGAATCTTTTGTTACACTAATGCTGGTTTTTACAGGCTGTAGCCTTGCCTTTGGCTATTTTTATGTCATACCAGTCCTCTACGTTGGAAAGAAAAAAGAAAAGAAATTATATGACCCTTGCTAAAACCCTTTACGACAAAATTTACGAAGCCCATTTGGTTGCCACACCGGCTGGACAGACGCCGCTGATCTATATCGACCGCCAAATGGTACACGAAGTGACCAGCCCGCAAGCCTTTGAGGGCTTACGCATGGCAGGCCGCAAAGTGCGCCGCCCGGAAGCGACGCTCGCCGTGGCCGACCATAACGTGCCCACCACGCCCGACCGCGCAGAAGGCATCAAAGACGCCACTTCTCGTATTCAGGTCGAAACACTGGAAGCGAATTGCAAAGAATTCGGCGTGACCTATTACCCGATGGACGACAAACGCCAGGGGATCGTCCACATCGTCGGCCCTGAACAAGGCTTCACGCAGCCCGGCATGACCATTGTCTGTGGTGATTCGCACACGGCAACGCATGGGGCGTTTGGCGCACTGGCCTTCGGTATTGGCACTTCGGAAGTGGAACATGTGCTGGCCACGCAAACCTTGCCGCAACAGAAATCGAAAAACCTGCTAGTACGTGTCGATGGTGAATTGCATGATAGCGTCACCGCGAAAGATATCGTCCTCGCCATCATCGGTAAACTCGGGACCGCAGGCGGTACCGGCTATGTCATCGAATTCGCAGGCGAAGCCATCCGCAACCTGTCGATGGAAGGCCGCATGACTGTCTGTAACATGGCAATCGAAGCCGGTGCACGCGCCGGGCTCATTGCGCCGGACGAGAAAACCTTCGACTATATTAAAGGCCGCCCCATGGCCCCCACCGGCGAGAATTGGGATAAAGCGGTCGCCTATTGGCGCACCCTGCCCTCCGATCACGGCGCGGTGTATGATAAGGAACTGATCCTGAATGCGCGGACGATTGAGCCGCAAATCACCTGGGGAACGTCACCGGAAGACGTACTGCCCATCAGCGCGAGCGTACCTGCTTCAGTTGAAGGTAAGAATCAGGTAACGGTCGACCGTTCGCTTGAATATATGGGACTAACCCCCGGCACCAAATTAACCGATATCCCCATCGACAAGGTCTTTATTGGGTCATGCACCAATGGCCGCATCGAAGATTTCCGTGCCGCCGCCGCGGTCGCCAAAGGCCGTAAAGTCGCGCCCAACGTGAAGCTCGCGATGGTCGTACCGGGTTCTGGCCTGGTGAAAGAGCAAGCCGAAGCCGAAGGGCTGGATAAGGTTTTTCTCGAAGCAGGCTTTGAATGGCGCGAGCCGGGCTGCTCGATGTGTCTGGCGATGAATGCCGATAAACTCGATCCGGGTGAACGCTGTGCTTCGACCTCTAACCGTAATTTTGAAGGCCGTCAGGGCCGCGGGGGCCGTACGCATCTGATGTCACCGGCTATGGCTGTTGCCGCTGCTATCACCGGTAAGCTCGCAGATGTCCGTCAATTACAACCGGTTGGTTAGGGCTTCCTATTTTTTCGCAAAGGCGTATGGTAGGGCTTCATCGCAACTGGCAGGAGGCTTTTATGAGCAACTGGTTAACCCGTGCTATTTCATTCTTCCGCAACCCTTTCACTTATCGCCAACGTCAACGCGAGTGGGAAGATCGCTTCAATCAACCCCCGGCTAACCCCACCAACCCGCTGCCCCTAGACCCGGGCCGCGATCCTTGGAGAACTTAATGCTACGTTACCTGTTACCCATTTTTCTTGTCGCAGTAACTGCTTGTAATACGATGAACAAAAGGCATGAGGAAGATGTCAGCGACATCAAATCTACAAAATATTCTGTGCGCCGTATTGGTATATATCCAGCAACTCCGGAAATACAAAAAGACAAAGATTACGAATATGCAGTTCGCACGCTTTATCAGCAACTTGCAAGTGAAACGGTTAAAATGCCGCAAAATGGGCAGCCTATTGATTTAATTGTTATTTTAAACGAGCTGCAGTTTAGCGTTAATCCTGCATTGATAATGCTAATAGGAGATAGTTACCAGCTATCTGGCACGGTTCAGCTTAAAGATATGTCGACCCAGCAAATAATTGATGAAAAAGAAATAAGTTCGGCGGGATCAGGTCGAGGAGGTGTTGCTGGTATTGTAGGTGATGCAATGTTCACACACGAAGAAAGTATAGAGTCTGCATTGTCTGGTTTTGCTGACAGCGCCTTATATTTTGCTTATCCTGAACGCAGCGCCTGGGCTTGGTAAATAAAAGGAGATATCATGCAAGCATTCAAACACATCACGGCGGTCGCCGCTTCATTACCGGTCGATAATGTCGACACGGATATGATCATCCCGAAACAATTTTTGAAAACCATTAAGCGTACTGGCTTGTCCGAAGGCCTGTTTTACGAAATGCGTTACGATGTAGAGGGTAACAAGAATCCGGATTTTGTGCTGCATAAGGAACCTTATTCCCATGCAGAAATTATTGTATCTGGCGATAACTTCGGCTGCGGCTCCAGCCGCGAACATGCGCCCTGGGCATTGTTAGATTTTGGTATTCGCTGCGTGATCGCCGAAAGCTTTGCCGACATTTTTTATAACAACTGCTTTAAAAACGGCATCTTGCCTGTGCAGCTGCCAAAAGAACAGGTCGCCGAATTGCGTGATGTGGCCACTTCCGAGAACCCGGAAATTACTGTCGACCTTGAAAACCAGACCATTCGCGCCCATAACAAAGAATACGCGTTTGATGTCGATGCCTCGCGCAAACACAATCTGCTAAACGGGCTGGACGATATCGGCCTGAGCTTGCAGCATGTGGAAGATATCAGCGCCTATGAAGCCAGCCGCGCGCAGCATACGCCGTGGTTATTTTAATTATGAAGGAGCAAACCATTGAATAAGAATATTTTGATCGCCATTCTGGTCGTTGTGTTAATCGGCGCAGGTATTTACGTGTACCAAGAGCAAAACAAGGAACAAGCCAGCATCAGCATTGGCGACAAAGAAATCAGCGTCGAAGCCGAGTAGTCTATGACGTGATCGCATTACGCGATTGGTTTATCGGTCAATTTGTGGTATCATGCGCCTAATAAAAACAATTTAGGCGAATGATGTTAGACGTATCACAAATGGCGACCCTGCTAAATGGCGGGTCGCGACCGGTAACTTCCAAAGTTGGCGACTTAATCACCGGTAAAACCGGAGATGTCACCACCGCCGCATTGACGCCCTATTCGAATACCTCAAGCCTAAAGCGTCAGCAGGTCACCGCATTACAAAATCTGAAAGACTATGTCGGAAAAAATATTTCCGATGATAAAGTGGCTGCGCAATTGCAACGTCAAATCGCCGCCACCGAATCCCTTATGAATTATGGCATGGAAGAAGCCGGCGCGCGGGTTGACCCGGTCTATAGTCTGCTCTCGCAGAATGCCAATCCATTTGCTGGATTGGAACGCGGTTCCATCGTCAATCAACTCGTATAATTCAGCCCGAAAAAACGTCAGCCTGGCCATAATCGCAAAAGATTCCGACGTAACGTAGGAATGGCATTGACCCCTGCCCCATAGCGGCAGTATGAAAGGCCCATGCAAAAAACCATTTTATTACTACCGGGCGACGGCATTGGCCCGGAGGTCGTATCCGAAGCCAAGCGCGTGCTGGCCAAAGTCGCTGACTATGCCGGTGTAACCTTTGATTTCCCCGAAGCCCATTTGGGCGGTGTTGCCTATGATGAAACCGGCTCGCCCTTCCCAGCGGAAACGCTGGAGCAGGCCAAAGCGGCCGATGCCATATTATTAGGCGCGGTCGGCGGTCCGAAATGGGAAGCGCTGGATTATAGCGTGCGCCCAGAGCGTGGCCTCCTTGGCATTCGTAAAGAGCTGGGGCTATTTGCCAATTTACGTCCGGCCATTTGTTTTGATGCACTTGCCGATGCCTCAAGCCTGAAGCATGAACATATCGCCGGGCTGGATATTATGATCGTGCGTGAATTGACCGGTGGTATTTACTTCGGAGAGCCACGTGGCGTACGCGTCGAAGGCAATGAGCGCGTGGGATTCAATACGCTGGTCTACAAAGAGAGCGAAATCGAACGGATTGCGCGTGTGGCCTTAGACATGGCGCAGAAGCGCAATCAACGCTTGTGCTCCGTTGATAAAGCCAATGTCCTGGAAGCGACGGAATTATGGCGTGAAGTCGTACAAAAAGTGCGCGATGCGGAATATCCCGACATTGAACTGAGCCATATGTATGTCGATAACGCGTCGATGCAGCTGGTGCGTAACCCAAAACAATTCGATGTGATGGTGACCACCAATATGTTCGGCGATATTCTTTCTGATTGCGCGGCCATGTTGACCGGCTCGCTCGGCATGCTGCCTTCAGCCTCCCTCGGTGCAGAGATTAATGGCAAACGCGCGGCGCTGTATGAACCGGTACATGGTTCCGCGCCGGATATTGCCGGGCAAGGCATCGCAAACCCGATTGCGACGATCCTTTCTGCCGCCATGTTGCTGCGCTACAGCTTCGATATGGGCGACTGGGCGGATCAGGTTGAAGCGGCGGTGGCGAAGGTTTTGGCCGATGGTAAACGTACTGGCGATATTAAAGGCAAGGCAGAGAAAGCCATCGGTACCCGTGAAATGGGCGATGCCATCCTCGAAGCCCTGGAAACCACGGCAGCACAAGCGGCTGCTTAAAGGAGTTAAAATTGAAATATCTGTTGATCCCCTTCGCATGTGTTGCGTTTAGCGCATCAGCTCAAATGTCGGCAGAGCAAGGGCAAAAACTGCAGCAACTGCTTAGCGATCCAAACAAGATGAATGCTCTGCTACAATTTCAGCAATGCGTCGGCGCGATTCCTAATGAAGAGCGTGATGCGCTGATGCGCAAAGGGCAGCAGGTGGGGTATGAAATCAACCGTTTGTGCAAAGCGGGCGATGAGCCGAGCGCACGCTCTTATGCGATGAAGGAAGGGATGGCCATGCAAGGCAACCCGACGGTCATCAAAATGAAGCAGTGCCATAGCTATGTGAGCGGCATGCCAATGCCCAGCGCCATGCTTGGAATTTTCAATCCGCAGCAGCTGAGCAATCCTGAACATAATGTATGTGACTATGAGGAGTCGTTATGAGTTATCGCGTCGCAGTCGTGGGCGCCACCGGCAATGTGGGCCGCGAATTATTAAGTATTCTGGCAGAGCGCCATTTCCCGGTTAGCACGGTCGATGCCGTTGCGTCAGCCGCTTCGCTCGGCAAAGAAGTTAGCTTTGGGGAAGAGAAAATTCTCAAGGTGCAATCGCTTGATGATTATGATTTCACCAAGACGGATATCGCGCTGTTTTCACCCGGCGGCAAAGTCTCAGCAAAATTTGCTCCGAAAGCCGCGGAACAAGGCTGTGTGGTGATTGACAACACGTCGCATTTCCGTATGGAAGACGATATTCCACTAGTGGTGCCAGAGGTAAATGCTCCGGCGTTGAAAGACTACCGTAAGCGCAACATTATCGCCAACCCGAATTGTTCGACCATTCAGATGGTGCATGCCATTAATCCGCTGCATAAAGAATATGGCATCAAACGCATTGTCGTCTCAACCTATCAATCCGTCTCGGGAGCGGGGAAATCGGCGATGGATGAGTTGTATAATCAGACCAAATCCCTTTATGTGAATAACGAAACCACGAATGAGAATTTCACCAAACGTATCGCGTTTAACGTAATCCCGCATATTGATGTGTTTATGGACGATGGCTCGACCAAAGAAGAGTGGAAGATGATTAATGAGACCGCCAAAATCATGGGCTCAAAGATCCCCGTTGCAGCCAATTGCGTGCGCGTGCCTGTGTTTGTGGGTCATGGTGAAATGGTCAATCTGGAATTCGATAATCCGTTTGAGCTGGAAGAAGTCTATGAGATTCTGGAAGATGCCGAAGGCATTTCTGTGGTCGATCGCCGCGAGGACGGTGGCTATATGACGCCCTATGAAGCGACCGGGGAAGATGCTACTTTCGTGTCGCGCGTCCGCCGCGATGCCTCAGTAAAGAATGGCCTGTCGATGTGGATCGTGTCTGACAATGTGCGCAAAGGCGCTGCACTGAATTCGATTCAGATCGCTGAAACACTGGTTGAATCATTTGGGCTGACCCCACGATGAAATACGTATTTTTCACCTTGCTGCTTATTAGCGCCTCTACCGCGCAGGCCGAAACCTTAAAACCAGAACTGCGTGAATTATATCTGAATAGCTGTGTCGGGCAGGAAGAATCCATGCGCGGCTATTGTGAATGCACGCTTGAAGGTTTGGAATCGCAATATAGCAGCAAGCAAATGAGCAAGCAATTTGCCGATCAGGATTCGGATGCGTTCTCATCGCCAGAGTTTCAAGCGATCTTGAGTCAATGCGAGTCGAAGCTGAGCGAGTAATGCGCTCGGCATTATACGTTCCGTGCGATCACGTACGCGCCCTGGCGAAAACCGCCACCTTGCCCGCTGATGCCTTTATTTTTGATTTAGAAGATGGGGTCGCTCCCGCCGCCAAAGCCGCCGCGCGCGATCACATAGGCAGCCTGACATTGCCCAATGCCTATTGCATGCTGCGCGTCAATCATCGCAGCACAGCAGCCTATACGGAAGACATGGCTTTATTTAGCCACTTGCCCGTGCATGCGGTGATGCTTTCCAAAGTGCATGATGTGTCCGATATCGACGACGCGTGCGCCCTCCTCATCCAGCACGACCGCAGTGAACTCGCCATCTGGGCAAATATCGAAACGCCCCATGGCGTAGCGCAGGCCGAAGCGATCTGCGCCCATCCGCGCATTGCCGGTGTGGTCGTCGGCACGAATGATCTGGCGAATGACTTACGCGTGCGCATTACGCCTGACCGTCTTGCCCTGCGCTATAGCCTGCAACGCGTGCAACTCGCCGCCCGGGCGTTTGGAAAGACCGTGCTCGATGGCACATTCGTTACGCTAAATGATAGCGAAGGATTTAAAGCAGAATGCGAGCAAGGGCGCCAGCTAGGCTTCGATGGTAAAACCCTTATTCACCCGAGCCAGATTGAGCTCGCCAATGCTATCTTCGGCCCTACAGCAGATGATAAAGCATGGGCGAAAGAGGTGATCCGCCTTTATGATGTGGCACAAGTAGAAGACAAAGCCGTAACACTGATGGATGGTCAGATGATTGAAGCGCTGCATTATCGCCGCGCGAAAGAGATTTTAGCGCAATAATTACCAATCGTCGCTTTTTGGCGTCGGTTTGACTTCCGGTGAAGTGCTCAACTCAACGCTGCCCTGCTCTTGCATAAATGCGTCAAAATCCGCAGTGACGTTGGTGGGTTGGCGCCGCGCCGCTACCGGCGATTCCAGCTCAACGCCGTCGACACCAAGAATTTTATTTAAGCGCAGTTCGCCTTCCGGGCTATCGGCATCCAGTACATTTGTGGTACCACACTCACGGCAGACTTTACGCTTGGTCAGCATGCGCCACATGCTATAGGGAATCCCGAACGGAAAGACCATCCATGCCGCCGTTTCGACACCTGTACTCCCGCGCTTCAGCTTTTTGGGTTGCCCAAAATACTCGCATTGCATGCAGACAATACTCTTCATTTTTACATAATAACGCAAAATAGCGCCGGCGCACAGGCTAAGGCTGTAATGGTTTATCTACTCGCAATTTTATATCGGAACCTGTATGAAAGCGGCGACATTTTGAGAGGGTCTATGGGTGAAAAAATCGTAATTGGCAAAGAAGAATGGTGCGGCTTGAATAAGTTAGGCTTACCGGCGATCAAAGCGCGGGGCGACTCCGGCGCGCGGACTTCGTCACTACATGCCTTCAATATTCATCCATACGAAGAAAATGGCCGAAAATATGTCAGCTTCGACATCCACCCCTTACAAGATAATCGCAAGGTAATCCAAAGCTGCCGCGGGTTGGTGGTAGATCGGCGTGAAGTGAAAAGCTCCAGCGGTGAAGTAGAGCAGCGCCATGTGATTAAAACCCCGCTTACGCTGGGTGAGCAAACCTGGGATATTGAGATTACGCTGACCAATCGCGACTCTATGGGCTATAGGATGTTACTTGGTCGCGAGGCGATGAAGGAACGGATTCTGATCGACCCTGAAGCGTCTTTCTGCCGCGGCACACGCAATACCGAAGAGATCGAGAAAAATTATCGCAAAGTGATGCCGAAACGTGAGGGCTTGCGCATTTTGCTTCTGGCCAGCAATCCTAAGCTTTATTCGAATAAGCGCATCATGGAAGCGGGGGAAGAACGCGGCCATGACATGCGTTTCATCAATATTCAGCATGGCTATATGAATATCAGTTCCAGCCAGCCGGAAGTGCATTATCGCGGCGGTGAATGGCTTAAGGATATTGATGCGGTCATCCCACGTATTCGTCCTTCCATGACCTATTACGGCTGTGCCTTGACGCGCCAATTCGAAGCAATGGGCGCCTATTGCCTGAATCATTCAGATTCCATCTCGCGTTCACGCGACAAGCTTCGCTCGTTACAACTATTGTCCGATAGTCGGATTGCTATGCCCACCACAGCATTTGCCAACTCGCCGGTCGATACCAAAGAGATCATCAAAATGGTTGGTGGCGCGCCGTTAGTCATCAAACTGCTCGAAGGGACACAAGGCAAAGGCGTTGTCCTTGCGGAAACCAGTAAGGCTGCCGAAAGCGTGATCAACGCATTCAAAAGCCTGCACGCCAATATTCTGGTGCAGGAATTTATCAAAGAAGCGCAGGGCAAAGATATTCGTTGTTTCGTAATCGACGGTAAGGTTGTGGGCTCAATACAGCGCGAAGCCGCTGCCGGTGATTTCCGTGCCAATCTACACTTGGGCGGCAAAGCAAGCCCAGTGCGCATTACGGCACAAGAACGCAAAATCGCCATCACCGCGACGAAGGCGATAGGCCTGAAAGTCGCCGGGGTCGATCTGATCCGCTCGAAAGATGGCCCAAAAGTGCTTGAAATCAATTCGTCGCCTGGCTTGGAAGGCATCGAAGATATTACCGGTAAAGACGTAGCGGGTCAGATGATTGAAAGCATTGAAAAACGCTTCCGTCGCGTTCGCGAAGGACAGGAAACTTAGTCTTTCGCTTCGGACTCAGCGGATTCCAGAATCGCTTTGTAAAATTTCACGATTATATCGCCGCCCGGCATTAGGTTTCGCTTAAATTCTTCGCTGATCTCGATCAGATCTTCTCTGCGCACCGGTGTTGGTGAGGATAGATTGAAGTAATCCATGTTCCATTGCTGAAAACCACGTTTCCGAATGGGCGTATCCATCACCATTTCAATCGAGATGTGCCGCGGATCGGCATAGATATTTTGCATCAGCTGAGCTATCGCCTGCTCTTCACCTTCAATCACCTGCATGTAATTACCATTCAAAAAAAACAACGCGCCCGTGATACCAAATTCGCGGTTTTTCTTTTTTGCCAAAGCGACGATGGTTTCCACATCGCTCATCTGTTTCGCCTCGGGCGAGGTCGATTGACTAACATACACAATTAAGCGCAATGAAGATGGTTGCACGCGGACTCTCCTGCCAGTTTCTGGTGTTTTACGGGAAATCGCTTTGTATCGCAACACCCTGTCGCGATATGCGTGGCTGCAAACTGTTATTCGATGTGATATGGCCTATCTAACAACAGACCAAAGGACAGGTTTATGCGTTCAGAAAAATACGAGTTTACAGGACATAATGGCGGCGTGTTAGCCGGACGGCTAGAACTGCCTGAAGAAGGGGACCCATTGGCCTTTGCCGTATTCGCGCATTGTTTTACCTGCAGTAAAGATTTCGTTGCTTCGCGCACCATTGCTCGTTCTTTGGCCAAACGTCAGATCGCTACCTTACGGTTTGATTTTACCGGTCTGGGCAATTCAGAAGGCGATTTTAGCAATACCAATTTCTCGTCCAATGTTGAAGATCTGGTTTTAGCGGCAGAGTCCCTCGCAAAAGATCATCGCGCTCCGCATATTATGATTGGCCATTCGCTTGGCGGCGCGGCGACGCTTGCAGCAGCCAGTCAGTTACCGCAAGTCAAAGCGGTCGCGACCATCGGCGCCCCCTTCGACCCTGCGCATATTGAACATTTGTTATGCGATAGTCTAAGCACGATCGAACAGGATGGCGAAGCGAAGGTTGATCTCTATGGCCGTGCCTTTACGATTCGGCGGCAATTTGTGGAAGATATCAAACAGCAAAATCAACTGCCGCGAATTGCAGAAATCCATAAACCCCTAATGATCATGCATTCTCCTACCGATCAGACGGTCAATATTGAAAATGCGCGGCTGATTTATGAAGCGGCTCGTCATCCGAAAAGCTTCATCTCACTTGATGGCATCGATCATTTGCTAACCAAACCGGACGATGCGGAATATGTTGCGAGCTTGCTTGCGGCATGGACATCGCGCTACATCTGATAAACAAACACACTCATCATCGCCGGGTTAGTTATCGAGCGATAGGATAAATCGATGGATTATTTTCTCTATCTCACCCTGTTCGGTGGCGTCGCACTTAGCATCGGCTGGGTGAAACATCTCAGCAGCAAATTATCCATCTCCTATCCGATTGTGTATTTGCTCATAGGCATTATCGTATACCAGGCGATTGACGAATTGCCGTGGACCTCACCCTTCCGCGATCAGGAGATTACCACCCATATCACAGAGTTGATGGTGATTATCGCTATCATGGGCATCGGGTTAAAGATCAACCACCCTTTTAGCCTGATCAAATGGAAAGCGCCGTTCATGCTGGCAACACTGGCAATGTTTATCAGCATTTGCGCTGTCACGGGCTTGGCTTATTATTGGCTAGGATTAGGCATAGCGGGCGCCGTATTACTGGCCGCAGTCCTCGCTCCGACCGATCCGGTATTGGCAGCTGATGTTCAAGTCGAAGAACCTTCGGAGGAGAAAGACCATCCCGTTCGCTTTACCCTTACCGGGGAAGCAGGATTGAACGATGGCCTCGCCTTTCCCTTCACTTGGCTGGCGATTGCCCTGACCGCATCTGCGAGTCAAAGCGAAGGTTGGCTACTGGAATGGCTGAGTTATGACGTGGTGTATCGTATTCTAGCAGGAATCGCGATCGGGTGGCTGGGAGGTAAAGTCGTTACCTATTTCTTTTTCAACTTGCCAGACAAGTATCGCATTAGCGATGTGCAACGGGGGTTGGTCTCGCTTTCCACGACTATTTTTGTCTACGGCGTTAGCGAATTGTGTCACGGCTATGGCTTTATCGCCGTCTTTGTCGCCGCCGTCACCATCCGCAATTACGAATTCCAGCATGAATATCATAATACCCTGCATGCGTTTATCGATCAGATGGAACATATCATGCTGGCGGTATTGTTAGTGATTTTTGGCGGGGCGCTGACGGATGGGCTACTAAATGCGCTCACCTATACTCACATCGCTTTTGCATTGCTGTTCCTGCTTATCATCCGCCCTGTGGCAGCGTGGGTCAGCCTGATGGGTCAACAAATCAGCCCGAAACACAAAGCCGTTATCAGCTTTTTCGGCATCAAAGGCATCGGATCCTTCTTCTATCTCGCTTTCGCGATGAAAGAAGCCGAATTTCAGTTTGCTGAAGAACTCTGGGCCATAACAGCCTGTGTGGTGGTGCTCTCGATCTTCTTACATGGCCTAACCGCAGCGACGGTGATCAAAAAATTGAAAATATAGCTCCACGCCGAAACTAGTTAATTAGAGCGCTCTTCATCATAATTTTTACGCGCAGTGTGTACGTGCTTGAGATTTTTCTCCGCCCACATCCAGACACCACAAAAAGCCTCACCTAACGTCAGGCCCAATTCCGTGATTTGGTATTCCACCTTTGGAGGCACAACGGGATAGACAGTGCGTTGAATAAAACCACTACGCTCCATATTTCGTAACGTTTGCGTCAGCATCTTTTGGCTAATGCCGCCAATCTGCCGAAAAAGCTCCGTAAAACGCAGCGTTCCCTGCTCGTACAGCAGTTCCAGCACGATCATCGTCCACTTATCGGCAACTTGTCCGATAAGCTCTTCTACCAGTTTCTGCACCTCAGGGTCCGCCGGCGTCCCATCCGGCGCGTGATAGGTAATCGGGTTAATAGATTTATTTTTTATCATGTTGATTTTCCCAAAACTCTCTAATTAGTAAGTATCTATTTTTAAAGTGCCTTCTTTATTATTACACCATATCCATCATATTGTCAGCATTAGTAACAAAGGAGTATAGATTATGAAAATTGCAGTCATCACAGGCGGTAGCCGCGGATTAGGTAAAAGCATGGCAGAACATCTCGCCGCGCAAGGAAATGATGTTATATTCACGTATCATACGCGCAAAGATGAGGCGGACAAAGTCGTCGCATCAATTGAAAAGCACGGTCGCAAAGCCGTCGCTTTGCAGTTAGACATCGCCAACCATACAAGCTTTGCGTCATTCGCTGGCGCACTCAAAACCGCTCTCCAGCAGCATTGGGGGCGTGAACAATTTGATTATCTCATTAATAATGCAGGCGTTGGCGTGCATGCGCCTATTACAAATACCACCGAAGAGCAATTCGACCAGCTCGTGGATATTCATCTGAAAGGTCCGTTTTTCCTTACCCAGACGCTGCTGCCTTTGATGATAGATGGCGGGCGCATTTTGAATATATCATCCGGCCTGGCCCGCTTCAGCTATCCCGGTTATGCCGCCTATGCAATGATGAAAGGCGGTCTTGAAGTGTTCACGCGTTACTTGGCTAAAGAACTGGGCGATCGACGCATTGTCGTCAATACGCTCGCACCCGGCGCGATAGAGACCGACTTCGGCGGCGGCGCGGTTCGGGACAACGCCGAGCTCAACGAGATGATTGCTAGCCAAACCCCGTTAGGACGCGCCGGCCTGCCCGATGACATCGGAGCCGCTGCAGCCGCCCTCCTAGCAAATGAGAATCACTGGATGAATGCTCAACGCATCGAGGTTAGCGGCGGTATTCATACCTAAGCGAAGTCTTATGTTGGGTTTCCGCGTGGGAAGTCCCAGCTAAGAGTAGAAAAAACTATCAACCGGTCTTGTTTACGCGTATCTGTACCTGGGTTAGATACGCGTAAACATAACCAAAGAACTATACAGTGCAGCATGAAGCGATAAGCGGGAATATCGACTTTGAAGCGGTTTTTAAATCTGCTCCGGGTTTATACTTATTGCTCAAGCCGGATATGCCAACCTATACCATCGTTAGCGCAAGTGATGCCTATACTGCAGCCACGTTAACGCACTATGATGACATCGTCGGTTGCGGCGTGTTCGAAGCTTTTCCTGATAATCCGGATGATGAAACGGCGAATGGCGTCGCGAATTTAAAGGCGTCGCTGGATTATGTGGTCAAAGAACAAAAGCCCCATGAAATGCCGATGCAGAAATATGATGTTCCGCGCTTATCGGAGCCAGGTGGTGGTTTTGAAGAAAAATACTGGAGCCCGCTAAACTCGCCGGTATTTAACGATAAGAATGATCTAACTTACATTATTCACCGCGTGGTTGATATCACCCAAAATGTCCAAACAGAAAAAGAGCGCAACGCGTTAAGCCAATTCAATCAGGGCATTATTGAAAGTAGCACGGATTGTATCATCGTGATGGATTTGCAAGGAAATCTGCTCTCGATCAATGAGACAGGGCGCAAACAGATGGAAATTGAAGATTTTTCCATCTGGGTTTCCAGACCTTGGCCAGAACTCTGGGAAGGGAAAGAAAAAGAAGAGGCAAACCGTGCACTTATTGAAGCGCGAGCAGGCAATAGCACCCGTTTCGAAGGCTATTGTTCCGCCGCAAAAAGCACGCCGAAATGTTGGGAAGTAATCGTCTCTCCCATAAAAGATGAGGCTGGGGAAGTAGCGCGACTGCTATGTGTCTCGCGCGATATTTCCGAACGCAGAGAATTGCAGTCCACCGCTGAAAATGCGCAACGCAATGCTGAAACCGCTCAGATAAGCGCAGAGAAAGCGCAGGCAATCGCAGAGGATGCTCAGGAAATCGCGGAATCCGCAAATATGGCCAAATCTGAATTTCTCGCCAATATGAGTCATGAAATCCGCACCCCCATGAATGCTGTTATCGGTTTGGCCACTATCTTAAGCAAAAGCGACGGATTGTCGGAACAGCAACTGGAATATGTGCGCACCCTATAAATTTCCGCCGATTCTCTTCTAAGTTTAATCAACGACCTGCTCGATATTTCTAAAATCGAAGCACGGAGCATTGATCTGGAGCATATTCCGTTCAGCATCACCCAATTACTCAATGAAGTGATCAGCATGATGTCGATGCGCGCTAAAGAAAAGGGGCTGGAATTTACGGCAAAAGGCGAATGTCAGGAGCATCTTAGGTTATTGGGTGACCCCATATCTCCGTGTTGGTCACCAGCAGGAAGATGTCACGGTAGATTCCGGTGCTTTTGTCGATACAACGATTGAAATTCCAGATCGCTCTATTTTGCTGACGGTGAATGTGCGTGTGCTTACTGCCGTGACAGGAGCTTCATCATTCGATGTTGGCATAAGTGGAGAAACCAGCAAATTTGGTGGTTCTATTGGTGTGGGGCAAGATTCCACCAATATCGGCATAATTGGCCCGACCGCGTTTTATTCAGATACGGCAGTCCGTCTGACAGCAAACGGCAGTGATTTTACCGGAGGTGTGATCCGCACCACCATGCAGTATTTCAAACCAAAAGGGCCATGGCCATGGGAGTAATAACAATGGAAGCTATTTTTATTTGTGCATGCACTATTATGACTGGCCTGCTTATCTGGGGGCTGGGCTGGTATTATTTGCTGGCAAGTGGATTTGCCACACTCTTCATGCTGACATTATTCAAGAGCACTGACCCAAAATAAAAACACAACAATAGACAATTCGACCCGCTTTCAAGCGGGTTTTTTTATGCCTGGAGGAAAGATGAATACAGAAAACGAAACCAACAGCCTGCCCACACACGTTGCTGTCTGCCAGGAGCGATACAAGTCGCTAGAAAGCAGGCTGGCACGCATTGAAAAAATTCTCTGGTGGTGGGGAACAATGATCATCACCGGTCTGGTGGGCATCATCATCAAACTAACATTTATTAGCGGAGGTTAATCATGGTTACATTACTTGGATCACTTATAGGTTTCATCAGTGCGGCATTCCCCGACCTGTTGAAAATCTGGCGCGATGCTGCTGACCGCAAGCACGAGCTGACTATATTGGAAATGCAGATGGCGCAGGCCGCGCAAGGTCACCAGCAACGGTTGGAAGAGATAAACGCTCAGGCGGATATTTCTGAATCCAGGGCGTTATACAAAACCTATTATTCTGGTATTCGGTGGGTGGATGCCCTCAATGGCACGGTACGGCCAGTGTTGGCTTATTCCTTCTTCCTTTTGTATTTCGTTATCAAATGCATGCAGTTTGCAATGGTTGATTTGGCTGACCCATTGCCATGGCAAATCGCTGCCTTATGGTCAGTTGAAGACCAGGTGATCTTCGCTGGCATCATCAGCTTCTATTTCGGCCAGCGTGCCATGGCTAAGGTACGGAGTGGGAAATGAGACATATCACAAAAGATGGTCTCAACCTCATTAAGCATTTTGAAGGGTTTGAACCAGAAATATATCTCGATGCCGCTGGATTACCTACCATTGGTTATGGTCACCTAATCCGCAAAGGTGAGCATAAAATGTTTGAAAATGGCATCAGTGAGTCAGCCGCAGAAGCATTACTGGCAAAAGATGTATGGACTGCAGAAAGTGGAGTTCTGAGATTAATTAGCGTTCCGCTTACTGATGGACAGTTCGATGCCCTGGTATCTTTCACCTTCAATCTTGGCTCTGGTGCTCTCCAGCGATCTACGCTGCGCCGCAAAGTTAACCGCGAAGAACACCATGAAGTGCCTGAGCAGCTCATGCGCTGGGTGTGGGCCGGTGGCCGGAAACTGAAAGGCTTGATGCGCCGCAGAGAGGCGGAAATAGTATTGTATCAAAGTTGAGAGTCAATTGGTGGAAGTAATTCCTTGAGGGAGTCGAGATCATCTTGCGTCTGCTTCAGTATTTTTTCATAGCATTCGAAGCATACGCGACGTTTATTGGTAAAACTGCCGCCCAGCTGGGGAATCTCAATACACTCCTTGCCATTCTTTAGGCTATCTTCGCAGCGATAGCATTTACAGCCTCGTTGAATGCTGATTTTTGATGGCTTGCCATTACTGCCACCAATTAACGAAGGTGTTTTTCCTCTAGGAATTCGCTTGCTCATAATCCGACTTTGCCTTTCTTACACGTCTTACCAACCCCTGCAGCAGACTTTCCAAATTATCCAAAACTGCTCTAAATTCGTCGATAGACGCTTGATCTCTGTCTTTTCCTATTTCCTCATTGAATTTTTTGTTAACCAGCATCAGGGCGCATACAAAGTTATTCTTACCATTCCCTAATCCATAATTTATTAGCTCACGTCCATGCATCCCAACCTCCGCGTGGTTCAGCAGGAGCTTGGCGAGTCTTTTTGCTTCTTCATTCAATCGTCGCTTGGCTTCTTCCCATTCGCGCTGGGGCTGGATAGGAAATGGTGCCGTTGGATCGTTTTTCTTCATTCCTTTCTGCAACGCCTGTTTGACCATTACTTCTACTTGTGACGGATCAAGACCAAGCAATGAGAAACGCTCGCGAAGATCATCAATAATCTCCTGATTTTCCATGCTGGTAAAATCCTCCTCCCATAAACCATCCACAATTTCATTATGCACGATGACCTGGTCGCCTGCGCGGAGTCGGGTATTGCCTTCTCTTGTTTCCGTTGGCACTTCCGGCTCTTCGCCGCCCACTACGCTTTCCCAGAATTTGTGATCATCATTTTCAAAATCTTTAAATGCCTCCAACTGCTTATCCTGATTAAGCCCAAGGTGGGTTACGATATGTCCCATATTATCAGGATGAGTTGGATTGTTCTGCACTACCACTCGCATGATACGCCCTATGAACTGGATATAAGGTGCAAGCGAACGGAATGGACGGAATATAGCAGCTACACTTAGCTTCGGATGGTCAAAACCTTCTCCCAGCATTTGCACTTGGATGATGCAATCCAGCGTACCGTTACGCAGATCGGCTAACACCGCATTCTGCTCATCTTCTGTCTGCTTGCTGTGAATGATCTCGGCAGTGTACCCACGTTCACGATAAAGTGAGCGAATTTCCCGGCCATGATTGATGGAACACGCCACAGCGATGAGCTGGTGCTGTGTGCCACTTTGACGTAATTGCTCCAATTTTTGTAAACTGCTGTCGACAATATGCTGGTTGCACACACGCGCCATTGCAATACCGCGACTAAACCATGTTTCCTCTTTCAGTTTCATCACTTCATTAAGGGTATAAACTTTTCCGCCTTCATCGGTAAATCCAAGTTCGATCGTCTCCGGTGCAACGTAGCTGGCTTTAAGCCTTTTGATATAACCTTTGAGCGTCGCACTGCGGAAAGAGTAGCGATACACAAGCTCTCCATCCAATT
Source organism: Alphaproteobacteria bacterium UBA3002 (assembly GCA_002346425.1). Lineage (GTDB taxonomy): Bacteria > Pseudomonadota > Alphaproteobacteria > Rickettsiales > UBA3002 > UBA3002. Next base: position 70,198 of record DDZS01000050.1, read on the forward strand.
CTCTTCGGTCGCTGCGGAAAGGAGTGGCTGTCAGCAATATGACTTTTGCGGATGGGAAGCGATCAATGACTTTTTGCCAGCTGGTGGCTGCACTGTGATGCGCTTCATCTACGATGATCATATCAAAGAAATCATCAGTAAACTGTGTCAGCCACTTATCCACGTTGGTGGCGAGCTGCTGAATATTCGTAATGACAATATGCGATTTTTCGGCGGTGGAGATATTACCGCTATCAAGGGTGGAAGCCCAAGGCCCGGCCATTAACTGTTCCGGCTTCAGCACACCAGTTTTCAACCAAAAGCATTTCTGCTTATTGGTAACATCCATAGCTTCATACAGTCCCTTTTTAATCGTCAAGTTTGGAGCTACAATCAGTACCCGTCCTTCGGCCATGCCGAGGGGTAGCAACGAGCAAAGCCCCGTCTTTCCGCATCCCACAGGAATCTGTAAAATGGCCTTGTTTTTACCGGAACGGAAAAATTCGTAGGCACGTAAATACCCCTCTCGTTGAGGCTCCCGTACACGCTCATTGTCTTCAATATCAAAATCGATACCTGTAAAAAACTCTCCGAGCGGACGATTAGCATCCACCCATGCATCTAAACTTTTTTTATCAAATGTCCACTTTTTTCCTATCTTACGAGCTGGTACCCCGCCATTCTTAGCAAGGTCATAAAGCACTGTTTTACCCATGCCTAAATGGGCTGCAGCCTCCTCAATTGAAAGCCATTCTGTGGGTTTATCTTGCATAATTACCTCTCATTTGTTATCAGATGATAGCAAATGATAAGTTAATTGTCAATTGAGCAACACAATACCTGCAATGCTGGCTCGCATAGCGGCAAAGGTAAGGTGCGGTGCGTAATTAATGCCAATCGTAATCAGCGGATAACAGGCCGACCAAAAGCATTACAAGGATAATAGATGGAGTTTTTGCCATGCATCGTCATTCCTTTTTACTGCCTGGGTCAAACGCTCTTATGCCGTGTATCTCCCATAGTTTTTGAACGGCAAAATAGGTAAACATCACCGACCAACCTATTAGCATTAATCCATTTAACACTTGCACGCCGGTGATGAATTGCAGCGCCCCATGAGGGAACACATCGCCGATGCCTAATGATGAATACGTGGCTGCTGAGAAGTAAATATAACCAAAGAAATTATCATGCTCGATGCCGCTTAATGGTTCAAATCCGAAAGAATGTACGAGTTCCCAATAGACAAAGCCGTATATCCATACGGCAATCGTGTGGGCCGAGAATATGGCGACCACCAGAAAAAACATGAGAGGTCGCGTGCGTAATTCACGTTTGGCGATTACCTTTAAAACGATACAGAGTATTTCATAAAAAATTGCAGTGGTAATCAGCACCAATAAAATGCTGATAAGAATGGCTTCTGGTATATTTTCGTTCATTACTTCATTTCCTGTTTTGGATATGATCCCCCATATAGTTGTGAAAACAGCTCATGCATGGTCTGATCTCGCACATCACTCATATCGTGAAGCGCTTTGGCAATTTGCTGGCTGGCGGCTTGCTCGGCAGCAGGCAGTATACCTTCAGGTTTTTTCTCTGCTCTATGGTCTTCCACCATTTTTGCCATCCATGCAGTGTGCCACATAAACGGATTTACCTTTTCAGAAAACATTGTACGGCTTAAGCGCATGGGATGCATGACCCGCAGCATTTCGGCACTGATAGGGTTGGCTAATGCCTGCACCCATGGACGCAATGTCCAGCAATAGAGTGTATCATTTTGCTCTGAAACACGGCGTACAACGTCAAAAGGCTCACTTGGTATACTCTCACACAGATCTTCAATATTGCGCTCTTCAAAACGCACCTCATATTGATCATGGCGACAATCCGGGTTGCCGGTGGGGTTAATGATTTTCATCTCATATAGGCCGGGCTTTAAATTCTCCATCTCCCGCACATGCTCCAAAATAGCGCGATGCTCCAGCTTCGCCACCTTAGCCGACACGAAAATACCCAAATGTCCGACATTGGGATTAATCATATAGGCAATGCGCTGGCCTGCTTGTTTAAGCGCATCAGTGGTGGGGTAAACCTGCCTTATCCAATGCAGTGCCTGACGCGGTGGAGTGATGTTGTCACCATGGGAAGCAAAGATCAGTAGCGGGTTGGTGATATCTTTTAGGTTGATGGTACAGCCATCATCCAGCTGCAGCTCTCCACGTTCCAGTTTATTGCCAATAAACAGGTTTTCCACCGTGGTGGTGATTTCCTCTTCGCTGAGACTATAAAAGCCTGTCCACCAGCGTTCAAACTCCAGGAACCGGTCACGCTCGGTATCGATATTGGCATAGAGATTATAATATTTCTCCCATAGGGCATTGGCAGGATTCAGATGCTCAAAGTTCTGTACCAGCCATGCACCATCAAATGTGCCATTGCCCAGATCTGATAGAAAGCGTGATATCCACACGCCACCTACCAAACTACCACTGATCTGCATGGGGTTGCCTTCTTCGCTGCTGGCCCAATAAGAAAGCGGTGACCCATTGGCGACCACCGGGCCACTAAGACCTTCGCAATCAGCGGCCAAAATGGTTAGCATCCACCCAGCTTGGCAATTACCATAAAGAATGGGCGCTTTGCCGCCATGTAGCTCTTTGGCTTTTTCTACAAAAATTCGCAGCGCCTGCAATACATCGGTAATGGTCTGGTGTGGTTCGGGATCAGGATAGAACATTACGAAATACACCGGATAGCCCTCATGCATGGTAATGCCGACTTCTGAATCACGTTTGAAACCGCCAATGCCTGGGCCATGTCCGGCGCGAGGATCAACGATAATCACCGGTGGTTTTTCTGGATCAAAGCAATCCTTCAAACACACATCCTCGATCTCGGTAATTTTCAGCAGCGCATAATTGGCCGGGGTTTCAAAAGTTCGGGCATCGAGCACCATTTCATATTTAAAATCCAGCAATGGCGGCATGCCATTCTTTTCATGCTCAATCATGTTATTGGCACGCTGACGCAGCGTATCGAGAAACAACACCGAGCGCTGCCAGCTATCCACCTGATAATTCCACGCATCAAGCATCCAGCTAAAGGGTGATGTGGCCTCTTGTGCCATTTTCTCTTGTTTTTCAATCGCTGCCAGTTTTACCGGCGCAGCTGGTTTTTTCGTTGCTTTTGTTTTTGTTGTCGCTTTCGGCTTGGTTGCTGGTTTAGCCATGATGTGCCTCCTGGGTGTTATGTTGATGGCCGCAATCTTGTGGCGGCTCAGATATGCAGCGAGTAACTGTTGCCTCGCATGCGGTTGGAATTAATGCCCCTTTGCTGCCATGCTCAATATGGGCGGCATTGGCTTCATCGGTATCAATATGCATTTCGGTAACAAAATCGGGATGAACGCGAATGGTGACATCACGAAAAACCAAATCACGCTCACCGGAATCAATCGCTACCTCCACGACATCGCCTTGTTTCAGGCCATGGATATCCGCATCCTTGCTGCTCATATGAATATGCCGCTTGGCAACGATCAGCCCATCGGTCTGGATGCTGCCTGCTGGCCCACGCAAGGTGACAGTGGGCGTGTCCCTGACATCGCCGGATATCCGTACCTGGGCGTGAATACCGAGCTTAAAGGTTTCTGTTTGTGCAATTTCAATCTGATTATGATCGCGGCATGGCCCCAGTACCCGCACATTTTCTATGGTTCCATTAGGGCCGATAATATCCACTTTTTCCTCTGCAGCCCAGAATCCCGGCTGCGATAATTCCTTATATTGGGTAAGTGTGTGGCCTTTGCCAAATAGCTGCTGTACAGCTTGCTCGGTTAAATGCACATGATGTGCCGATACAGCGACCGGAATCGGTGGTAGCGGCATGTGCTGCGCAGCTTCCTTCAGCACGCGGATGGTTTCCTGTGCAATCATCCATTGCTCACGGGTTTGCGTGACCATGACTCGAATGCGCGAATGGGCTTGCTGCAACTCTGGTGCTTCAAAGGCATCCAGCTTAATCTTGCGGTTTTTATCCTCATCAAAATACAGGCCGAGATAATCCATGCGTTGGCAAATCCGTGCTCGCATCGAGGCTGAACCTTCGCCGATGCCACCGGTGAACGCCAGCACATCAAAGCCACCCATTACATTGGCATAAGCACCGATATATTTACGCACCCTGTACGCATAAATCTGAATGGCAAGCTGGGAGCTGGCATCACCTTCGGCGGCTTTCTTCTCAATATCACTCATATCATTGCCAATGCCTGATAATGCTTTGAGACCGCTATCATGGTATAAGATATCCTCTACCTGCCGGGATGACAGCCCCGCCTCACGCTCTAAAAAGGCAAACAAGCCGGGATCAACATCGCCGGAACGCGTTCCCATCACCAGCCCTTCAAGTGCGGTCATGCCCATGGAGGTATCCACCGATACGCCGCGATCTATGGCACACACGCTGGCTCCATTACCAAGATGACAGCTGATAATACGCAGATCACTCGGACTGGCTCCCATTTCCTGCGCCACGCGATGCATCACATATTTATGTGAAGTGCCGTGGAATCCATAACGCTGCAGCCCCATATCCCGCCATTCTTTTGGCACAGCGTAGGTGGTGGCATAAGGAGGCATGGTCTGGTGGAAGGCCGTATCAAACACCGCCACTTGCGGCACATCTGGCCAGTATTGTTGCGCGATACGAATACCAGCCAAGTTGGGTGGGTTATGTAAAGGTGCCAGTGGAATGTTAGCTTCAATACTGCTCAGAACGACATCATCAATCAGGCAGGCATCTTTAAACACATCCCCGCCATGCGCCACGCGGTGGGCGACTGCTTGCGGGTGCGCAAA
>DDZS01000036.1 GCA_002346425.1 Alphaproteobacteria bacterium UBA3002
TGGATAGAGTACCTGGCTTCGAACCAGGTGGTCGGAGGTTCGAATCCTTCCGGGCGCGCCATAGTTAAAGGGGCTAATAGCCTCTTTCACTATGGCGGGTTCACGAAGATTCGCCCTTGTTCGACCGGAAGCTTGATGAGCCATCAGGCGAATCTTAGCGACGGCAGCGCAGCCGCACCGCGGCGAGCACATCCTTCCGGGCGCGCCATACTTAAAAGGGTTATTTGCCCTTTTAAGTATGGCCGGCTCAGTAAAATTCATCCTTGCCGCCGCGCCACAGCGACCTAAACATTATTTAGTTTTTTTTCTTCAATCATCTTCGGTGTGATGGCAACCGAATTCCATTTTTTTTGCAAGCGGGCGGCATCTTTTGCAGGCATGCAAGGCGCATTTTCCCAAGCGTCTTCAGCCATCTTAACCATCCTGTTGATTTCATCTTGTGTACGCTTAGTCACTATAACTTCCTTAAACCAATTCTGATTGTTTCATATTTTTGATTATAACAATCCGTATGCATTGAGAAAAGATACCAGCTTAAGTTATGCTATGCCTATGTTAAAGAATATAGAGCGTGGGGAGAATAATCATGCTAATCTATGTCGGCGTTATACATAAAGACCCTGCATCAGAATATGGGGTTTGCTTTCCAGATTTTCCTGGATGCACTAGCGCAGGAACTGACCTGCAAATGCTTTATAGCAATGCGCAAGAGGCGCTTAGTCTGCATATTCAGGCAATGCAGGCGGATGGGGAAGAAGTTCCACGTCCAATGTCGTTAGAAAAAGTAAAAAAACACCCGTTTTTCGACAATGCAATAGGGCATATATATGTTGCGCCTGAGCTAGAAGCGGAAACGGAACCACTATGTATGAAGCAAAGCTTACGAGAATGGAAAAAAGATCCTGAATTTATTCGCGAATATCTTGCATTAGAAGCCGAATTTATCGCTGCAGCTCCTAGCCATATTAAAATAGAATGAAAACGACCTCATAAAAATTAGTCATCTATCTATCTTACTTCATATAACGTGAAATTCGGGTCTTCCGTGAGGACTTCGGTATGTTCTGCCATATCTGGAATCGGATTGCCGTAATGAATCCATAACATATACGTATACTGCGTTTTGGTGGTCTGCCAGAAGGAGGCGGGGTTATCCTTTAGCTTTTGGCGGATGTCGCGGCCGAAGGGGGTAGTCGGGGCCAATTGATCGATCGCGGCATAGGCGGGAGCGGCGCTGACCGGCGGTAAAGACGTAAAGATTTCGGGGACGAACCATCGCCGCTCAATCGCCGCCAGCGTGTTCATATGATGCAGGCCATAACCGCAGCGTGTTGGGGCATTCTCGCGGTCGCGCACCGAAAGCAAGGCCTTGCCGGGGAGCGTGTCTGGCAAAGCGGCCAGCCCCTGGCGCAACGCGTCGGCATAATCGCCACAGGTTGCCAGTTGCGTGTGAAGGCGTTCCAATCGCCAGACAGACGCGGCCATAAACGTGATAAACATCATCAGAAAAACACCACGCCATAGGGGACGCATTGGGGCGGCAAGCCCTCCCGCCACCAACAGACACCACAGAATCGGCAGGCGGATATTGACCAGAAACACGCCGAGCACATAATGCGGGATGGCAAAGGCGATGGCCAGCAACCCCAGCATCAGCCAGCGATAGGGGTTCGGCATGGTAAACATGCCGATCAGCGCGATGCCCGCAAATAGAAATAGCATCGCATCTTCCACCCAATGCTGCGTGAACCATAGCGGTGAGCGCAGGCCCATTTGATATTGCCGCCAGCCACCCCAATGCGGCGGCGTAGCATCCACCTGATCTGGCAGGGCAACAAACAGCAGGATGGCGGGGGAGATGCCAAGACACAGGCACGCGCCATGCCGCAATGCCGCGCGCCAACCTGCCCAACGGGACAACGTCATAATGATTTCATACAGCGCGATGATCAGCAGAAATAACGCGAAACTCAGTGCATGGCAGAGAAAATTGAGCGTGGCAAACAGCGCCAGCCACAGGATGCGCCGTGACATTGGTTGCGGTTGCAGGGCAATCCATCCGGCGACGCACAGTAAGGCGACGCCCATGCCGAGCAGGAAATTCATAAAGCCGAAGGCGAAGGCGAGGTTGAAGATGAATGGCCACAGGATCAAGCTTTCCCAGCGGATCAACCCAAAGAGCGCGCGGTTGAGCGCCAGCACGCCTACAGCCAGCCCCAACACGGCGATGCTACAGACGATTTTTCCTGCGGTATAGATATCGGTGACCTGCTGTAATAGCATCAACAACGCATCGAGTGCCAGATAGGGGGCTAGCCGCCACTGGACGCGGTATGCTTCGTCAAGCCCCGGCACCTCGCCTAGGTTGAAGGCAATAAACATCCGCGCCAGATGATTCGGATAATCGGTCAACGGGGGCAGCGGACTTATCCAGAAGAGCGCAATAGTGAGGATCGCGAAAAAGCCATGCAGGGCGAGCGGCAGCCAAGACGGCACGCCAAGCGATTGTTTTTTCGGTTCTGTCATTCCTTTACAGCTAGCATTCGCGCGGGCCAGCGCCAACCGCAAAACAGGGCGAAATGAATATCTATCCTGACATGCGAAAAATCGCTTGCATTTTCGTCGCAGCTGCTTAGTTTCCAACCACGCAACCAAGGTTGAGCGGGTGTAGCTCAGGGGTAGAGCGTCACCTTGCCAAGGTGAAAGTCGTGAGTTCGAATCTCATCACCCGCTCCAGTTTGACCTTCGCTCATGACCGCTGAAAGCCGCTAAGCCGCAAAATCCCTCGCAAAATCCACCCTTATTTTTCGCACACGTTCGCTCATTTCCGTTGACAGCCGCCGCCAAAAGGGGCCGTTATAGGGGCCGATATTTTGTTCAACCACAAAACGGCCCCCTATGAAGCTCACCGTCAAGCAAATCCAAGCGTTACAGCCGCGCGAGCGCGAATATAAAGTCTTCGACGGGGAGGGGCTGTATCTGCTGGTCACGCCATCCGGGGGCCGATCGTGGAAGCTGAAATATTACCAAGATGGCAAAGAGCGTAAAATCAGCCTTGGCAAATATCCAAAAGTCTCGCTGGCCGAGGCGCGCCAGCTGGCGCGTGAAAAGCGGGACATCCTCGACAAAGGGCTGGACCCGCGCGAAGCGTTGCCGGTGGGCGATAGTTTCGAGGATCTGGCGCGCGAATGGGTGGAGCACCGGCGCAAAATTCTCGCCGTGCGCACGATCAATGGCATTGAGAGCCGATTAGAGAAACATGTCTATCCGCAGCTGGGCGGCAAGCGGCCGTCCGCGATCGAGCCGCCGGATATTTTGAAAGTCGTGCGCGCGATCGAGGTGCGCGGCACCTATGAAATCAGCAATAAGGTCTATCAGCACATCAGCCAGATATTTCGCTATGCGGTCGCATCCGGCAAGGTCGGCCGCAATCCGGCCGCAGATATCTCCGGCGCGATCGTTCCGCCGAAGCGCGACACGAATTTCGCGCATTTGTCCGATGCGGAGTTGCCGGACTTCCTTCGCGCGGTCGATACCTGGCGGGGTGGGGCGACGGTTCGGCATGCGTTGCAGTTTTTACTTTTGACCTTCATGCGGTCCGAGGCGATCCGCTATGCGCGGTGGCAGGATATCAGCTTCGACAAAGCGTTGTGGGATATACCTAAAGAATTCATGAAGGTTAAAAAGCGCGATCAGCTGGTGCCGCTATCGCGGCAGGCGGTGGCGATACTGGAAGCGCAGCGCGAAATTACCGGGCGTTTTGTCTATGTCTTTGCCAATCCGGATAAGCCAGAGCAACCGATCAGCGAAAACGGTATGCTGCAAGCGATCTATGGGCTGGGCTATAAGGGCCGGATGACGAGCCATGGCGCGCGGCATATCGCCAGCACGATACTGCACGAAAACATGTTTCCGGAACCCGTGATCGATATGCAGATGGCGCATGTGCCGAAAGGCGTGCGGGCGCGTTACAACAAGGCGGAATATCTCCCGCCGCGCAAAGAGATGATGCAGTGGTGGGCGGATCATTTGGATGGGTTGCGAAAATCATAGCGTCTTTTCCGGTTATTTCTTCGTGGCTTCGATGGCTGCTTTGATCGTTGATCGCATTCTGTTTTTCGCAGTTCCGTCATGCTTCACCCATTCTTGAAAAAAGGTTTCTCTTGCTGCTCGCACTGCATTGGGTTTCACCAGTTCCCCGCTCATCCACTCGATAGCGGCTTGCCAACCAGCGGCGTGAGCATCTGACGGCTTTATCCATATCTGATCTTGCTGGGTGTCCGGCCACCACTCCTCAAAAGCCTTTTGCTGTGCGGTGGTCATGCGGCCTGCTCTTGATACTGACGCCAAGCAATCTGCACTTTTTCAAAATCTTCTGCGCTGCCACCGGTATCTGGGTGCGTCTCTTTTAGTTTCTGGCGATAGGCGGTCTTAACCTCAAATTGATCTGCAAGTTTTGATACGCCCAGCACTTCATGCCATAGCACAGAGCGAGGCGCTTCAAGTAATGCGAACCCGTTGAAAGCTTGCTGCACCATTTCTCCAGTGCCCCAGCGCTCGATGCCTCGTAATGCCTCTATGGTTTTGCGTATTGCCTGCATATTATCCCTAACCAAATCCCACTTATCACAAGCGAAGCACATAGATTGCCCCTTGTATTGAAAATAAACAGCTACACCGCTATCGTCTGGCTCTTTTGCAGATGCGTAAGGCAGTCCATCTTGCCGCAGTTTTATATTTGTGGAAATGACAACGTTTTTACCACCTAGCCGACGAATTTCATCAACCAAGCAGTCGCGGGCATAACCGGACTGCACGTCAAAACGGCTACGCTGGGGGCGCGGTGTTCTTGGTCTATTTGGCCACTGTAAAGGATAAGCTTCCATCCCCCTCACTCCTTCCCGTGACGTTGTTTTAGTTTGGTTAGTAGTTCTAATTGCCGCGCCATTCTTGTAAGTGTCATATATGCGTTGCTCCGCTTTTCCTCTTCAATATAATTCTTGCACTCATCCAGCAGGGCATTAAGGCGGTCTTCTTCGGGGCGGGTGTTCCCTGCACGTACTGCTGCTACTCTGCGGCTTTACGAAAAGCAGTTGCGTCTGTCTCCGCCCCTACGCGGGCCAGCGATTCGAGTTTATACTTCGCCCCGCAGCTGAGCGTGGAGCCATGCAATAATTTGCGTGCTGACCCAATAGGTGCGGCGGCCATCTTTTTGTGGTTTTGGGAAAAGCCCTTTGCTGGCTTCGGTGTAGATGGCGGTTTTGCCTTTGTCGGTGATCGCTTCGACCTTTTCCAGTGACCAGCGTTCAAAATAGTCGCCGCGCTCTGGCAGGTCGCGCCAATCTTCCAGCGTGACCGGCGGGTGATGCAATGCGCCGTTGGGCTGTGTGTGGCTGTGTAGCATTATCCTCTCCCGTCTGGATTGATCAGATTGTCTTGGCGCAGGCGGACGGTGAAATTTGCCGTCTCTGTTTTGACGGAAATTTTAGGTGTGCCGGCTTTTAATTCCCGCCATAACGTGCGCCATAGTAATAGGTAAGGGCGGTGTGTTTCGGTTATGAGGCCGCCGTGCTGCGCGTGGCGCAGCGTGTTATTCTCGTTGCGCATGGTGCTTATACAACCCGGCCCGGAGCAGGGCTGTCGCCCTCCGTTTTTAATGGCACCAAGCGGATATAATTACGGATTTGGCCGTCCACGGTTTTGGTTTCGATTACGTCGGGCGTCTGTGCCATCGCCATGGCGCGCCGTACCGTGCTCATGGTGTATTCGACATCGCCGATCATCCCAATCAGGTTTTTCCGCATGATGCGCAATTCGTTCATGATGTCTTCGTGGGTCACAGGCTCATCCATGGGGCACCTCCTGTCATATGCGCTGAAAAGTGGGCGCTGCACCCGTAACCAAAGCGGTTAGCAGCGCCCAAGGGGTTAACAGGGAGGCCTTCATGGGTGGTTGCAGGCGATGGGGGAACCGATTCGCCCTGCAGCCATGAAGTGGGAATCTGCCCGGCAACGTCTAAATGCGTCCAGGCATGCATAATAGTATCAATATCCTGTTCCGTAGCGTGTAACGGAATATCTATGGGCGGAAAAATGCGGCGCCATTCGATGCGGTCGCGGCGGGCGCTTCGGCGCAACAGGATTAATTGATCATTCATTCGCAGCGCCTTGCGCCGGCCGCACTCACTGATAACACCGTTTAACATAAGCATCTTCGCCTACCTTTCTTATCTGATCGCGCATGCGTGCCAGCGCTTGCTTAGGATTATATGCGCCGTGCAGATTACGGGCGATGAAACGCGCCAAACATTGGTTGCGCAGGCACAGATAATCCGCATCACCACCGTGCGGCAGCGGGTTGTTGAAATTCAAGCGGCGGCGGTCTGTCAGAATGAGTTGATAAAACCCGGACCGCCCGCAGCGATAAAGAATCACCCCGTATGGTTTCCGATGCTCACAGGCAGGGAAGCTAAGAATCACTTCCCTGCCATTCATGGCGGGCATTGGCCGTTCGCCAGTTGCTTGCCGAGCCACCTGCGCCATCATTGATTTGGCCCGCCATGGTAATAGGTTGCGTTTTCGTAGTGCTGTAATTGCTGTTGCAATTGATTACTGTGCTGCAACGATTGAAAGTTCTGCGCCCAACCGGTTATGGTCAGTGCGCATAAGCATAAAATTATAAGTAGTGCGTTTGTGTTCATATCGTTTTCCTATGAACACTTATAATTGGGAGAAACCCCTATGTCAATTAATATTGGGGGTTATCCCATTTTATTTAATCTTACCTTTTTAAGGTAGCCATTCTAACGATTACGGCCAACGTGGCATTGCAATCACCTATAGCGCCATGAGTGCCACCCGGGAGCTTTTGCCATTTATATGATTTACGATAATCATCCCACTCACCAACATATTCGGCATAGCGTTTCATTACGCAGCTAAAGTTATTAAGCCCGATACGCATATCATTTGCTTCTGCTGTCTGCATTAGCAGGCGATAATCAAAATCGGCATTATAGCATAAGATTGTTTTATTAGAGATGATGGCCATAAATTCTTGAACGATATCAGCAAAATATGGGGAATCCTTTAAATCTGGAATGCCGATGCCATGAACTTTTTTTGCCTGTGCTGGCATACGGCTAATGCCAATAGGACGTATTCTTTGATTCATTAAGACGTGTCCGTATGGATCAATTATTCCTATTTCTATTATTTGTGAGGTTTTATCCGTACCGGTCGTTTCAGTATCTAAAATTAGCCAATTTTCACTTTTTATCAACTTGTCCCACTCTTTGGAACTTTGTGCTCTATGATAATAATTTTTTATTTTCTGAAAAAGGTTCACGTTCATTGCATTCCGTTAGGTGCATATATCCCAGGTGATTTCAAACAGATTGCCAATTGATTCTTTAAGCTTTTGCCCAGTATCAGAATCGGTGGAAATTGTATTATCTGGCTCATAAGAAACAGTTTTGCTTGAAGGTATATAAACAAACCTTTTGTATCCCTCATATGCACCATAGCTATTTTTCGCATTCACTTCACCACAAATAATTTGCCGGGTTTTTTTTATAATTCTGAATTTTGCGGATTCTGGGTCTTTAAAATGACTACTAACCGCTGCGCGCATTTCTTCGTCAGGTCGCTTTACTTTTACATAATATACCGCACATCCAATGCCTGCTGTTGCTATCAGTAAAATTAAAATTAATTTTGCGCTTTTGTTCATATTATCCCTCGCTTAAATCATCCACCTGACCCACCACATGCCCCACGATTTCACATTCCTGTTCTGATTGTAAGTATATGGTTTCATGCGGGATGCTGCTAACCGGCTCTAGCCGGGGTGGGTTTAATCGCAATCGTTTGAATGTGAATTCATTGTTCACATTTGCAACGATGAATTTACCGTCAAGCTCAGTTGCATTTTTGTTATGAGGATTCACAATGATGAATGAGCCGTGACGTGCAACCAAGTTCATCGATTCGCCCGCCACTCGTAATGCAAACCAGTCGGGCATAGCTGAGGGGTATACAATGTTTTTTTCGGGCTTTATTTCTTCAATGCAATCTAACGGCTTTCCAGCGGGAACTTGCCCTAAAAGCGGCACAGAGGCTTCATTATCCAGTATGACATATTTTAGCTTCTCCCAATCTTCGGCACGCATTGAAAGAGACTTTCCACGATAAACATCTCTTATTGTGTCATACGACACTTTGCTATCTCTGGAAATTTTGGCAAGTTTAGTGCCTGTTTTTTCCATATAACTTTCAAGAGCCTGCACAATGTTTTGCCTATTTGGAATCATGAGCAATTGATACACTTTTGCACAACAGGTTTCATTAGGGGGATTTCCTATTGACATTTATTGGGGGTTCTCCCATTTTCTTAATATGTATACTAATAAAGAGATCCTCCTTAATCGGGCCGAGTTATATGCGAATCGTACAGGAAAGGAGCTATCGACTGTTTCGTTATTAGTTACCGGCACAGGTAAAACCTTACCGAACATTAAAGCTGGAATCAGCGATTTTCTGGATCGTAGTTTCAAACGCTGGATGGAAAAATTTGACGAGCTGGAAGCCATACTAGGCACAGTGTCGCAAAATGACAAGGCTGGCCATTCCAATCAGCACCGCTCTTTAGAACAGTTATCCACCGGACAAAGTGCGGAGAATGCGCAATGATCACAGCATTAAAACGCTTTCGCGATACACGGATACATCCTCAACCGATGGTCGAGGCCACAACGCCGACCATGTCGCAAAAAGCGAAGCAGCGCCGTGACAATTTATGTCAACGTTCGGACGGTTTGCGCCATCGCAACGCTATTCTATCGCTTGCAACATTCTTTTCAGAAGTCCGGCCGTATTTGGAGACGTGGGACGGTGTTGAACCGTTTCTATCTCACGTTCAAGCTCAAAAAGGAATTGCTCCCTATCCTTGCACTCGGTGTACACCAGAGAAGCCAAAAACATGATCGCGTCTTCCATTTCAGCGATGTGGTCGGTGGTAGTATTCGTTGCTGCCATTTTTTCAAATCCTTCTTTTTCGATTGTTCGCACATCCAAATTAGAAGGAGTCAGCGGCGGGGGCAATCCCGCCGCTGAACCACAATTACCCCCCTGCCACACCACTTCGCCGTCGGACGTGCAGGAACCCGCGGGGCGCATGGATGGGTGCGCCCCGTAACCCCTTAAAAAGCAGACAGGAGACACACACATGAAAAAACGCATGCCTAACGACATTGAAGACGCCGTGGCGCAAGTCATCGGTCTGATTGGCGCAGAAGCCGCCAGTCAGGTGATCGAACGCTCGGCCAGTCTAGTCTATAAATATTCCGACCCGGATCATACGGCAAAAATTGGTTTGGCGCAGGCGATGCTGTTGGATGCCGCATGTCAGGCGAAACATGGCGAAACACCCTTTTTCGACTTTTATAAAAACATGATGGAACGCAATGCGCGACGGCTTGAAGCGACGGAAAATCAATCCTGTGCACTGGCCGGATCGGTGATGCATTTGAGTAAGGCAGTCGGTGACGTTGCCGGGCTTGTGGCGCAGTTTACGACTGCGACCAGCGAAGACGGGGCGGCGCTTTCCTTGAATGAGCGCGCAACCTTGGCCGAATCGCTTCGCGTCATGACGCATGCCGTCGATGCATTGGATGATTCATTAAACCCCAATACCCCGTTTTTAGCCAAAGGCTAAGCATGGCGTGGCATCCCTATACATCCGGCAGCTTGCCTGCCGAAGGACGGAAGGTGCTTGTCTGCTCTCCGGAAATTGCGGGCGATTTGATCGTTTGCAGGCAGGAGCAAGGCAGGCTTGTGCCGGTTAACCCGATTCTGCGCGAAGCGTGGGAGGCTGGTCGGTTTCGCTTTGCTGCCGCTTATTGGCACCCATGGCCAGTGCAGGCATTACCGATTGTGAGGATGACATGACGCTACGGAAATTGTTCAAACGGCCGCCGGACAAATTGATTGATGGTGCGAATGGCGGGATTTATTTGCGGCGCTGGCACGTGATTCCGCGGAACCGTTTTTTTAATATCTATCTGCACCATTTTTTGCAGAGCGATGACGATCGTGCACTGCATGATCACCCCTGGTGGTCGCTTGGTATGATCCTCTCCAAGCAGGGGTATATCGAGGTGCTACCGCATCCGAAATGGCCAATCACTATGCGCCATATCTATCGCCGTCGCTTCCGGCCGGTGTTACGCCGCCCAACGCATGCGCATCGTATCCAGCTGATCGGGCATTACAACAACACGCCTAAGCCGGTCTGGACGCTATTTATTACCGGTCCGCGCCTGCGCGAATGGGGCTTTCTATGCCCGAAACGCTGGGTGCATTGGTCGCATTTTACGGATGAAAACGGCAAGCGCGCCGGGCGGGGGTGTGAGTGATGGGAGAAATGCAATCTGTGTTATTCACGCCGTATTCCAACACGCATACGAAAGTTACGGCAAAATTTAGCGATGATAGTGCAAAAGTTGTCTACTTAGATAATCGCTCCGCAAAACAGTTTTTGCAGACTGCGCTTTTGAATGGGTCGGTAAGTCCGCCCGTTTGGGGGCAATAATGGACTGGCCGCAAATTGTAATGATCGCCCTTTTTTCTGCGTCTTTGGCTATCGGAATTTCAAAACACGGCGAATCCAGCGGTAAACATAATGCCATAGCGACGTTTATCGCTTGTGCCATTCAGGTGTGGCTGCTTTGGGCTGGTGGGTTTTGGGGAGGTTGTGGCTAGATGCAGCACGAACTCATCATCGATAGCTTTGCCGGTGGCAGCGGTGCCTCTCTGCAGGTGAATTCATGACGGCTACAATACAAGTCTATAGCTGGACGCAGGCGATCACACGGTCAGCGCTGCCATCGACCACGCGGCATGTCTTGTTGACGCTTTCGCTGTATATGAATCAGCAGGGGCAAGGGTGTTTCCCTTCGACGCGGCGCATGGCGGGGGATACCGGCTTAACCGAGCGTTCGGTTGTGACGCATTTGCAGCGCGCGAAGGACGAGGGATGGATTAGCGTTAAGGAGCATGGTTATCGCGGTCAGCAATGGAAACGACATGAATATATCCCGCATTTTCCGAATGCATATTCGTTGCAGCATCAGGGGCAGTCATCGGTGAAACATAGCGCCGATGAAGCAGCAGAAAAGGCACTGAACGAGGTTCAGCAGCTTACACCGAAAGGCACTGAACGAGGTTCAGTACGCACATGCGAAGGTGCTGAACCTGACGACAAAAAGGCACTGAACGACGTTCAGTCTAATGATCCAATAGAACTATCCAATGATCATCATGATCAGGATGATGAAATTTGGATTTCTGATAAAGAGCGGGAAGCGATCGCGCTAGCCAACGCATTTTACGCGTTGCGGCAGACGATCTTCGGCGTTATGGCGCCAGCCGAGATACCCGCCACCGATATCACCATGGCGGAAGCGTTCATCGCACATCCGAAATACAGCAAAGACCGGGTTGTTACGGTTTGGCGGGAGCGGATGCGGCAGATCAAAGCGCGAGGCGGTAAGGTTCCACCGGTCGTGAGTTATCTACGCAAAAATGTTGAGGAAGCGTTTGCTCGGCTTCCGGCATTGGCGGTGACGCATACGCCCGCCATCGAGGCAGTGCCGGAATGGTGTGGGCCAGCCGCGACCGAGGAAGTGATTGATCTAGCCTATCGCCGGTTAAAGGTTGCGTTTGAGGCGGCGGAAATGGCCGCGTGGATCGCGCGGATGCGGTTTGAATTCATCACGCCGGAAACGGTGATCGGGCATTGCCTGACGAAGTTTCATCACCAATACACCGCGACCCATCTGCGCCATCGGTTAGAGCGCGTGTTTGGCGACCGGTTCACCCTTCAACTTTCACCCCAGAGGACCCAATCATGAACGAAGCAAAGAAACTTATCGGATGCAATCGGCGATCGATCGAGGTGGCGGGCATGCTGCTTACCGACGTCTGCTATGGCGTGGCGGATGCCTGCGGCTGGTGGCGCGACCCTTCTACCGGCGAGCGCATCGAGCGCAACAAGGGCGAACTGATTGCACTGATGCATTCGGAATTGAGCGAGTGTCTGGAAGGGGTTCGCAAAGACTGCGCGGATGACAAATTGCCGCATCGCAAAATGGAAGAGGTCGAGCTGGCCGACGCGGTGATCCGCATTTTCGATTATGCCGGCGGGTTTGGGCTGAATCTGGGCGAAGCAATTATCGAAAAGCTCGCCTTCAATGTCGATCGACACGATCACCAGCCCGCGGCCCGCGCCGCGGCAGGTGGGAAGAAGTTTTAATCATGACGCATATTATGAATATTGCAGGTGATCAATTACGCAGCTTCATAGAGCGCATTGAGAAATTAGAAGCCGAAAAGGCCGATATTGCGACCGATATCCGCGAAGTATTCTCAGAAGCCAAAGGCAACGGATTCGATGTGAAAACGATGCGGCAAATTCTGAAACTGCGAAACATGGATAGTGCCGATCGAGATGAAGCGGAATATTTACTGGAAACGTATAAACGCGCCCTCGGCATGCAGGCGGATTTATTCGAAGGGGAGCCGCCCGAATCGTAACATCGGTGCCACCTTGTTGGTTGGGTGCCGCGACATCCAGGTGATACCATAGCGGGGCTTCGGTTGGCCCGATGGCATAGTAAGGCCGTTGCCCCGCGCTCGCGGATTATGACGTAACAATGGAGAATCTATGTATCCTGAAACGATCATCATCTGTGCTTTGTGCGCGCTGGTAATAGTGCTTTGTGGTGAGCTGTTCTGGTATATTTATAAATACAAAAAAGAGGCTATTCGCCCTGTCTATTATGGCGCCGCGGGTTTCGCATGCGGCACTCCAATCTCTCTACCGACAGTCAACATACCGCTAGTGGGCGGCGACCAATCGCAAACAAAGGAAAAAAATATGACGGAAATCAGTAAACGGTTAGAAGCCGCGGAAATCGTAAAAGTATGCGGCGCGCCATATCATAAGATAGATCATGAAGGAGGGGTTCGTGAAGCGCTTTATGAATTAATCCAATCCTTCACAGGTGCCGATGGCTTCATTCAACATTTCACGCATCGAGCTAGCACATTCGAGGCAGCATTGGAGCAAGCGGAAAAGGCGTATGCGGCATGTCAATGAAGGCCCGGCAGCGCTACACCCATAAGGGCTGGTTTTATCTGGCGCCCATTTGGTTTGCCGATTTACCAAATGGCGGATGCGTGATGGCAATGCGTTGGACCGAATGGGACTGGCCGATTCGGTTAATGTGTGAAGTCCATGGAGCCATCTCTGCGCTTGCAGGTATTAAAAGCGATTGGCCGATTCGCATCACCGGGCGGCTTCAATCATAAACCCCGCCGCGCTTGCACATCAGCATCTGCTATTGGTTACGCCACTTCCGACAACGAGTTGCGCACTTCTTCCAAGTCTTTTTTAGCGTGTTTGATAGATCGGCCAATCCCTCTTTTCATCGAGAGGGAAGATAGCCTATCGATCGCTTGCAGCGCGTCGTCAACCAATGCGACTTCTTTCAACTCAATACCGTTAGCGATGGCAGCAATACGCGCCATTCGCTGCGGGGCTTTGTCTATCATTCTAAGCATTTGCAGCGTTGCCGTTTGCGGCATCTTCCGGCCCGACTCCCAATCCTGCAATGTACGCAGGTTAAAGCCAAAGGTTGCTGCAAAATCAGCCTGAGACAATCCGGTTTTCTCTCGGATTCGGGCGACACTAAGGCTATCCGCCGGGTGCACTTTTACAGCGACCGACTTTCCTTGTTTCCTTTCTGCCGCTTCCTGCAGGCCTTTTTTAATGCTGTTAAAAAGTTCTTCTCCATTTGTTATTTTTGCCATTGCGATTACCCGTTAGATTATTTGCGAAACTATTCCAATGCTTTGACTAATTGCCTCAGCATTGCGATGTGTGATTTACTCAGAGTTACCTGAGTATTTTTAGCATAGGCAGCGAGGACCAGCACTTCGTCACCACTTACATGAAAATAAGTGATCACGCGCGCGCCGCCACGTTTGCCTTTGCCCTTTGCCTCCCAGCGCAATTTACGCACCCCGCCAGAACCGGGAATGATATCCCCGGCTAGTGGATTTAAAGCGAGGTGCGTTCTTAACTCATTGAGCTGATCGACGGTAAACAGGTCTTCTGCCTGCTTCGAAAAATCTGGAAATTCCACAACCGTTTTCATGAAGTAACTATACGGCTTAGCCGTAGTAATGTCAATTGATAAACGTAATATCTTTGAAAATATAATTAGCAGTATCCTGTTGATACAAAACCGCTTTCATGGTTTTCTGCTATCAGATTACAAAACAGATAGGCAAATAAGAAAAAAGCACGTTTAATTAGAAGGTTGTTCGATTGGCGATAGAGAGATTGGCCATTTAGAGGGCAATGAAAAATAGTCAATACAAATATGGAGTTCTAATGATACAGATTGGCGATAACTGGATAAACCCTGACAACATCACCCGTATTCAGGGATTTAAAGACACGAATGGTAAGGGGCGATGCACGGTCTACTTTGTTGGAAAAGAAGATTGGTTAAATTGTGAATGCTCAGCAGAAGAGCTGATTGAACGAATCAATCATAATAAATAGGCATTATTTCTTTTATTTTCGCCTTATTATGAATACAATTCTTTCATCCCCGACGGCGGGAAGGGATGAGTTGAGGTGCCAACCTTTGAGCGCCTAGTAACGAAAAAAGGAGAAGTTCGCCACCGTGCCCGCGTGCGGGTGGCGGGCTTTCCGCAGTGTAGTGCCACATTTCCAAAAAAGTCTGATGCAAAGAGCTGGGCGCTGCAGCGCGAGGCCGAGATGCGCGACGGTCGCTATCAATGCGACACTTTATCGCGTGATCTTACCGCTGCCGATATGATTGATCGCTATATCGCGAAGGTCTTGCGGACCAAATCCCAAAAGCCACGTTATATCGAGCAGCAGGAAGCGCAGCTTTATTGGTGGCGGAAGGAGATCGGCCAGTATCATCTGCCCCACGTGACCACCTATTTAATTGCCGAAAAGCGCGATCTGTTGGCGCAGACCAAGCAGGCGGGGACCGTCAACCGCTATCTGGCGGTGCTGAGCCATGCCTTTGCCACGGCAAAAAAAGAATGGAACTGGCAGACGCGGGTTGCATTCGAACTGGTCTCGCGCCCTAAAGAGCCACGCGGGCGGGTTCGCTTTCTTTCTGGTGATGAAGTTTCGCGATTATTGAATGCCTGCAAAGCATGCAAACGCAAGCCGCTTTATCAGCTGGTCGTGCTTGCTTTGGCGACGGGTGCACGGAAAGGGGAGTTGCTCTCGCTGCGTTGGCAGGATGTTGATTTAGTGCGCGGGCGGGCCGTGGTGCATGAAACGAAAAACAAAGAGCGCCGGGCCTTATTTCTCGGCGACATGGCGCAGGAAGTGCTGCGGGAATTGCAGCGGCGTAAACACCCTAAGAGCAACTTAGTCTTTCCTGCGCGCAGCGGTAAGCGCCCCATGACGATTGATCGCGAATGGACGGCGGCTCGTAAGCGCGCGGTGATTGAGGACTTCCGCTTTCACGATCTGCGGCACACCGCTGCCAGCTATCTGGCGATGTCCGGCGCTAGCCTTGCAGATATTGCCGAGGCATTGGGACACAAGACCCTTTCCATGGTGAAGCGCTATGCGCATCAGGCCGAGAGCCATACGGCGCAGGTGATTGCGCATATGAATACCCAGTTATTTAACCCGCAGACACAGGAGCAGAAACATGACAGCACGGGATGAGATAGAAGCAAACAAACCCACGGACGAGCGGCTTTTAAAAGACCGCATCTATGAAGGCGAGAACGGATGCAGCGTGATCGAATTCCCGACCTATAAGGACGTCATGGCGGACATGGGTTATCTGGATGACGATCAGCTGCGTGCGCTGGATGATTATAGCTTGTGGCGTTACATCGGGCTGCGGCACCTGGATTATAAAACGCCGCGCGTGGGTGAGCTGGCACGGGAGATCGGCGTCGATGTGGAAGACATACCGAGCATGCGCGATGGGTATCGTCATTGCTCACGGCATCTATCTTTTGCAGATCAGAAAACGCTGAATCTGATTATCATGGATGTCGCGGTGACGGATAACATTCTTGCGATACGCTATGCGATGACGGCGCTGGTCGGTGAAGTGGATCGCGCGGCGACGAATCTGGTCAAGGCGATGAAAGTTTTCCACGATGAAAGAAAAGAGTTGCAGCGTAGCCGCGAAGCATGTTACATCTGATCTTGAGTCCGGTATAACTATGTCCGGAATTTGAGATTAAGCCCCGCGCCATACTGGCAGCGGGGCTTTTTATTTTCTAACGTGATGTGGAGCAGTCAGGTAGCTCGCTTAGCGGCTTTCGCTAAGAGGCGGTGGTTCAAATCCACGCTTCGCGGCCAATACCTTGTTGTGTCTGCTAGGGCCTTGCAGTTTAATGATTGCAAGGCCCATCTGTTTAAGTGGTGTAGCCTATGGATCGTCGAGATAGTCCGTCGAAGCGAGGGTATGGCAGACGCTGGCAGGCGGCACGCGCAACGTTTTTGAAAAAGCATCCGATATGCGTGAAGTGTCCGAAGCATCGGCCACGCAGCGCAACCGTCGTCGATCATATCGTGCCACATAAAGGTGATCAGAAACTATTCTGGGATCAGACGAACTGGCAGCCGCTATGCGCCACTTGCCATAGCGCGATCAAGCAGGCGGAAGAGCGCAACGGATACGTCATGGGGTGCGATGCAAACGGCATCCCGCTTGATCCGAATCATCATTGGAACCATTGAACGACCATCAAGCCAATGTGACCGAAATGTCACAGGGGGAGGGGGGCGAAAAAGTCCAAAACTCAACCCTTTGGGTACCGGTGGCGGGGTCACATAATTAGAGTCGCAAAATGAAAATGTTTTTTAACGGGCGTTCAGGCTAAGCAATGGCAGGTCGCAAACGTAAGCCTACCAATATAAAACTGGTTACTGGAAACCCCGGCCGCCGACCTTTAAAACGATCCGAACCCGCACCAAAAACAGGTAAACCTTCGCGCCCGGCGCATATGTCAAAACGCGCAAAATTAGCGTGGCCGAAATTTATCAAAATGCTGGGCGACATGGATGTGCTGACGCTGGCTGACGCTGCTGCGTTAGAGGCATTATGCGAAACCTATGCCGATTTGCTGGAAGCGCGGGAATCGCTTTCGAAGCCGCTTTCCTATTTTGATAAAGACGGGAACGAAAAAATCATCTGCCCGGCAAATGAACGCACATACCTTTCTTGGAGTCAGCATGGCGTGATGGCACGCAGTCGACCCGAATTAGCAACAATTTCAGACGCACATAAACGATTGATGTCGGCCCTTGCCGAATTTGGCTTAACCCCTGCCGCCCGATCGCGCGTGCAGGCAAACACGGATGGCAACAAAAAAGACGAGCTCGAAGACTTCTTCTAACGCCTGTCGCGCGACCGATTACGCTAATAAAGTTGTTGCGGGTAAAATAGTTGCAGGCCCGCATGTGCGTGCCGCCTGTCAGCGACATTTGAATGATTTATCCGATGGGGCCGACCGCGGCTTGTTTTTTGATTATGCCGCAGCGGACAAAGCCTATCGTTTCTTTGAAACGCAACTGAAACTAAACGGCGGGCAGTATGAAGGCAAGCCCTTCAAATTGCATTGCAGCCAAGCCTTTATTCTCGGCAGTCTGTTTGGTTGGTTTAAAACCGAAAAGAAAGATACCACGCGCCGTTTTCGGCGTGCGTTCATCGAGCAGGGCAAAGGTAATGGCAAGTCACCCTTTGCGGCGGGCATAGGGCTTTATGGTCTGATTGCCGACGGAGAAAACCGCGCAGAGGTCTACGCAGCTGCAGCGAAGCGTGAACAAGCGATGGTGTTATTTCGCGATGCGATTGCCATGGTGCATCAGTCGACTAGTCTAAGTCGGTGGTGCGAAGTTTCGGGCGGTAATCATCAGCCCAATATTGCATTTTTACGGCGAGCGAGTTTCTTCCGGCCGATCAGCAGTGAGAAAAGCCAATCAGGTCCAAGACCTTCAATGGCGCTTTGCGACGAAATTCACGAGCATCGCAGCCGTGACACGATCGACATGTTGGAGCGGGGGTTTAAGTTTCGTAAAAACCCGCTGCTTTTGATGATTACAAATAGCGGCTTTGATAAGAGCACCGTGTGCTGGGAAGAGCATGAACATGCGGTAAAGGTGGCGCATGGCGACAAACAGGATGACTCAACGTTCAGCTATGTCTGCGCCTTGGATGAGAAAGACGATCCGCTCACGGACCCGGCATGCTGGATTAAAGCAAATCCGCTATTAGGCGTCACGATTAGCGAATCCTATTTAAAGACGGTGGTAAGTCAGGCGCGCAACATGCCGGGTAAACGCAATGGGATCTTGCGCTTGCACTTTTGTGTATGGACCGACGCAGAATCAGCCTGTATCTCGCGCGAATTATGGACCGCGGCAGAGAAAACGCTGCGGCTTGAAGATTATTATGGTCGTCGATGCACAGCTGGCTTGGATTTATCGTTTACGCAGGATTTAACTGCCCTTGCGCTGGTATTCGAAAATGAAGACGAGGCAACATATGATTGTTTCGTAGAGTTTTGGACGCCGGCCGATACGCTCGCAGAGCGGACGGCGCGCACGAATGTGCCTTATGATGTTTGGGTCGATTTAGGGTTGATCCATGCGACACCGGGGAAGGTGATTAAAACAGAGCATATTGGTAGCCGCATCGCCGAAATTATGGACGATTTCGAACTGGTAGGCATCGCCTATGATCGATACCGGCATAAAGAATTGGACGAAGACTTGCAGGATCTAGGCATCGATGTGCCCATGATTGAGCATCCGCAAGGTTTTCGTCGTGTAGCATCTAGTGATTTATGGATGCCTTCTAGTATTGAGGCATTTGAAAATGGCCTGTTAGAAGGCACTTTAAACATCTGTCAGAATGATGTTTTGCGCTGGAATGCAGCCTGCACGGTTGCACGTGAAGACCCTGCCGGAACTGCAAATCATATTTACGACAAACGCAAATCCACTGGAAAGATTGACGGCATCGTTGCCTTCGTCATGGCGCTCGGGCTGGCCAGTGTCAAAGTAGAGGCAAATAGCATGGACGATTTCTTCGCGAATCCGGTGGTAGTCTGATGGGTTTTTTTTCTCGGCTGGTTCGCAAACTTGATTTGAAAGACCCAAGCGGCAGCCCACTGACAGCACGCAGTGATGTGACGGGAATTTCAGTGAATGATCATACCGCGCTGCAATTGTCGGCGGCCAATGGATGCTTGCGCCTCATTGCGCGCACGATTGGTACGCTTCCGCTATCCGTCGTGGAAAAAGTCGGCGAAAGTCGCCGAATTGCAACCGAGCACCCTGTACATCGTTTGTTACGCCATAGTCCAAATGCGGACCAGACGCCGGCTGAGTTCAAGCAAGGCATGGCTGGCAGCATCTTACGCTGGGGCAATAGCTATCATGAGATCAAACGCAATGGCCGCGGTGATATCGTAGCGTTGCAGCCATTGGATAGCGCCCAGGTGGTGGTGGGGCGTAACAATACAGGTGCGCGGGTATATCGTTATACCAAGGCATCAAAACACACGGTTTTTAATGAAGATGATATTCTGCCGGTGCGCGGTTTCAGCTTTAACGGTGATGAAGGCTTAACGCCAATTGAGTATGGCGCCCATTGTTTTGGCGCAGCACTTGCCGCGGATAAAACGGCCCGCCGTTTCTTTAGCGATGGGATGCAGGCTGATGGCGTGCTGGAAATGGATTCTTTTTTGAATTCAGATCAGCGCGATCAAGTAAAGGAAAACATCATAAAACCGTTTCAGGGGTTGCGCAATACTGGGCGCACGATGCTGCTTGAAGGGGGCATGAAATATAAGCAGCTTTCGATCAATCCGGAAGATGCGCAATTACTGGAAACCCGTCGGTTTAATATCGAAGAAATTTGCCGATGGTATGGCGTGCCGCCGGTTCTGATCGGGCATGCGCAGGAAGGCATGACGAATTGGGGCAGCGGTATCGAGCAAATCATTCTGATCTGGTTAAAAACCGGATTGGAAGCGCAGCTAAACGATATCGAGGAAGCGCTGGCAAAAAAACTATTCAGCCCGGCAGAGCGCGACCGTTACCAGATCAAGTTCAATCTGAACAAGTTGCTGCGCGCCGATATGAAGGCCCGCGCAGAATATTACCGCCAAGGCATATCCTCTGGCTGGATGACGCGCAACGAAGCGCGGGTTTTAGAAGAACGCGATCGCATCGAGGGGCTGGATAAGCCGTTAGTGCCGCTGAATATGGCCGCCGTCGCCGACAATGGTGAATTGGAGTTACCGGAGAATGACAATGCAACATCACAAAACTGAACGGTTGAAGCGTATTCTGCCTGCAAATGTGGTTGATCAATGGGATCAATCTATTGTTGCGGCTGAAAAGGATAATGCTGATAACACCATTTCAATTCTTGATTTCATCGGATCGGATTGGCTGGGCGAAGGTGTCACATCAAAACGGATTGCCGCGGCGCTCCGCAGCGTCGGCGATGAGACAGATATCGTCGTCAATATCAATTCGCCCGGCGGCGAGGTTGAAGAGGGCTTAGCAATTTTTCAATTGTTGAAGCAACATAAAGGGCATGTAGAGGTGCGCATCTTAAGCATGGCCGCCTCGATCGCGTCGGTCATCGCCTTAGCAGGCGATACGGTCAAGATGTCAAAATACGGCGTATTGATGGTGCACGATGCATGGTGGGGTATGTTTGGCAATAGTCGCGATTTACGCGAAGCGGCCGATCATCTCGACAAAGTAAGCGAGCGAATTTCACAAGTGTATGCAGACAAAACCGGGCGACCGACGCAGGAGATGCGGGCATTAATGCAGGCAGGCGGTAGCGTTTTGGATGGGACGTATCTTACCGCGGAAGAAGCGCTGGAGCTTGGGTTTATTGACGGCCTGCTGGGTGCCGATAGCGTCACGACAGCACCGGAAAAACCTACAAACCTGAATCCCCGCAAGGCGATACAGCAGGCATTGCAAGCAAGCGGCAAAACCCGCAGCGAAGCGATCGCGTTGATTAATGAAATTAGTGGCACGCGCGACGCTGCCACACCCGAAGGCATGCGCGACGCTGCCGAAACCGAGGCCGCCGCTCAAGCCGCGGCCACACTTCAGCTGGCGTTAGCCAATTTTAAACTCTCTCTTCAAAAATAAAGGAAGCATCATGCCTAATGAAAATAACGATGTCGCGACCCTGATCACTCAGGTAAGCGCGCAACTCTCTGACGTCACCAGTAAATTGAAAGAACAGGCCGAAAAAGCCTCTGCCGATGGTGAAGTACAAAAGAAAACCAAAGAAGTCGTTGATGAACTACTGACGAAGCATTCTGCGCTTGAAGCACAGATGACAGATTTGGAACAAAAAGCGGTGCGTGGGCCAGCACAAAACGGGCGGAATATGACCGCCGGTCAAATGGTAGTAAACAGTGAAAAAATGAAAGGCATCAACAGCACTTCGTTGAATGGCAAAGTAGTTATCGGCGTCCAGAATGCACTGACAAGCGCTACTACGGATGCAGATGGGTCTGCAGGTGCCGCGATTTCTCCTGAGTTGCAACCGGGTATCTTAGAAGGCGCGCGCCGCCGTATGACTATCCGTGATCTTATTACGCCAGGGCGCACGCAGTCGGGACTAATTGAGTATGTCAAACAAACCGGCTTTACTAATAACGCGGCCGTTGTTGCGGAAGGTGGTGAGAAGCCGGAAACAACCATGAAATTTGATTTGGTGAGCGAGAATGCGAAAACTGTCGCGCATTACCTGCATTCCTCAAAACAAATTCTGGATGACGCGCCGCAATTGCAAACCTTCATTGACGGTCAACTTGTTTACGGCCTTGACCTTGTGGAAGAAGCGCAGCTTTTAAAAGGCTCTGGCACCGGCGGCAATATTGAGGGGCTGCAAACCGCGGCTACTGCATTTAATCCCGCATTTACAGCGGTGGCCGAAACCGTGATTGATAAATTGCGCCTAGCAGCCTTGCAGACCACTCTTGCAGAGTATATGGCAACTGGTTTTGTGTTGAACCCCGTGGACTGGGCACGCATCGAACTGACTAAAGACAGCGATGCACGCTACATTATGGGTAACCCGCAGCAAGGCACCATGCCAATGCTGTGGGGCAAGCCGGTTGTTGCTACCAATGCGCAAACGATCGACACGTTCCTGACTGGTGCGTTTGATTTGGGCGCGCAAATCTTCGACCGTCAAGATGCGACGATCGATATAGCGGAAACCGATCAGGATGACTTCATCAAGAATATGATCAAGATCCGCGCTGAAAAACGTTTGGCGCTTGCGATTTATCGCCCGGAAGCATTTGTAACCGGCGATCTCGGTTATGTGACCGCGTAAGCATTCATGCAATGAAGACCGCCGTTTTAGAAAACGGCGGTCTTTTTACTTCTTAGGAATTCATTATGAAAGTTAAAGTTTTGAAGCCATTTTATGGCACGGGGTATGGCCAAGTGCTGCGCGGACAGATGATTGATATCAGTGACCACGAAGCACGACAAATGGCGGCGCGCGGTTTGATTGCCTCGTTAGAAGATAAGCCAAAAAAATCCAAGAATCCTGATGTTGAAAAAAAAGATTCTACGCCGGTGGATGGCACGGATGTGACTGCACCATCATCGCAAGCGGACCGTCCGCAAACCGAGAGCAAGCAACCGAAGCCCGGCAAAAAACAAAAGTAATCACCGTTAATAATGCATGGGAATTATGTCCCGATGCCGATGTGCTTTATGCCTGCGATTTGCGCTGGTGGGAGCATCATCAGGGAGTAAGCCAATTTAAGGGATTGAAAGCCACGCTATCAAAATCAGCGGCGGCGAGGTTTGGCCTCGAATGTTTTGAAGGGCTGGCGATGCCAGGTCTTTCGAAGCAGTGGGGCATACTGCACCAAGGGCGAAATAGTGGCTATCAGGCTTTGAATCTAGCGGTTTTGTTAGGCGCCAGACGTATATTTCTACTCGGTTTCGATATGCGGTTAGTTGAAGGGGTTCGGCATTTCTTTGGAGATCACCCACCGGGCATGAATGTCCCGAGTCACTATGCGGAATGGGTGAAAAATTTTGAGACGACGCTGCCGTATTTAGATGGCGTTGAAGTGATCAATTGCACGAAGGGCAGCGCTTTGACGTGTTTTCCGTATCAACCGCTGGCGGAAGCGTTGCGCGAAAGGAATTAATCATGGCGATTGTTAAAGTGGTGACACCGCCGGAAGAAGAACCGGTCAGCGTTGCGGAAATGAAACTGCATCTGCGCATTGATGGCGATGCAGAGGATGAGGTGCTCGCCGAATATATTACCGCCGCACGCGAACATGCGGAACACGTTACGGGCCGTCGCTTGGTTACGCAAACCTTAGAAGTTTCTTTACCTTGCTTTCGTCATGAGATGTTTTTGCCGGCGTCGCCGGTTCAATCGATCGAGGCGATCACGTATCGCAATATGCAGGGAGAAGTCGTCACTCTTTCTGCTGATGATTATCAACTCTACGCTAATCTTGAGCCTGCGAAAGTGTCGCCGGTTTATGGTAAAAGCTGGCCCGCGATCCTGCATGATCAGCCAGACAGCGCAGTGATCCGTTTCGTTGCAGGTTATGGCGATGCCACGGAAGTGCCGCGATCTCTCGTACAGGCAATCAAAATGCTAGCCGCGCATTGGTATGAGCACCGGGAAGCGGTCTACATGAATGGCACGGCAAACGATATGCCGATGGCGACCAAACATCTGCTAGCCTTATACCGGACGTATTGTTGATGAACCCCGGCGCATTGCGGGAACGTATCCGCATTGAAATTGAGACTCGATCCAGTGACGGCATGGGAGGCGGCGGTAGCAGTTGGAATACGCTAACCACTGTTTGGGCGAAAGTGGAGCCATTGCGTGGCGAAGAGCGTTTGCAGGCCAATCAGCTGCAAGAGCGTATTACTTACCGCATCATCATGCGATATCGCGACGATATCAACGCGCGTATGCGGGTCTTATGGGGTAATAAAGTACTGAATATTCACAGTGTGTTTAATGCTGATATGCATCGGCGCTATTTAACACTCGAAGCAAGTGAAGGCGGCAGTCAATGAGCCGTGCACGTGGACTTCAGAATGTAAATAAGCTTCGTCGTAAACTGCGCCGCATGGAAAAGCATATTGCCAGTGAAATTCCAAATGCGATTGAGGACACGCTTAAAGCGGTAGTTGCAGACGCTATTCAAAATGCCCCAGAAGACACCGGGGATATGGCTGCAGAGATCGAATATAAAATGCGTCCAGACGGCTTGGCGGGCGCTGCAGGGCCGGGTGCCGCATCATCCGTTGTGCGCGGTAAAACCAAAGGTAACGCATTTGCATCCAAAGCTGGTCGCATGTCGCGCGTGAGCGCACATCGTTTACTACAGTTTTTTAAAGGGTATTGGACGGAATTTGGCACCAAAGGAAATCCTGCAAAGAATATTCCGCCGCAACCTGCGCGTCCTTTCATGCAGCCGGCATGGGATGCAAATCGCGCATGGGCTATCGCTCGGGTGCGGCGGGCCGTAAATGAACAATTAAAAAGAGTGCAGAATCTGTGAGCATCCCTACTATTGCGGTTCAAAAAGCGGTCTATCAGAGATTAAGCCAAAGCTTATCTGTACCGGTTTATGATGATGTACCTGCAGATGCGACATACCCCTACGTGACGCTTGATCGAGTCGACGTGCACGCCAATGATTATGTGAATCACCAGCGTGATGAGCGGTTTATCTACCTCAATGTTTGGAGTAATTACCGAGGGCAGAAAGAAGTGCTCGATATCTTGAGCGCTATTCATAACGCAATGCATGACGCCAGACTAAGTTTGGAAGCAGGAGCTTTAATCAGTTGTCGCGTTATCAGACAAAATACACATCGAGACAGTGACGGCGTAACCTATCAGGGTTCGCTTACTTTGCGTATTCAAACCGCGCATTAATAAATGTCGCCGCCGGGCTGCGGCGCATCGGATTGTTCCGCTTGTCAGCCCATAATAACCATTGAAGGAGAATGAGTGATGGGTGTTAAAACATCTGCAGGACTGAAACTATTCATTTTGGGGGAGATTGAAACCAAAGAGCCGACCAAAACGGAATACGAAGCGCTTACCCCGATTGAGGTTGGCGAAATTGTAAACTTCGGCGAATATGGTGACGAAATCACTATGACCGAGCATTTACCGCTAAGTGCTTCACGTAAACAAAAGTTTCCGGGCAGCGCAGACGCGGGCGATTTGCAGCTGCAGCTCGGCAATGATTTTGAGGATGAAGGGCAGGCAGCTATGAAAGCGGCGCGGGATAGCCGCCAGCGCACGGCATTTTTGATTCAGCATAATGACGCTGGATCCGGCTCCCCGTCTTCGCCCACAATGGAATATTTTGCAGGCTTCATTTCGTCTTTCCGCCAATCACCTGGCGGCGCGGATGACATTTTGTCTGCCACGACAACTATTGCCATTAATACCGATTTTGTTGTGGTTGAAGCGGTCTAATGAGCAATTTTGATATCAACGATGGGGTGGTCTCTATTCAATTAGGTCAAGAGACCATTGAATTAGAGGCTACCCCCGGCGCGGCTTTGAATCTGTCGCGTCTGTATGGCGGGTTAACCGCTATTATGTCCAAACTGCATGCGATGGATGCTGAGGCATATATCAATGTGGTGCGTTACGGCGCCAATGTCAGCGCCTCCGAAGTGGAAGACTTGCAACTTAAAGTGTTTTCTGCAGGGTTTATTGATCTGATGCAGCCATGCATCCAATTTATTTCGATGTTGCAGAATGGTGGGAAGCTACCGGGCAAAGTAGAAAAGGCAGAAAATAAACCAAAAAAAACGATGAAAAAAGTCTCTCGATAGAAGATTTTTACACGCAAATCTTTCAATACGCGACCGGCTGGCTTGGCTGGTCTGCCCACGAAGGTATGTGGACGCGTGTCGCTATCACAATGACGGCACTCGATGGGAAAATCGAATTTCTCAACCTGTGCAATGGCAAACGCTCGGAAGACTCATCGGAGGAAACGCCGGAGAAGTTGTCGGAGCGGTTTAAGAAATTCTCACAAACGCATAACGCTAATCGCAATCGGTAATCCATGTCAGAACTAGAACGCCTGCTTGTCGTCATTGACGCTAGCACAGAGAAGCTGCGCCGTGAAATGGCTAAAGCAGAGCAGACGATGGGAAAAACCGAACGCGCCATTAATAAAAACTCTTCGGCGATTAACAACTCATTCTCCGGCATCAACAAGGCCGCAAAAGGCATGGCGCTGACAATGGCCGCCGGCTTTTCAATTAAGGCATTTATAGATGCTGGGAAGGAGATGCAGAATTTAGAAGCGCGCTTGAAAACCGTTACCGGTTCGAGCACCGCGGCGAATCAGGCGATGGCCTTTTTATCGACTACTGCTAACGAGCAAAGTGTTGATATTCTATCTTTGGCCGATGGATTCAATCGGCTGCTTCCCTCGGTCAAATCCGGTCGGTTGAGTTTTGAGGAAATGTCCAAAATTCTTACGTTGACTAATGATAACGTCAAAGCATTCGGCCTATCTACTTCCGAAGCGGAAGGGCTGTTTTTGGGGCTTTCGCAAACCTTCGGTAGTGGCGTAGTGCAGATGGAAGATTTGCGGCAAGTCACGGACCGCCTGCCGGGGTCGCTTGACACCTTGGCGGCCGCTATGAATACCGATGTTGCGGGTCTTAAGGCTTTGGTCGCCGAAGGTAATTTAACCGCCGAAATGTTGAAAGGCCCCCTTATGGAGGCATTCGGGGTGAATGCCGGCGCCGCACAGGATCTTTCAAGCACTTTCGATTCATCCATGACGCGAATGCAGAATGCATTCAATGAATTTGCAGACGTAATCGCTGATTTAGGCCTTTTCGATTTATTAGGCGGCGCGGTTGATCAAGTGAGCAATGCCATCAATGTATTATGTGCGGTTGTTGGTAAATTCCGGGTTCTCTATTCTGGCGCGTTTGGATCGGATGATGAATTTGCCGAAGCCACGCGCAAATATAATGAAGCACTTAAAAAACTAGGGCCATCTCAAAAAGCGGCGACGGATGCTTTGGAGGCATTAGAGGGCACCACGACAAAAAACACCGTTGCCACACAGAAACTAACAAAAGAGCAAGAAAAGGCGCAGAAAAAAGCGGCGCAGCTCGCCGAGAAAAAACGCGAATACAATGAAGAGCTCAATCGCGAAATCGGCCAATTAGAGCAATTACGCGCCGCGAATGATAATTCTGCACGAGCGCATGATTTACTCAAAGCGGAGATAGAAGCCGAAAACGAAGCGCGGGAAAAAGGCTACCGGTTAGGCACCAAGGAATTTGAACAGTCAAAGCAGCTGATTCTTTACCGGGAACGGCTGAAAGGATCTATCGAGCAGACAACCGAAGCGCGCGAAGAGGAACTAAAGAAGGCGCAGCAGCAAGAGGAAGAGATGGCCCGTGCCTTAATGGCGCCGTGGGAAAATGCTTTCGAGAATGTGCAGGATGAGCTCGCCGATATGCTGGCGGCCGGCGAATATAATTTTGAAGCATTAGCTTCTATCGCAAAGCGTTTGGCGGCGGAGGTTACAGCGGCATGGGTCATTCGCCCTGTGCTGGGTGAGATCGTGGGAGCAACCGGATTTGGTGGGTTAAGCCTAACTGGTAATGGGGCGGTTAGTAATAGTGCCAGTGGTCTTGGTCTCAGCGATCTCAGTAGCCTGTCTAGCTTGGCTGGTGGGTTGCCGAGCATTAGTAATCTCTTGGCTGGCAATATCGGCGGATTTAGTGCGTTGAATCGCCTAGGCGCAGAATATCTTGGCACGGGTTTGGTGGGGCAAGGAAGTGTGACCGGCGTATCCCTCTCAGGTGTGGGGTTAAATGCAGGCATTGGTGGGCTTGCCGCAAATCTGATGGGGCTAAGCAGCGGCAATATGGCGATCGACTCGATTGCAGGGTTGGCAGGGTCGTATGGCGGCAGCGCCTTGGCCAGTTTGTCAGGCCTTGGTGCTTATGCAGGCCCGGCGGGCATTGTGGGTGCTCTGGCGCTGTCAGCACTTGGTGGCAGCTTGTTTGGCAAGTCACGGCCGCATCCTGCTGCTACTGCGGGTATTGAAGCGTTTGCAGCCAATGGCGCATTTGATGGCAGCAGTATTCAAGCCAAACATTTAAGCGAAGAAACCGCGCAACAGATCGCTGACGCTATTCAACAAATATCGACAGGAATAGCGTCCGCCGCCGGTGTTGATTTATCAGTTCTCAACCCTTCCGCCAAAGGCGCTACAGCATTTCAGGCAGGTGTCAATGATGGTCAGGGCTTCTTCACATTCGGCGACCATAAAAACCGGGTGGACCTGAACGATTCGTCACTTTCGGTATTATTCGATCCAGATGATAAAGACAGCCTGGCCTCGGCTTTATCTAAATTGCCCGAATTATTCCTGCGCCGCGTGCAGCAGATGAGCGGTGAGATTGATGCCACATTGATGCAGGTGCTGGATAACATCGAAACCGAAGGTCGCAGCATCGACGAGATCATGAGCGATATTGCCTTTGCAAGCGGTTTTGAAGCGCTTGGTGAGCTGCCCGAAGTCTTTACCGAAATGGAAGCCGCGGTTAAGCTTTTGAAGGCCGAATACGATGCTGCCGCTGCAACTGCCGAACGTCTTGGCTTATCTGTCGATAAGGTGCGGCAGGCGGAAGAGAAGCGCATGCAGATGATGCTGGGCGAGTATATGCGCGGCATCGCCGGGACGCTGCTCAATACACTTGCGCCGGGTGAATTGGCGCGGATTCAGGAGGAGGCGCGCTATAATAGTCAGTTGCGCGATCTTGTTGCGCTAGGTGCAAACCAAGCGGAATTGAATCAGGCAGAACTGCTGCATCAATTAAACATGCAGGCGCTTCTCAATCAAAACGCTGATGCGCAGAATGATCTGCTAAATCTTGAGCAACAGCGATTACAGGTTGCGAGCGACTTAGCTAATCGCTTTGGTCGTGTCACTACGAGCATGCGTAGCTTCCTCGATGAACTGGCTTATGGTCGGTTCACAGCAAATACTCCGACCGCGAACCTAGGCACAATGCGTGACATGGTGCAAGCGTTGGCGAAAGACGCATCACTCGGGAATATTGAAGCTGCAGAGAAACTTAGCGAATTGCTGCCCGCCTTTTTGGAATTAAGCGGGGAAGTCAATGGATACAATGCCGATTATGCTGCCGATCGCGATTTAGCGGAACAGGTCGCCGAGCATACATTGAGTACGGCCGATCGTCAGGTAGAGCTGCAGCAGCGTATCGCGACTGCGGCGGAACGGCAGGTCACAGCCATCCAAAGCGGCATGACAGCTTTGGAGGCGGCCATGCAATCGCTCGGTATTACTTTGGCAGACATTGTCGCCGCGGCAAGCAACGATAATGATCCGCTACACGGTCTAAGCAATGATGAAAAAAAGGCGACGTTGCTTGGGCGTCAAATGGGGCTGCTCAGCAGTAATGAAACGGCAACCAATGGTGTGTTAGCGCAACGGCTGAATCAAAGCGGCCGCACGCAGGAGTATTTGAATCTCTGGAATACCCGCGGATATGCGAATGGTGGCTTTGTCTCTGGTACCGCAGGGATTGATAAGATCCCCTCGATGCTGAGTAATGAAGAATTCGTTACGCGAAGCGCCGCCGTTCGCAGCATTGGCCGCGGTAATATGGAATATATGAACCGCACGGGCCGCGTGCCGCAAGACGAGGCGATGGCAAAGATGATCGGCGGTGTTATTAGTGCCGTCAATTCATTAGGCGACACGATTGCCAATAGTGGCAATTTGAATGCCGACAAGCAAGATCAGATGTTGCAGAAACTCGATCGCATCGTGAAAGACGGGCGCTTGGCGAAATACGCGTCATGAGCAATTTCATTCTGTTTGAGACTACGGCTCTATCAAGCGATAGCCCTGCCGAAAGGGCGATTCGGCTGGGTACGATTGGCTATAATCACCCGAGCGCGCCGGGGTATTTTTACCCGCATATTAGTGAAGCGCAAAGCATCACGATTGAACGTGGGATTTATGAGGCACGGCTAGCGTTTGGATTTGGAAATGAGCAAGTTGCGCTGCTTAATGCGTCTAATATTAATGGACAATATGATCACCTGGGAGAATGGGGGTTCGGTAATCCGGGAACGATCAAAATCGGGCAGCCGGGTGATGTTTATGAGGCGTTGACGGAAGTTTTTACCGGCACTGTCAGCCATGTGCTACCGAGCGGGGAAGATGTAGAATTTGCTTGGCGCGGCCGCAGTACCGCGCTCGATCGAGCTATAAGCGAGGCATTTTTTCTAGGGAGCAATGCTGACAGCCCCTCGCCACTTACCGAGGGACTGCAAACCGACATTGGCGGGCAACGCAAGAAACGTTGCGGCGGGGTGAATTACAATATCGAGCCGGTATTGGTAAATAGTATAAAACGCATTTTCGCGTGGCGGTGGGATGCGGAAGGCAATCACGCCCCAACGTATCAGGTGACAGGGGTGCGTTTGTCTGGAAGCGCGTGGATATCCGCGGGTGACTATACAACGATTGCCGCGATGGCCGCCGCTAATCCGGGGGTCGGCTATTTCGTCACCTGTCTGGCAGAAAGCGCGCTTATGATGGGTGGTTCTGCACCATTAGGGGGCGGGCTGCGTATCGATGTGACGATCGAGGCGTCAGCTAGTGATCGCTATGCCAGTAATCTGGCGGCGGCATTGATTGTCGAATCGGGATTATCGGTTGACACCGATAGCTTCAATGCGCTTGCAACAGCGATGCCTTACGAGGCTGGCTATTATGCCGCCGATGAAACGTACCGGGAGATCATCGACGAGCTGATGGGGTCGGTTTTGGGATGGGCGATTGCACGGCGCACCGGCTCTGTCATTTGTGGAACATTGCAGGATTTGGAGGCGAGGGAACCTGTAGCAACCTTTAATGATTCGCGCAGCCAGATAGCATTACGTAGCAACGATATTGTTATTCATGATTTAGAGCCAATTCTGAATGAAAAAGACGATGATTTGGCGGCACCCGTTAAGGAGGTGCGTGTTGCATATTATCCCAATGACTACCCATTGCAAAAAGACGGCGTCGCAGCTGGCGTAAGTGAAGAGCTACGGCAGCAATTGTCGCAAGCGTATCGTTATACTTCTGTTTTAGAAGTACCCGGCATTCCTTCAATTCACATGAATGCCGTCGCCATAACGCATCACACCCGATTGGTGAATGCTAGTCATGC
This sequence comes from Alphaproteobacteria bacterium UBA3002, assembly GCA_002346425.1. GTDB lineage: Bacteria > Pseudomonadota > Alphaproteobacteria > Rickettsiales > UBA3002 > UBA3002. The sequence continues at coordinate 31,387 of DDZS01000036.1, forward strand.
AGAGGCGGTGCGCGATCAGCTTGCGGATGTTGTGGGCTATCGAAAGCGGTACCGGGTTAAATCAACGCTTAATCCTGCGTTGGCGCAGACCGTACGGCCGGGGCAGCCAGTGACTATTATTCATCCGCGCTACGGATTCAAGGAAGGGGCAAAGGTCTGGATTGTGAAAGAAAAGATCGATGCAACGCTGAGTGATGCAGAATTTGAGGTGCTGCGATGACCAAGAATATTACGGCCGGCTATAAAATATGGACCGAAGAGGTAAATTTTACGACCGGCGGTGATCATGCAGATGGGTACGGTCCAGAAAATCTAGGGCGATTGCCATTGTCTATGCCATGGCGCAGCGCGAGTTTAGACTTAGAAGATACGATATTTCGCGGTTCGTTAGCACAGTTGCGGCGCATTAATAGTCTCTGGCTATGTCAAACCAATCTCTCACGTGATGCATTGATTCGCCGTCAGTTGCTTCGCACTAATTACGACAGCCCCGCGACTGTCGTCTTCGATAGTGGCTGGGTGCCTTGGCTGAAACCGGTGTATACCTTTGATCAAGTCGATCATGACGGCGGGAATCTGCACGATCGTACTTATACCGAAGATGATTTAGTGGGAGCAAAACGGGATCACCCGTTTTTCATTCCGGGAAATTATTACGCAGACGAATTTTTGATCGAGATAAATGATCAAACCAATTCAGACGGTTTTGTGCAGGTCGGGTATTGCCCGGTCGAGTATGCGATAGAGTTTAGCATTAATCCCGCACAAGGATGTGAAGACGGCTATATCGGCCGGACCAAAAGCCGGCAGGCAGCAAGCGGGCATAAAGATTTTGATGTGCTAGCAAAGCCCCGCATTTTTAAAGGTGATTTTGAGCATCTCCCAAAAGCCGAAGCCAAAGGCGTTGCGCAGGAAATGCAGCGGCTTTTAGATATCGACAAGCCCTATACCTGGTGGATCGATCGCGATGATGAAATCAATCGTCCGCGCGATGCATGGCTCGGCCGCAATCAAGACCTGCCGCCTTTAAAGCATAGCGACGGGAAGCGCTGTAATATCACTATCAACCAAGAGGAAGTTATCGGATGAGTTTTACCGAAGACCAAGAAGCGGCATTCTACCGTGCGACGCAATATTCTCATCAGCAATATGATGCCGTATCCAATCCATTTGGTTTTGGCGGCGTAGGATATTTAACCCCCGGCGCTGCAGGCTTAGAAGGCAACTGGGCACAGTCTCTGCGAGACATGGCGACGCTAGCAAGCGCTGCTAATAGTGCTGCGCAACAGACAGCGGAAGACGCGGATGCCACAGCGGGCGATCGTGATGAGGTGGCGGCAAATCTGGCGACGGTGAACACGTTGCTGCAGGCAGCGCAGGCGGCGGCGGATGCGGCGGCGGCGTGGGCGGCGCAGGCGCAGGGGACGCCGTTTGTCACGACCGAGAAAAACGCCAATGTCTACGATATTACTCTGGCGGATTATGTGATCGGCGATGGTGCCAAAATTGGGCTGAATATTGACGAAGAAAATGACGGGCAGATGTATCTGCGCGTCAATGATGGCACCAGCTATCAGATTGTCGAGCCGGGGGATTATTCGCTGGAATCGGGGCGGTTTCAAACGGGCCGAAACTATGCGCTGGTCTTTGAAGGGGCAACCAATCAATGGGTCATCCAGAACGGCACGGACTTTAACAAACTGCGCGGCGATCTGAATGCGGCCGGGTTTAAGATTAATAATTTGCGCGGGTGGAAGCAGCTAAATTACCGGGGCGGGCTTGCCGCGGTAGACGGGCTTTATTGCTATACCACCGAAACCGCAGAGCGCTGGCATGCGGTGCGCCCCGTGACAGATACCGGCACCGCCGATATCACGCTATATGTGAATGGCATGGCAGTCAACTTTGGCGGGGCGCCTTCGACCACAGTTACTGGCGGCACAGCCTTTACTAGCGTGCCGGTGAATGATGGAGGCAATGACTATTATGATCTGCCTGCTAACAGCATCGTCACATTAGATATCGCAAACATCACCGACGCAACCCGTATGACGATAGGCATCGATAAGACCGGAGGTTTTCAAGCATGACCGAAACTATTGATATTACACCGCCGCCTGCGGTAGCTGCCAGCGTTGAGCCGTATTATGCTGATTTCATGGATGCGTCGCGCAATGTTGCAACCGTATGCGGGACTACTTTTACGGCTACGTTGCAAGCAGATATTTTCGCTGGGAATAAATTTAACGTGTTGCCGTTAGAAAATGCAGGCGAAAATGCGCGTGCGGGGTTGATTTACACAACGCCTGGCGGCGGCGTGCATTGCCGCACCGCCGAGTATAATGCGTCGAGTCCTGCGATTACGTTAGGCACGCAAGCAGATATACAATCTGCCGCCACCGATTATTATATCGCAGAGATCATCCCGTTTAAAAATGATAAAAACGCCGCTTTAATTATCACGTTAGATTGGATGACTAACAAAGACTTTAAAGTGTCTAAAGTAGTTTTCCCAGCTGACGGGGCAGGTGCGCCAACCGTTACGCATGCTAATTCCGGCGATGCGGTCACTGAGTTTGGACATACCGGCAATGCTTTCACTGTCGCGGGGTTAATGACGCATTGCTGGATTGAAAATGAATATGACAATCGTGTTTTAGTCTCTTTTCGTCAGTTATCTAATACTAATGGCAATACCGCTTACAGGGCAGTGCTGCTTAATGGCGATGGGGAGGTTGTTGATAGTCATTCTTTTGCCAGCGCCGCCTCTTGGAGTACGAGCACGAATTATGCCTGTGCTGCCGCAATGGGGTATGACGCATATAATGACGCTTATGCTTGGTTGAGCGTAGGGACAAATGCTATAGCAAGCTGCCTTATGCAAATAACGGTAAATGAGGATACTGTTACCATTACCGTTGCGCAAACAAACGGTATTGGAGATGCGACATACGGCTTTGCCGTTGAGTATATAGGCCGTGGTATGTTTGATATTATTTATACAGGGTCAACCTCGTCTACGACAGACATGATTTTCTTGCGATTGGGATATAACGGCACCACGTTGGTTACGTCCTATATGTCAACGGCGCCGATACCAAAAAGTGATGATTACACAAGGCTGCCGGGGTATTCATCTACAAAGCTACGGTATAAGCCTGTTGATCCAAGGAATGTCGCTAGTAAAAAAATTATCATTGGCCAAGGCTTTTCTGGCCGGGCAAGCTATGGCTTTTCGCTTTCCGCAGTTAACTATCCTAACCTTTTTCAAAACAGTGACATCAGTACTAACAACTGGGCGTCAGAGGGTGGTGATGGCGCATGTGATGGAGATAACCCCCGTATATTATGGCTGCTATTCGGGGGATCTGGCAACGTCTGCCGCGTTATTGTAATCGAAGCCGAATAAAGAGACTGATACATGATTCTCGCCACTTTTTCCGGCCTTCATGGCCACAATACACTGCCCCGCGGCTGGTGCATGGGGCTTTCAGCTGCGGCTTATGGCTTGATTTTTTGGCTTTGCTTTAGCTGGTGGGGTTCGCTGGTGTTGCCTGCCGTACTGGCTTGGTGGGTGTTTCTTCGCGGGAGCCGCACCGAGAATGTAGAGAACGCCTATATGGACACGATAAGCGATCACGAACTACCAAGCTTGCTCGATGTCATGAAAGCGCATTACTTTACCGGCTTTCTTAGCTGCGCCAGCCTGTATTTGTTCAACTATATCACCCACTGGGGCCAATGGCTGGGCTGGGAAGCGAAAGCCGCAAAGGAAGGCCAATGGCGCGGCAAGCCGGTGCGCGTCGATGCTGCCGGGCGCGTGCATCCTGATGATATGCCCTATTGGGATTGCCGTCGACCGACAGAGCTTGCGGGCGGGCTGACGCTGGATATCGCGCTATGGGCGCTAATTTTATGGGAGATGTTATGAAAAAGCAGGAAAAGGAGCGCTGTTATGCGTGCTTAATAAATGCCGCGCTTGTGGCGTTATTGGCGTGCTATGGCCTCTATGCCTTTACCGGCGAGCGGACGCAGGTGCGCATTTATGTGGGATGGATCACGCTAGCCGTATCATTGGCGAGTGCCTTTGTATGTTTCGCGTTCGCGTATTGGCAGAATCTGTCTAAAGCGGAATTGAGCGCGCGCCTGCGTGATGTTTATTTCTGCACCGGGCTGCTTGCTCTGGCAACTGCAGGCATGGGGCTGGGCGGTGCGATGACCTTCACACCGGCGCAATGGGATTTGATTTATAACCTGCGGCCCCTGCCGGTGTTGATGGAGGTCTACGCGGTTACACGCCTGTTTATTCACATATTGCGTATCAAGTAATGGAAAGCCTGATCGATATCGCTGGGCCGATCCTTGGCGATCTGGGGCTAGCTGGCATCGTGATTTTTGCGCTGGCAGCGTTCGTTTGGTTTCAGACGCGGCGCTATATGCAGCTTGAAGATCGACACGCGCAAGAGCGGAAGGATTCACGCAACGAAGCGGAAGCCCATCTGAAAGAGATGCAACAATTACACCGGGAGGAACGCAATGAATGGCGCGTGGAACAAGCGAAGCAGGCGGATAAAGCGACCGAGCGCATGGAAGCTATTGCTCGTGATGTTAATCGGATTATTGGCGGCATGCGCTAACTGGCAGCGGCAGGTGGCGATCACGCCATCGGTGCGATGCCACGAAGACGACACTAGCCACGGCGGTTGCGCCGGGCAAATCACGGCAACGCCGGGTTATTGGATTTATAATTATTAGGAGCGGATATGAAACGGAAAATACTTAATGCCATGGAGGTCGCGGAAGCGGCCTTTTTTAATGGGGTGCCACCAGTGCAGCGGCTGGGGGCGTATGTGGCGCTGGTGATCTTCATGCTGGCCGGCTGGTTGTCATGACGTATCGCTTAGGGAAACGTTCGCGGCAAAGGCTGGAAGGTGTGCATCCTGATCTGGTAAAAGTGGTCGAACGCGCCATCGAGATTAGCCAGGTTGATTTTACGGTTTTGGAAGGCTTGCGGAATATCGAGCGTCAGCAGCTACTATATAAGGCGGGTGCCAGCTCTACGCTTAATAGTCGTCATTTGACCGGCCATGCTGTCGATCTGGGCGCGTATGTCGATGGCGCGGTGCGCTGGGACTGGCCACTCTATCATAAGATCGCGCATGCCATGAAGCAGGCCGCGGTCGAGTTGCGTATCCCGATTGAATGGGGCGGCGACTGGAAGTCGTTTCCTGATGGCCCGCATTATCAACTACCGCGTAAGGAGTACCCAGCATGATTCCGCTTATCGCTACCGCTATACCGGTAATAGAAAAGGTCCTCGATCGTGTGTTGCCTAACGAGGAAGCGCGAGAGAAAGCGCGTTCGGAGCTGATTTCGCTGCAAAACAGCCAGGAGCTGAAGCTGATGGAAATTCAGATGTCAGCGATTTTGGCGGAAGCATCGAGCGCGGACCCGTTCACCAGCCGCGCGCGGCCGAGTTTCCTGTATTTGATGTATGGCATTATTTCGCTGGCGTTTATTGGCGGGATTCTAGGCATTTGGTGGCCCGCAGAGACGCAACTGGCCGCGGATAATATCAACGCCATGTTTAATGCGATTCCGGAGCCGCTCTATGTGTTATTCGGGACCGGTTATCTCGGTTATACCGCTTCGCGGTCATGGGATAAGCGGACAATCGCGAAGAGCCAGAAAGCGCCGTTGCCTTGGCAGTGATGGTACAAGTATTCTTTTCTAATGTTCATTATCTTGTGACGCGGCGATTTGCTGATATAGTTTCGGAATGCGGAAGCCAGTAAAAGAAAAGTCCATTTCTGACGTCTACAAAAGTCTTCATCATTACACGACCGAACAAGGCTTGAGGGGGATACTAGAAAACCGCTCAATTTGGTCGACTCATTATAGATTTCTAAATGATCGACAAGAGTTTCAGGGGTTCGCAGATACCTTAAGCAACATGCTTGATAGCGAAAATATCACCATGAATTTTAAGAGAGGTCGCGACGATATCAAAAAAGCCCTTTTATGGTTATCAAATCATGTGCATTCGAAGCATTTTGCTTCGGTCACTTGTTTTTGCCCCGCAGAAAAACAGCCAGAGTATAGACGGGAGCATGATGAATTTGAGCTACTCAATGGCCGGCTCAGTCAATGGAGGGGGTACGCGCCAGACAATGGTTATGCAATAGAGTTCGACACTCAGCAATTGTGTGATCTGTTGCTTATTGAAAAACAGCATTCTACTTTCTCAATGCTTTTAGTAACATCAGTTGCCTATACCTACGGCAAAATTCATAAAGGAAAGCCTCTACTAGTACGCGACGACGATAAAAACGATACTATTAGAAACCTTAGAAAAAAATACGCTGAGGTTGCGGAAGATACAATTTATTCATTAAATCATAAGAGCTTGAGAAGAGATAGCACAGACCAGCTCGATGATCTTTTTCAGTGTGCGGCAAGAAGTAAGCATTATGGGTTTCATGAAGAAAATGAAATTAGAATTATTTCCTTAGCTTACGGACATGAGTATGAGAGGTTTTTGCATGAAAATGAACTCGTTGACCAGAGCATGGCTTTAAAACAAATCAATTTTCGTCCTGATAATGTTCCTTATATTGTGCTTTTTGATAATGCGGCATGTTTCGACCTCTTCGAAAAATCTATTAAACGGATTATTATTGGGCCGGGGATTAATCAAGATCAGCGTGAATTAAAAGTTCTAATGCTGCTAGAAGAATACGGCTTCCCTTCATGTGAAGTGGTTAAGTCTTCTATTCCGCTAGTAAATAAATGATTTAGATATCCCTTCAAACGACGCCTATTTTCAGGCGTTTGCCGCATGCCTCAACATATTTGCGGATGCTCGCGACGGTTACATTCGCTTCGCCGGATTCGATACGGGCCACCAGGCGGCGGCTCGCGTCCATGCGGTCCGCGACTTCCTGTTGCGTCAGCTTTGCTTTTTTTCGGCATTTAAGCAGCGCGGCCGCGGTTTCGAATTCGGGGCCGAGCTTTTTATATTCTGCCCGAAATTCGGGGTCTTTCTTCCATTCTTTAAAGCTATCTTTTACATTTAAGCTCATTATTCGGTTCTCCTTTTCTGTTCTCTCTCGTTTTGTGCTGTCCGATTACTCCCCCGGTTCTTCCAGCGTTTTTTTGCTAATTGAATCGCCTTAGTCGGCGTTGCTTGCGTTTTCTTCACAAAGCCGTGAAGCACGACCAGCTCCTGCGCTTCGATCGCTACATACAAAGCTCGCGCAATCCCGGCTTTGCCCTTCATGCGGATTTCATAAATTTCGCCTTCAATATGACGCATGTGCGGCATGCCGATCATATGTGTGTTGGCATCTTCCATCAGCTCCACAACCCGGACGAAACGTGCGCGCATGTCGGCGGGTAGTTTGTCGATTTCTTTTTTGGCTGCGGTGCTTATGTATGTAACTTCCATAAGCACAATGTGCAATATATTGCGCATAAAGTCAATAATAAACGCGCAATATATTGCACATTTATTTAGGCGAATTCATATAGACTCGGTATACCAGACAAATCGCATCCAGCCGCGGCCATTTCGCGATACGCCTCGTGCGATTTCACCTTGCAATCATAATAGCTGGGCACTTCTTTGGTTTGCCGACACTTGTATCGAGCCATTCGAAAAGCATCCTCGCGCATTTTAGCTGCGCGCCGATCCATGTGCTCTTGGATTTCTTCCTCGCTGAGCTGCGAGTATTCATATGTGTATTGCATTGCCGTCTCTTTTTTGCTTAATATGCGCCTGCATCCCGGAATGCGCAACCCCAAACCAAAAGGGGCCGATCCGGGGGCCGTTTTTTGAATAAGGTTATTAAAAGGCGAATAGAAACAATATGATGCAGATTTCTTGCGAATCTCATCACCCGCTCCAGATTTTTTTATGACAGATTCTACCTCTACTTTAGATCCGGCGCTGATTGAGATGCTGGTATGCCCAGTAAGCAAGGGCGCGCTGCAGTATGATGCGGGCGCGCAGGAATTGGTCTGTGCGGAATCGAAGCTCGCCTATCCAGTACGCGACGGTATTCCCGTCATGCTACCCGAAGAAGCGCGCAAGCTCGATTAATTCTAGCCTATTCCCAATGCATATAGGGCAAGACGAAGGTGTAATCGTCGGTCCATAACCGTGTTTTTTGATCGGCGTGAATGCGGGTGATATCAAACCCGCTGTCGCTGAAATCGTAAGGTGAAGCTTGCGGTAACAAAATCATCCAATTGGCGATCTCATCCAGCCCCTGGTCGGAGGTTTTATCGTAATGATAATAATAAGGAATTAGATTGGCATCTTCCGCGAGTTTCGCCACGACTTGCTCTAAATCGAAATGCCGGTTCGTGATGTGGATGGCGAGAATCCCGTCCACCGGGTCGAGCGCCTTCACATAGCTATGCATGGCTTCTTGCGTCAATAAATGCAGCGGAATCGCATCGGACGAAAAGGCATCGATCACGATCAGATTATAGGTATCATGCGGTGGGTTTTCCAAGCCTAAGCGCCCATCGATCAGGTGAATGTCATACTCGCCGGGACAATCGCTCAGATAGGTGAAGAAGTCGCGGTTGGTGGCGATATCGGCCACGCCGGGATTGATTTCGAACAGGTCCATGGCCTGACCGGGTTTGGCGATGCAGGCCAGCGTGCCGGCGCCTAAGCCGACAACAGCAAAGGGCCGGGCATAAAAGGAATCGGGCAGGGGCGCGAATAGTTTTTCTAACGCCGAGTAATAGGTAGTGATGGTCAAAGGATCGTCAGCATTGAAATGTTGCAGGCCGTGCCGTGTGGTGCCGTGGGTAAAATCGTGCAGCCCATCGGCATTGGTAACGCGTAACACCCCAAAGAAATTCCGGGTTTCGATGAGGGTTTCGTAGTCGCTGCTGGCGGTCTCGGTGGTCTCGGCGATTTCTTCCTGCGGGTTGAGCAGGGCATAGGTGCCGCCGATGAGGATGAAGATGGACAGGCCGATGATGACCGCGCGTTTGGAAATGCGTGTAAAGCTGTCGAAGCCAAATTCGTGGCGTGGAATCGCGAATAGCGACAGCAACAAGACCAACGGGTATTCGACGATCGAATTAAACAGGTAAGGTGCCGCAACGTTAAACAAGCCGCCCAGCGCGCCGCCGACGGAGAGCCAAAAGTAAAAAGCGGTCAGGCGATCGGGGGCAGGGCGCGCCTGCGCGGCAAGGCCGTGACAGCTAACAGCGATGATGCCCATGCCGATAAAGTCGATCAACATGAATAACGGGCTTTTGTAGATCGAGAAGCTCAAGAAGGTCAGGATACAGACGCTGGCAAATTGCAGCTTTTGCCCGATCATGGTGTAGCGCGCACCGTGTTTGGAGAAGACCAACGTGAAGCTTAAGAGGTAAAGCGCGAACGGGATCATCCAGATCAGCGGGAACGATGCGACGTCAGTCGTGATATGCAAGGTCACGCTTAAGAACAGGCTGGACGGGACGAAGCCGGCGAAGACGACTTTGCCGATGAGCGGAAGCGGAATATTGCGGCCTAGCGTTTCGGTCTGCTCGGTCTGCGGCTGGCGTTTAAGGCCGACAAAGATCAGGCAGAACAGGCAGAATAGCAGGACAAAACCCGCGCTCCACGAGATGAGTTGCGCGGAAAGCGGTAGCAACCATTCGACCAGAAACGGATAGGATAACACGCCTGCGAAACTTCCGAAATTACTGATTGCAAAGAGGAAGTACGGCGATCGGCCACTCTGCGCATGAAACCAGCGCTGAATCAGCGACGAATTGGCGGTGAGGATAAAATATGGAAAGCCGACCGAGAACAGCAGGCCAAGCAATAGCATGCCTTCCGGGGAATCACTGGCGGAAAGCGAGGTGGGCAGGCGCAATTCGAGTGGCAGGCTCAGCAACAACGCCACGAACATCAGCGCGCCATGCAGAATCAACTGGCGCTTTGGTGAGAAAAGGGCGCTGCTTACCGCAGCATAGGCATAGCCGCCAAGCAACAGCACCTGAAAGAACAACATACAGGTTATCCACGTGGCCGGAGCGCCGCCGACATAAGGCAGCAAAATCTTGGCCATCATGGGCTGAACCATCATTAATAAGAAGGCGCTAAGGCCGGTAGCACTGATAAATAGAAGCGGATTCATATCTTTTCGTTAGCGGAGAAAGCGTAAATTTGCATGAAAAATAATAGGGTTATACAGAGTTTGGCTAAAGGTTAAAAAACTGTTAACATTCGCATTGTTTTCCGTTGCACTCCCCGCGCTTTTCGCTAGAGTAGCAAACAAAAAATCAAGGCAGGTTTTACGGTTATGGATGCATTAGAGTTTCTCCAAAAAGGCGGCGTGGTCATGTTGATCCTCGCGCTGCTATCGGTATATGCGGTCACAGTCATTGCGTATAAAATACAGCAGTTTCTATCAGCGAATGTGTTTTCGAGTCATTATATCGATCCGACCATGCAGTTGGTGAAAGTCGGCGAGCTGACCGAGGCGAGCAGCCGCCTGCAACCGGTGCGTGGCCCGGTGGCGCGCATTATGCGCACGGCGATTGAATGCGTGCGGAACCGAAATTTGTCATTGCGCAGCCGTGAGGCGGAGATCAGCCGCGTCGGCGCGCAGGAAATTCATTACCTTGAATCGCATATGCGTGGGCTGGAAATGGTCGCGACCACGGCGCCGTTGCTGGGTCTGCTGGGTACGGTCATCGGTATGGTGCGGGCGTTCGCGCGTCTGGGCGAGGCGGGCACCCGCGTTGACCCGTCGATGCTGGCGGGCGGTATCTGGGAAGCACTGTTGACCACCGTGGGCGGGTTGATCGTGGCGATTCCGGCAGTGGCGGCCTATTACGTGATCGACAGCGTGATTGAAAAAGTGCGCACCACGATGAAAGACGTCACCATTCAGATTCTGGCGCTGGAAGATAATTTCTTGCGCAATGAAGAAGAACAGAAACGCGTCGCTGACGAAGAACGTCAGCTGAAAACGCAACGTCAGCTGCATGCTGAACAACGCCAGTTCAATGAAGAGCAACGCAAGGCGATGCTGGCGCAGCAACAAGAACTCCTGCAAAAACAACAGGAGCAGTTGCGTCAATTACAGGATCGTCAAAGCAAAGCGCTCGCCAATAAAGAGCAAGAACTGCATCAGAATCTGAAGATGCAAGAGAACAAATTGCGCAAACAGCTTGAGCAACATGATGAGAAATTACGCAAGCAACTCGAAGATCAGGAAAAGCAACTGTCGAGCATTGGTGGCACCGCGGCTTCTACCTCCACCTTGCGCCTATTGAACCCGACCTACAGCAAATTCTAAGCACTGCCCATGGCCGTATTGATTGAACGCGAACGCCGCCGGACGCAGGCGGTCAACCTGACACCGCTGATTGATGTGGTGTTTTTGCTGATCGTGTTTTTCATGCTATCGACCACGTTTACGGTGTCCGAATCGTTAGAGCTTGGCCTACCATCGGACCAAAAGGGCGCGGCCAGTGCTGATTTGAATGTTGAAGTCTTTCGCGTGATTTCAGACGGCGCGATTGTGCGCAATAATGAGCGTCTGGACCTGCAGACCTTTGAGCAATATATTCATGCACAACTGGAAGAATCGCCGGATAAGAATCTGTTAATTCTGTCTTCGCCGGATGTGTCGGTCCAGCAATTGGTGACCGTGCTCGACATTGTCTATCAACAAGGTGGGCGCAATGTCCAAATCGATCACGCGCCAGGCTCGGCCATTGGCGGCGATGTCAAATTTACGGAGTGATGATGAGGATTTACTTGCATTCGTCATTACCCGAATTCGTGTTAGCGAATTATAGGGTAATCCAGACCACCCTGATAAGAACCTTAGATTGCCCTATAATTTACTGCGTAAATTCAGGCAATGACGCCAAAGGAGTATGATGGATTTCGCGCGTAGTAAAAAGAAGGTCCGCCCGATCAGCATGGTCCCGATGATCAATGTCGTGTTCCTGCTGTTGATCTTTTTTCTGGTCGCGGGGACGGTCGAAAAAATGGACGTGATTGATGTCGAACTGCCGGAAGCCGCAAGCGGTGAACTGCTGGATGAAGGGCATGTGCGTATTTTGCTGGGGCGCTATGACGAAGTGATCATCAACGATATGCCCGTTGCGATGTCGGATGTGGAAACGACCATTGCCAGCGAGTTGGAACATAACAAGGAACGCGTCATCACCATCAAAGCCGATGCGCGGATGAAAGCCTCGCGCATGATTCAGGTGATGAATTACATCAAAGCCGCCGGGGGGCAGAACCTATCACTGACAACGGAGCAACAGGGATGATGCAGGCGACGCAGCATTACCTGACGCAGCGCGATTTTGGCAAGACCATGGGCGCGGTGCTGGCCTTGCATCTGGTGGCTTTGGTCATTTATGCGCTGTGGCCGCAAAACGCGGTGGAAGAAATTCCTGTGCGTAGTCTGAACATTAAGCTCGGCACGCCGAATGCCCCGATGCGCCCGCAGCTGGACGCGTCATCCGGCAGTGTGCCACTACCGCCGCTGGAGCCGGTGACGCTCGCCGATACATCGGTGAAAGCCAATGTCTCGCAGAAAAAAGAAGTGACACCGCCGCCAGAGCGCAATGTCGATGGCAAAGAATTCCGCAGCTTCAGCGCCTTTGTCGCCGATAAAAGCAAGGACCGCCCAAAGACACCGCCTGCGCCTTCCAAACCTAATTCTGGGGCCATTCCTGCGAAAACCGAATTGCCGGATATCAAACCGCCAAGCAGTTTAAGCGATTCGGCGCCCAAACAATATGTGCGCGCCAACAGGATGGATGAAGGTGCCGGTGGGCAAGGCGAAAGCGCGGGCCAGAGCCAGACAGGCGCAGGCGATCCGACCGGGGATGTCGATGCGGAAGCGGTGATGCTGCGCTACGAGCAAAAAATTTCCGCCTGGTTACAGCGGCACAAAACCTATCCCTCGATGGCACGGCAATTAGGGCAGCATGGCACACCGATCGTGCGTATCCGAATCGACCGGCAGGGTAATGTGAAATTTTCTTCCATTGATCAATCTTCTGGCTATCAGATGATCGACCGTGCGGCACTGGATATGGTCAAACGCGCCAATCCGCTCCCCGCGGCACCGTCGGAATATCCGGGTGGCGCGCTGCTGGAATTCAAAATTCCGGTACAATTCAAACTGAATTAATTTTCCCCTTCCTGTCTATGCGTGTGGCTGATTGGGTAACGGCCATGCGATTAAAATATGTACAGATCGATACGCGAGAATTTTTGATTGAATGCCTTACGATGGATGCGGATGAAGTGGGGGCGTATCTTCTACTGCTTTTAAAGCTAGCGAATAACCCGGAACGCAAATTACTGGCGACAGATCATGAAGCGCTGGCTCGGGTCACGCATACGAGTAACGTGCAGTGGAAACGCATCGCGGATCAGGTGCTATCGCATTTCAGTATTAAAAAAGATGTGATCACCTGTCCGATGATTTCTGACCAGTTTGCCAAACAATCCTATATCTCTGCGCAACGCTGTAAGGCCGGAAAAGCGAAGAAAAAGAACAAGCTACTAATGGAAGATAACGTGCAATGGTAAGTAAACAGAGAGCACATGAGAAACATGTGTTTTGCAAGTGATGTCGTTTCGCATAGGCATCTGTGCTGCTATCCATAAACCATAAACCAAATCCAACTTGTTTCAATGATAGCATCGGTTTTGCGATGTGGATTAGTGGATAACCCCTTCCTAGGGCTGGTCAGTTGCGGCTAGGCTGCGTAGCATAGGCAAAAAAAGGAAGCACAATGCTCGAACTGGCAAGCACGCAACGCAGCGAAGCGGGAACGTTTCGCGAAGCCCCGCATAATCTGGAAGTTGAGCAAGCGCTGCTCGGCGCGATACTGGTCAATAACGACCTGCTCAACGTGATTTCGACGGACCTGAAGCCCGACTGTTTTTACGCTGGCATTCATGGGAAAATCTACGCGGTTATTCAACGGTTTCACGACAAAGGACAAATCGCCAATCCGGTGACGCTAAGCCATTATTTCGCACAGAATGACGAGATCGAGGATCAGTATCTGTCGCGCCTGGCGGCAGCGGCGATCACGGTGATCGACGCGCGCGATTATGCGGATATTCTGGTTGACCTGTCGATGAAGCGCGAACTGATTCGCATCGGCGAAGATGTCGTCAATGATGCGTATGTGCATGACAGTCCCGATACCGCCGAACAGCATGTGGAGCGGGCGGAACAAGCACTGTTTAACCTCGCCAATGCCGGGTCGGAACAACGTGGCTTCCAATCCATCCGCCACGGATTGAACGAAGCATTACTGCGTACCGAAGAAGCGTTGAAACGCGAAGGCACCGTGGTCGGGATTCCGACCGGACTCAGCGCGTTGGATCGTTTGCTGGGCGGTCTGTCGGATTCGGATTTGTTGATTCTGGCGGGACGTCCCTCCATGGGGAAAACCGCGCTGGCCACTTCGCTGGCCTATGGTGCATGTAAAGCCTTACAAGAAGCGAAAGACGAAACCCCGCGAAGTGTCGGCTTTTTCTCGCTCGAGATGTCGTCAGAACAATTGGCGAATCGCTTGCTTGCCTCGACGACCAATATCAACTCGTCCAAACTGCTGCGCGGCGATTTGAGCGATCAGGAGTTTTCCGATCTGGTGCAGCAGAGCAATGAACTGTCGAAGATTCCTTTCTTTATCGATGACACGCCCGCCTTGACGATTGCCGCGGTGCGTACACGGGCGCGCCGGTTAAAACGTCTGCACAATCTGGGCTTTCTGGTGGTCGACTATCTGCAGCTGGTGCGCGGTTCGGGACGTGATGGGGGAAGCCGTGTGCAGGAGATTTCCGAAATCACGCAAGGGCTAAAAGCCATCGCGAAGGAGCTGAATATCCCGGTGCTGGCGCTGTCGCAGCTGAGCCGTGCGGTGGAAAGCCGCGAAGACAAGCGCCCGCAACTTTCTGACTTACGCGAATCGGGGAGTATTGAGCAGGATGCGGATGTGGTGATGTTTGTGTATCGCGAGGAATATTACATGATGCGCTCGCAGCCGAAAGAAGGCACCGATGAACATGCGCAGTGGCAAGCGAAAATGGAAGAGATTCATGGCCTCGCGGATGTGATTGTTGCCAAGCAACGTCACGGCCCGATTGGCACGGTGACGCTACAATTCCAGTCCGAATTTACGCGTTTCCGCGATCTGGAACGCGAGGAATTTGCGCCGCAGGGATTCTAACTAAACCCCTTTATTCGCTGGCAGGTGCTTCCGTTGCCGGAGCAGTGGGTTCTGCGACGGGCGCGGCTTTGTTTTTATGGAACATGCCTTTGATGCCATCGCGGATATTGCGGATTTCTTTTTCTTTCGCGTCGAATTGTTCTTTGATTTCGTCGCGGCGATCACTCACCGCATCTTCGGCATTTTTGAACGTCTCTTTCGGATTTTGATTAGCTTCACGCGCCTGCTGATCCGATTCTTCGAGTTTCTGCACACATGGGTCATTGCGCGTCACGCCGATTTTATCGAATAATTGTTCCCCGGCCATCGCGAATAAGCCGACGCCGGTAACGGTACCCACCACCCATTTGCCTAGGTTGATGAAGGTCGAACTTTTATCAACCGATACGGTGGGGTTACTCCATTTTCCTTTCATTTTCATCGGCGGGGCAATGTCAGCAAATCCAATCAGGTTGGAGCGCGCTTGAAAGGTCAGGTTCATACGCTGACGGGCGAGATCGGTTTCGCCTTCGCCGCTGACATACGCCCCCGGCGCTTTGGCGGCTATGACTTGGGAAGTGGCAATACCGCTGCGCACTTTGAAATTGGCCAGCGCGCATTCAACGACCAAATCATCGCCTTGCGGTTGCAGCAGGTTGAAGAAGCTGGCTGCTTTGGTGATTTGCGGCGGATCGCGGTAGACCGTGTTTTTAGCGAGGAAGGAAATGTCGCCGCTGGTGGAGGCCAGATATTGGTTCACCGTTTTACCAAAACCATTGAGTTTGACGTAAGCATTAATCGCGCCGCCCTGAATTTTGTCGGAACTCCCAAAGGCTGCGAGCAGG
This sequence comes from Alphaproteobacteria bacterium UBA3002, assembly GCA_002346425.1. GTDB lineage: Bacteria > Pseudomonadota > Alphaproteobacteria > Rickettsiales > UBA3002 > UBA3002. The sequence goes on from DDZS01000036.1 coordinate 47,451, forward strand.
TCGCCAAGCATGACATCATCGGCTTTCAGGTTTACCGCCAGGGCCGGGATTTCCGCTGCGCTATTATAATCGACCGAGCCATTGATACTGCCGCGCGCGGTGTTGCCGGTCAGTGGATTCAGGCGCAGGCGACCGTCTTTCAACTCTGCTTTGGTTTTCGCGTTGGCAATGGTGACTTTGCCGAAGCTTAACGCGCCAATCGCGATATCCAGATCGGCATTGACCGCATTAAGGCCGGTTGGCAATTCGGCGGAGGTATCGCCTTCCTGCACTTCCGCATCCTGGCTGGTCACCGGGCTGTTCGGGGCGGGTTCCGGGGCTTCCGCTTGTCCGAAAGCGAGTTTCTCGCTCGCGACCGAGCCGCTGATATAAATCGGCGAGCTTGAGGTATTGATTGTCAGATTGCCCGTGACGGGATAATCGCCATAGGTCGCTTTCAGATTGCTCAGTTTAATCAGTTTCGGCGTACCACCCATATCGGCGCGGAGTTTCAACGCGGTCTCGTCGGCGATGTTCTGATCGATCAGGCTGCCGAGTTTTTTGAGGGAGGGTGTATCGAGTGAAATATTCCCATCAAACGCCATATCGTTCAGGCCGATGGTACCTTTCGCGCTTAACGAATGTGGGGTGCCCTTGAGCGCGGCGTCAAATTGCAGCACTTGTTTTTCAGCAAGGCTGGCATCGATTACCAATGGTGCTTTTTCAAAGCGACCATCGGCGTGGATATTGCTGACAGTTCCGGCCACCAGATCCAGACCATCGGCCATCGCATCGGCAACGTGAATATCGTAATCGGTCTTACCGTCGCGGTAGTAGATATCTGTATTTGTTAGCTCCAGCGTGGCGATGTTGATCTGGCTGGACTTCTGATCCTGCTCCGTCAGATCTTCGGGTTTCACTTCCTTGGCAGCTTCGGGTTCTTTTTGCTTATCGAATTCCCAGCTATGTTTCGACCCGCTGCTTTCCAACGCCAGTTGCGCATCGCGCAGCGCGATACTTTGAATACGCGTATCACCCTCGAGCAAAGGCAGTAATTCGATACCGATTTCGAGCGTTTGTGCTTTCAGTAAAAAGTCTTTTTTTGCCCAGTCGGGATTGCTAAGCGAGACGTCGGTGACGGTAAGCACGGGGGTCAGGCTGAGTTTCGGGCTGACATCGCCATTGATCACTAATTCGCGGCCGGTTTGTTTCTGGACAGAGGTAATAATCAACTGCGTCGCCGCATCGGAATTGGCGTAATAGATCACGCCATAGACGAGGACGATGGCCAGTGCCGCCAGTGAAATGATCGTGGCTAATAGAATTTTCAGCGCGCGCACATCTGGCCCCCTTTCGCGTTTAGTACCACCACAGATGGGGCAGGGGTGCTCGTCTTTCAAGGAGAATAGATAAATGAAACGGCGAAGATTGGCAGGATTTGCGCATAAAAAATGGCGAGACTACCAAGTAGCCCCGCCATATTTTTTGATTCACGCGAAACTAAGCCGCGGTTTCTTCGTCTTCTTCCGCGTCCACAGCCTCAGCAGTGTCCTCATCTTCCGCAGCTGCCTGAGCCACCGGAGTCTCTTCCGGTTCGTCATCCAGCATTTCTTGCGGGATTGGGCTATCAGCATTACGCGCGACGTGCACTTTCACCACGACCGGCACTTCCGGGTGCGGTGACACGGTCACTTCGTACAGGCCCAATGATTTAATCGCGGCGTTCAGATCGATCGCGCTGCGGTCTACATCAAAGCCTTCGGCTTCCATTGCGTCGCCGATATCGCGGACGGAGACAGAACCATACAGTTTGCCATCATCACTGGCTTGACGGACAACGGTCACGATCAAACCTTCCATTTTATCGGCCAGTTTTTTGGCTTCGCTCAGGCGTTCCTGGTTTTGTTTTTCCAGCACGTCACGTTGCGCTTCAAACCGTTTGATATTCGCTTCACTGGCGCGCAGGGCTTTGCCTTGTGGGATCAGAAAATTACGGCCATAACCGTTTTTTACTTTTACCGTATCGCCGATACCGCCTAAGCGGGCGACGCGTTCTAATAAAATCACTTCCATTTCACTCGACTCCTTATTGGCTGACGTATGGCATCAGAGCCAGGTTACGTGCGCGTTTGATTGCGCGTGCCAACTGACGTTGTTTTTTCACCGATACGGACGAAATCCGGCTCGGAGTGATTTTACCGCGTTCAGACACATAGCGGCCCAGCAGTTTCACATCTTTATAATCAATTGTCGGTGCGTTCGGGCCAGTAAACGGGCAGGTTTTGCGGCGTTTAAAAAAGACCTTACGGCCAGCAGCGGGTTTGGGTGCATCACTCATCGGGCAATCTCCTATGCAGCGTCTTCGTAATCGCCGGATTTGTTGCGAATCACCGGCGAGGGTTTGTCATCAATCGCGTCGACTTTCACCGACATCTGGCGAATCACGTCTTCGTTAATGCGTAACTGGCGCTCTACCTCTTTCAGGCAGGCGGCATCGCATTCGATTCCTAAGAACACATAATGTCCTTTATTCGCTTTATTGATTTTATAGGCCAGATTGCGCAGGCCCCAATATTCGTCTTTTACCGTCTTACCGCCGTTTTCAGCGATGACGTTTTGCGTGTTTTTGGTCAGGGTATTGACGTCGGCCGGTGACATGTCATGGCGGACGATATAGGTCAGTTCGTAAGCTGTCATTTCATTCCTCACTAACGGATAGGATCACAAGCGCCCTATCCTGACGATTAATAAGAGGGGGCTTTGTAATCGTTTTGCGAGGGATTGCAAGCTTTATTTCGGGAAGCGGTATGCGGGTGGGCGGTAAGCGCTGAAGGGTATCCGCTTACCGCCTTTTTGCATTCCGCTTCCCGAGAAGGCTATTTTTTCGTTAGTTTTTTCGCAGCGGCGCCGTTAATGGCGATCATGCGGGGTTTTTCCGCTTCGGGAATCTCGCGTAGCAGGTCGATATGCAGCAGGCCATTTTCCAGATTGGCGCCTGTCACTTTGACATGCTCTGCCAGGTCGAACTTGCGTTCAAACGCGCGGGTGGCAATACCTTTATGCAGGAATTCGACCGGCGCGGCGTCCTCAGCTTCAGCATCTTTCGTGATGCGACCGCTGACCACCAGCTTGTTGCGTTCCTGAATAATATCGAGATCTGCCTCCGCGAACCCAGCCACGGCTAAGGTTACGCGATATTGGTTATCGCCGATTTTTTCAATATTGTAAGGGGGATAGGCATTGGCTGACTCATCAATTTTGCTCAATGTGTCGAACATGCGATCGAATTGATCGAAGCCCACAGAATGCCGTAAAATTGGACGTAATGATAGTGTATTCATGCTTGTATCTCCTTGTAAATAAGCAAGTTACGTTCGTACAGAACCCGGCCAAACCGGCGTTCTATC
>DDZS01000023.1 GCA_002346425.1 Alphaproteobacteria bacterium UBA3002
CGATGCTGCCTTGCTGTAGTTGCCTTTTTGACTATCCTTAGCTGTTTTATAAAAATCTTCAAATCCGCTTGTCGAGACCCCAAACACATCCGCCAGCGCCGCAATTTCCATTTCGGCTAGGTTTTCTTTATTTTCTTCCATCTCAAGCCCCCATAATTAAATACGCGAGTAATCGCGTGGTCATATCGATCATGGCAACGGTCACAATCGCCGCGCCCAACCCCAATACAAGCGCCTCTGAAAAGAGGGCGGCGGGTTCTCCCCGCCGCGCCCAAGCAACAGGGAGGCTCAATCGTTTATTCAGCGCTGAATGTTTCATCGCGCGAACTCCGCATTTGCTGCGCAACGACATGCTTCGCGGTAGATGCTATTTAGCTCGTTCTGCAACTGTTCTATTTCTGACAAAAACCCAAAGTTCGATTCGCTCAGGTCTTCTGCGTTAAGCTTGGCTACCTTTAGATTAAAGTCCGCCATTTCTGTACGCATAGCTTGCTGCACACTCATGATGCCTCCTGTATGTTCTTTGCTAATTGTTGGTAATGGGAAACCGGCTTGTAATTCGCGCCATACGCATCGCATACGGATTGCATTGCCGCTTGCCATTGCGCGGCTGCTAAGCTCATTTTCTGGCCGGGTAATTTGACATAGCCTTCACGCAGTAAACGTGAACGCAAAAACTCACATGGAATAGCGACCAACTCACCGGGCACTAGGCGCACCAAGTGCCAGCCCGTCTGGTCCTGATAGGATGCCGTCTTGTGGTAGATAGCTTCGACTTGCATGTTCACCTCGTTGCTCATGAGGTGAATGTACGCAAGATGCATACTTGTGTCAATAATTAATTGTACGCTTTTTGCATACTTTTATCATCGCTTCATATTCTGACCTTAATTGGGATTATTAATGAGCGATAATGACTCAAACCTATCAGACATGGATGTTGCTGAAGTAGTAGGTTTCAATCTAGTAAGAGGCAATGGGCATTGGTATGCGAGTATAGAAGCTTAGTGATCTAGAATCCGTTGCAGACAAGGGTTGCTTGCCAGCGCTTTTCTTTAAAGAGCGCGCACTAATAGCCTAACAGATTTAGAAAGCGATTGCGGCGATATTTAACTCTACAGCTTGCATGCCATAATCATGCCGAGATTGCTCTGCCTTTCAATGTCTGGATATTTGCTATCGATATATAAAGCGGCTACATTACCGCCAGCTACAAAATCAGTGCTACCTGTATAACCTCCATAGCTATTTTTCGCATTTACTTTACCGCAAACAACCTTGCCTTTACCAAACTTTTCTATTCTTAGCTCGGAAAATTTAGCGCTATACGGGTCCTTTAGAAGTGATTCAACATTTAATTTTGCTTGATTTAAAGCTCCTTCACGACCTTTTGCCGATATTACGGGTGGCAAGCTTTCTGAGAAGCTTATGACCATTTCTATGCTAGTGCGCTCCATCGCGCTTTTACCGTAATAAATATCATAGCTTTTCTCTCGATTATCCAATTTCGTTATTTTTGGGTAGTCTGAGCAATCCAATTTACGAGTATATACTTCATCTTGCTGGAAACTGTTTCCTCCGCCATATTTGATGCGCTTGCAAAGCTCTAAGTTACTTAGCCTTGATGCTTGTTCTTCGTGAGTAGTCAATTTGCTAGTAGAGCAACCTGAGATTAGTAAAATTGAAAAAAATATAATATTACTGCGCATTATTTTGTCCCCTAATACTTCGGCACCATTGCAAGCACTGGCGCACACCATTTCAATTCTTTGTTTTCCATTATATTAGCATTGCTGCTTAACAAGCTGTACCGATCTGGTTCGCTGCCTTTGATAATTTGCTTCATATATGCACGACCGCATGAAAGCATGCATACAGCATTCTTGTTTAAACACGTGTCGAAGTTGGCTTCGAGCTTTTGATTCCAGAAGACTAAAGAACCTTCTGGGAGCAAAGGCATCCAGCTATCGCCCTTGAGTCGCGCCGCGACCATTGATTGAGTGGGATCAACTCCAGGCGGTGCGTCTACAAACTCTAATGAACTATCCAGCTCATCCATTTCGCCACGGCTTTTCATTAGTGGGTAGTCATCGACTGGCCATACCTCACCCCCAGCACCTACTGTTGCCACGATTGGCACCCTATATCTTTGCTCTTCAACGTCATCAAATAGCTGAGAAATAGGAACGCCGAATTTATCCGATACCTTTTCTAAGTGATGAATACGTAAATTGCGTGTTCCAGCCTTTATCATTTGATAATTGCCGCGCTGCATACCTAGAATTTCAGCAAAAGCCTCAATGGTTAGGCCAGCGCTTTTTCTGATTTTCTCAAGTTTATTTATAGCTGTACTCATAATGTCAGCCCCAAGCATAGGGAATGTATCTTTTTTGAGTAGATTGCAATTTGCGTACTTTTGCGCTTGACTATGGTTGCGTTTTGCATACATACTTGGGGCTATGAATAAATTAGATGAGTTCATTAAACGCCTCGGTCTGACCGTAAAAGAATTTGCCGATGAACATGGTTTCACTCGCGGTATGGTTTACGATTGGATCGCAGGACGCCGCAGGCCATCAGGTCCCAATATGGATTATCTTTATGAGATCTCTGATGGCTTTTTGACGGCCAACGACTTTTACCATGGGAAAGTGGTGAATAGCCCCCGAAAGAGGGGCGAACTGGCAAGCAACCTGACTTCCTCGGACGGAGTCAGGTTGTGACCAGTAGCACATTACTCAGAGATGTAAAGCGCATTAACCAGCCAGAGGCAGGTGAGTGATGGGAGCGACTACATTACATAGCCGCCCCCTGCACCTAGAGCAGCTTTATAACGATAAGAATTATCGCATACAAAGTGTTTCGGCACATCGAGATTCGGATAAACATTGGCATAACCTTTGTCTAGCCGAAGAGCGCTCTTCAGCATTAACTGAAGGGCTATTTGTTACACGCGGCTTGCGTCGCGTGGGGTGGCGTCTGGGATCCGCAGGCGTCACCCATTCGAGCGGGGTCCTCCCTGCAGCTAGCGGATACCGCACCGCCGGGCGATCAAACTGCAAGGGACCTCACCCATTAGCCGCTTTATTGAGAAGCGACACAGCCATTCAATACTGGCTAGGACGAGGAGCTACCCGGCTTCGCCACGAGCGCGCCGGACTCCTTGGTCCATTTCCGCAGCATATATCGCTTTATCAAAAGCGCAAGACGGAGGTGTCGGCATGACTGACCCCTTCACCCTCCACGCGGCGCGCATACTCGATCGCGCGTATTTTGACCATGTCTTAACGGGCTGCGGGCCTGCCGGGAAGCAGGCGCGTGGGTTGGGCTTTTCCCGGCCGATGGGATCCCAAGCAGGTATCGAACCCTGCCAGCCCGACCAGATTACCGACCCCGCACTTTCTAGGGGTGAGGTGCAGCATCCACCAGAGCAGAGAAGCGAAGCGGGGCACGGTAATGGGCCATTGATAGACGCAATTCCCTGCAACTGCACCACAGATACGCGCGCGGCAACTCGCAGCGCATAACAAGCGGCACAAGTCGCGACAAGCAATACCGCCCCACTAAGAGGGCATACAGCCCGCTAAAGAGCGAGCATCGGCAAGCAATAGAGCATCAAGCCTCCCAAGGTTTGGTTACGCTAAACAGCTTTATTGCGAGGATACTATGGGCAACGACCCAAAAACGGCCTCCGGGCCTGACACATGGCAGGGTGATACGGAATGGCGGTTGCGCCTGCACCGGTTATTGACCTGCGCGCGCGGCTGCTATTCCGGCCTTAAAGGCGAGCAGATGCTTTCCGCATCTGTTGCATCGGCTTTGCGCCAATGGTCGCTGGATGGGCGCTTAAACGCAGTCTTTACAAAGGTACCAAACGAGGGCAAGCGCTCTCCGCGCTATGCTGGCTGGCTTAAAGCAATGGGCCTTATCCCCGGCGCTTCTGACTTCGTTTTCACATGGGGAACTGGTGGCGGGTGGATCGAGCTAAAGGTCGACAATAAGCCACTGCAACCGAATCAGGAAACCTTTTTCGCATGGGCCGAACGCACCGGGTGCCATACCGCTCAATGCAATAGCGTACACGGCGTAGAAACCGCCCTGCGTGAATGGGGGGTGCTGGTATGAGCGTACATTTCTCTAGCCAAACGGATAACTGGGCGACGCCGATCGAGTATTTTAACAACTTATCCAAGCTATTCAATTTTACTCTGGATCCATGCGCTTCTGCATCCAATGCCAAGGCGCCAAAGTTTTTTACGGTAGAGCAAGACGGTCTTGCCCAATGCTGGGAAACAGAGGGAGCTGTTTTTCTCAATCCACCATATGGTCGCGGAATATCAAAGTGGATAGCAAAGGCATATCAAACAGCTTTGGATGGCACGCCGGTAGTGTGCCTACTGCCAGCCCGGACAGATACCAGATGGTGGCGAGATTATTGTAGCAAAGGCATTGTTCATTTTGTTAGCGGCAGGCTGAAATTTGGCGGCGCAAAATATAACGCCCCCTTTCCCTGCGCTATTGTAATTTTCGCAAATCTAGACGCGAGGGCTGTATGACCGACTACACCCTACTCCGCCAATTCCTTATCACACATAACGCCCCGCAAAGCGCCTTTGATGCACTGGATCGCTTGAAGCCATCCCCTATTCCAGAATGGCAGCCAGTCCTAACCGAAGCAGAGCTGCACATGCTTAGCGAATTACAACGGGGGTTAGTGGCATGAAGCACCGCAACCTCACTATTGGCCAATGCTATGTCGAGCAAGGCTATACCCGCACCAACAACATTATTTGGAATGTCTGGCAACGCAAGATCACCCATGACGAGGTTATCCGGGTATTTCACGAGAAAGCGCAGGCCGTTCAATTCGTGGAGGCGCGCAACAATGCCTAAGCGCCCAGCCAATAAACACGAACGCGCGCACTTGGATAAAGTGGCCTCGCTAGGCTGCATCACATGCAGAAACGCAGGTTATACCGATTCCCCTGCTGAGATACACCACGTTACCGGCGCAGGCATGGGCCTACGCAGTGACCACTATATGACGATACCGCTCTGCCCGGCCCATCATCGTACGGGCGGTTACGGTATCGCGGTGCATGCAGGCACAGAGGCATGGGAAGCGCGCTACGGCACGCAAGAGGCGTTACTCGATCAGGTTAGGGGGATGCTATGAGCGAGATGCAGCTCTGGAACCGTTATCGCATCTGTGTGATGACCTACCAGCAATTCCCTACCACAGAGAATCTAGTTATGGCCCAGAACGCCCATGCTGCATGGTCTGCGCGTTTTCTTGCGGAGGCGGTATGAGTTACTACCTGATGGAACGCGGCTGGATGGATAGCCCTATTTTTGATGCCTGTAAAAAGGAGCCGTTTAACGAAAGGCTCGCATGGATTTGGCTGATCGAAAAAGCATGCTTTGAGCCTCATAAGGTACGTTACAAGAGCCACATGATCGAAGTGGAAACAGGGCAAGTCCCGACCTCCTATCGACGTTTGCAAGAGACGTGGGGCTGGGGTGCGGGCAAAGTGCAGCGGTTTTTAAAACTGCTCGAAATCGACGGTATGATCGGAACGCAAACCGGAACGGGGTTTTTGATTATAACCATATGTAACTACAAGAAATATCAGCGTAAGGAGTCCGAAAGCGGAACGCCGATGAATCAAAAAGCGGAACGCGGACGGAACGCGGACGGAACGAACATAAATAAGGGAAAAGAAATAAAAGAAATAAATAACCCCTTAATCCCCTTAATCGGAAAAGAACTAGCCGAGCAGTTTGAGCTACATCGCAAGCAGATGCGGAAAGCATTAACACCGACACAGCGACGAGCCTTAGCTGAGAAACTTTCCAAAATGGAAAACCCCGTAGAGTCAGTGAAGGAAGCCATTGCCTTCGGCTACCAAGGCGTATTCCCGCCAAAGAGCAATTTAGCAAAACCCCAGAAACCAAAAAAACAGCGAGAATGCACATGACCGAAGACTTCACCGCACTGGAAACCGAACAGGCCGTACTTGGCTGGTTCATGATGAACCCCGAGCAGGGCGTGCTTGCTGCGATGAAGCTTGACGCTGCATGCTTTGCGCACCCTCTGCATGCAGTGATGTTTGAAAAACTACGGGAAATCCACGCAGTCGGAGGAACGGTTAACCCCATCACTCTGCAAGCCAAGATCGACAAAAACCCGGAGTTTATGGCAATCAATCAGCCAGATTACGTTAAGCGCCTAACCAGCGTGGCGGCGTTCGGGCCAGAGCTACCGGATTACTTTGCCCTACTGATCGACTTAAAAACCCGCCGCCGGTTAGAGGCAGGCTGCAACGAAGCTCTTACGGCCCTGCGTGGAGGTGTACCAGCGGAAGAAGTCGCGCTGATGCTGGAAGAAGCCAAGCTGGAAGCCACGGCACGTAGCGCAGTGATGAAAACCGAAAAGCAGGTGATGGCCGAGCTATGGCAGGACGTAACCGAGCAGCGCGAACCGATCCGCACCGGCTTACCACGACTGGACGAAGCAATGGATGGCGGCATGTTTCCGCGTCGGGCCTATGGGGTACTGGCACGCAAGAAGATGGGAAAAACCGTCCTGGCTTCCACGATTGCCAAGAACGTGGCCGATGCTGGACACCCGGTCTTGTTCATCGCCGCAGAAATGGGCGACAAAGAAATTCAGGAGCGCGTGGCCTGCCGTGTCATGGACTGCTATGGCAATGCCTTTCGCAGCGATTACCGCAACAGCAAGCAATTCGCCGATAAGTTCGCAGAGGCGGTCGCTAAGTCCAGCGATAACTTGATTTATACCAAAGCGCCGGGGATTCGATTTGATGCCCTGCGCCAGCTTATTACCGCAGCGATAGTGCGCCACAAAATAAGCGGATTCGTGCTGGATTATTGGCAGCTAGTCGGCGGCAAAAACGGACGCACCAGCGAGCGTGAGCATTTGGATACGGTAGCGCAATGGCTGGCCGACTTTGCCCGCGAAAATAACCTGTGGTGTCTAGTGATGGGGCAGGAAAACCAAGACGGTAACAGCCGGGGCGGTGAAGGCATCCGCCTAGCGTTCGACATGGTGTTTAGCCTGCAAGGCAACGAGGAAGAGCCAGAGCGCTGGATGGAAATGAAAGACACCCGCTACACCAAATGGCGCGATGTCGGAAGCGAGGCAATGCCCGCACTGTTCATCAACGAGAAAGGACCGTTCATGGACCAGATAACCCGAAGCGGGGAACGTTTTAGCACTATGGAGGCACAGTAATGATGCAGGGAGTTAACTTTAGCAATGAGGTGTATGCGTGAGTGAAATCCTAACCCGTCAAGAGATTACAGATCGCGAGCAAGCCCAGCGCAACCTCCCTACCCCTGAACGGATAGCCAAGGGCGATATTATTACCTATGGCCGCGAAGAGTGGGCGCCGGATATTGTTAATCCGCGTGCAACTATTCCAACGGCAAAGGCCCGCCTATCTAGGCCGCGCATTACCCAGCTACATGACCGCGGCGTAATCAATGACGATCTTTATTGGGCATGCTGTTTATTGCGCAGTTGGTGGAACGCGAACCGCAACGAAGTAATTGCGAAGGTAAAAATCGCAGCGTGGCAAAATAGCGGGCTTCCGCGACAGCAATGGCAGCCGGTAGTGGAAGAGGTGTTACATCGCCAATGGTGCTACAATTATTTGCGCAACCCAGATAACGGGATGAAGACAGAAGAGCTTAATGTCTTAGAAAAAGTCGTGTGCTTTGAAGAAACCATAAGCAAGGCACTGCGGGGCGACAAGTGGACGCGTACGCAAAGATTCACAGAAATGCTGATTAAATTACGCAAGGTAATTGACACCATACCGAGAAATGAGGTAGATTAGCCATAATTCCGATTCCTGCGCTTGCGGGAAGATCAAATCACAAAGCCCTGCTGCCTTAATTGGCGCGGGGTTTTTTCATATCTAGCCTATCCTCGCGATAGATTAGTGCTTGCCGAGCGACTTGTTAAGGGCTGGCGCTAGCTTAGGCTGGCATCAGCCCCTTACTTCTTTGGCATTCCGTAAAGACCCGAAACAGCATGGTAGTGCCATGCAAACATGACCCAGGGGGAAGTGTTATGGTTAAAAACGCGGGTAGACCCAGCAGTTACAAAGAAGAGTATGCGAAGCAGGCGTATAAGCTATGTTTATTAGGCGCGACCGATGACCAAATGGCCGATTTCTTCGGCTGCGCTAAAAGCACGTTTTCTCTTTGGAAGACGAAGCACGATGATTTATCGGAAGCCTTAAAAAAGGGAAAATCCTTTGCGGATGCGAGAGTTGCGGAGGCTTTGTTTCACCGTGCGCTAGGATACCAGCATGCGGAAGATAAAATATTCATGCATGAAGGCAAACCGGTAGTAGTCAATACAACTAAACACTATCCGCCTGATCCGGTATCGTGCATTTATTGGCTTAAGAACCGACGCCCCGATTTATGGCGCGATAAGCCCGAAGCAAGCGACGATGAGACAGACGTAGCGCCGGTTAAGATCGAGGTGCAGGTAACGGACGCCCGCAAACCAGTGGATGGCTAGCCCCTCGTTAAATCTCCCGCAATCACAATTCCTGAACCTACCTCACAAGTTCAAGGCGTATGTAGCAGGGTATGGCGCCGGGAAAACGTGGGCCGGATGTGCTGGATTAAATAAGCACTTCTGGGAGCATCCTAGAATTAACGCAGGTTACTTTGCGCCTACCTACCCGCAGATACGAGACATCTTTTACCCGACATTTGAAGAGGCAGCGTTTGATTGGGGCCTGGATATAAAAATCCACGAAAGCAACAAAGAGGTGCACGTCTTTTCCGGTAGGCGTTATCGCGGCACGATATTATGCCGATCGATGGAAAAGCCCGGAGATATTGTAGGCTTTAAGATTGGTAAGGCCCTTGTAGATGAGCTGGACGTATTGAAAGCAGATAAAGCGGCGCTCGCATGGCGAAAGATAATTGCGCGGATGCGTTACAAGGTCGACGGGTTGCTCAACGGCATTGATGTTACAACCACCCCCGAGGGGTTTAAGTTTGTCTATCAGCAGTTCGTAAAACAAATTCGCGAGCGACCAGAGCAGGCTAGGCTTTATGGCATGGTGCAAGCAAGCACGTATGACAACGAGCGCAACCTGCCCGATGATTACATCGATTCGCTTTTGGCTTCGTATCCGCCTCAGCTAATCGACGCATATTTGAATGGTCGCTTTGTCAACCTGAACAGCGGTAGCGTTTACGCGGACTTTGATCGCGTACTTAACCATAGCGACGACATAGAGCGAGACTATGAGCCTTTGCATGTCGGTATGGACTTCAACGTCATGAATATGACCGCCGTAATAAATGTGATTCGCGAAGGCTTGCCCATCACAGTGGCAGAGCTATCGGGCATTCGGGATACTCCGGCAATGGCCGCCATGCTGAAAGAGCGTTACGCAGACCATGCAATAACTGTCTACCCGGATGCCAGCGGACAAAATACCAGCTCAAAGAACGCAAGCGAGAGTGACCTGAGCTTATTGCGCGATGCAGGCTTTACCTTACGAGTTAACGGCACCAATCCGGCGGTGCGCGACCGTGTGCTTTCGATGAATGCCATGATTCTGAATGCCGAGGGTCAGCGCCGCTGGAAGGTAAACACAGATCGATGCCCAAAACTGACGGAATCGCTAGAGCAGCAAGCCTACGATAAAAACGGCGATCCAGACAAAACAACCGGACACGACCACGCAAACGATGCGCAAGGCTACTTTATCGCGCAGCGCTACCCAATCGTAAAACGTTCATTCGGCATAGGCCGCACAACAGGTATTTAATGGAAATAGACCCCTCAGAAAAGCATCCGCAGTATGATGCCATGGTTGACACATGGCAAATGTGCCGGGACTGCGTGACGGGACAGCGCGCTGTGCATGCTGCGCGCGATACCTACCTACCGATGCTGAGCGGTCAGGAGAGAAAGCAATATGACGCTTATTTGAAGCGCGCCTTATACATGAACGCTACGGGGCGTACAGTAGAGGGCATGGTCGGCATGGTGTTTCGTAAATATCCGACTATTGCCTTGCCGGATGCGCTGAAAGAGATAGAGCTAGACATAGACATGAGCGGAGTGTCGCTAGCGGGTAAAGCGCAGGACATTGTGACCGAAGTCATAAAAGTGGGTCGCGCTGGTATTCTGGTTGATATGCCGCAAGCCGGAGAGACAGAGGAAGGCGTTGCGCCGACTATTAGCCAGACACGCGAGCAAGGTATTCGGCCCTATCTGGCGATGTATAAGGCCGAAGACATCCTGAACTGGACCTACGAGCGGGTTAATAATCAGACACAGTTAACCCAAGTGTTTCTGGCAGAAATTGACGAGACAGGAGCGCATGACTTCCAAGTCCGCGAGCTATTCTTAGAGGGCGGCGTCTATGGGCAACGCATATGGAGAAAACAGCAATCCGGGTGGAAAAACGGTGGCGATATTTTTCCACTCATTGGTGGTAAAGCCATCACGCGGATTCCTTTCTGGTTCTGTCAGCCAAACGAGGGCGGTGCCGATGTTCAGGACTCACCAATCGAAGACCTTTGCTATGTCAATCTCGCGCATTATCGCAATAGCGCAGACCTAGAAAATGGTGCGCATGTGGCGGGACTACCCACGCCTTGGGTAAACGGAGTGGATGACCCTACAAGCTTCCCTACTTTGCATCTTGGTAGCGATACCGTACTAATTCTACCCACTGGCTCACAAACGGGCATCCTGCAGTGTGGCAGTGAAGGCTTTGCTACCATCGAAAAAGCCATGGACCGCAAGGAAAACCAGATGGCAGCCCTTGGTGCACGGATGCTGGCTCAAGAAAAGCGCGCGACCGAAACCGCCGAGGCGTTAGAGATCAAGCGCGGTGGCGAAAACAGCGTGCTAGCAAGTCTGGCTGCTACCGTAGAAAACGCATTAACGAGCGCTCTACGCTTTATGGCAGAATGGCAAGGCGCAGACCCATCGGAAGCTGCGATCGAGCTGAATAAAGACTACTTCGCCCAAGGCATGGATGCGCAGATGCTAACCGCTTGGGTTGCCGCGTGGCAGCAAGGGGCAATCTCCTATCCGACATTCTTTGCTGGCTTGCAGCGAGGCGAAATGGTGCCGGAAAGTCTTACAGCAGAAGACGAAATGGAACAGATCGGTAATGCCGAACCGCTGGGCATGATCGGCGATGACGGTCAATAGTGAGATTTTAAGCGCTAGTATTCGTCATTCCATATGGCTAGAGCGCTATCGTGCTCAGGTGGCTAAGAAGGCGCTAGCAGAGCTTAATAAAGCAAATCGCAAGCTTGTTGAGCGCATTGCGGGAGAGCTTACGAGAATCGAAGAGCGCGGCTACAGCTTGAGTGCAGCAACGCAAGCGAGACTAACCCAGCTTCTTAGATTAATAGCAGATGACAGGGCGGAAGTTTTTAGCGCCGCGAATGACTATACCGCAGACGAACTAAAAGACTTTGCGGTCTATGAGGCAGAATTTCAGGCCAAAATGATTAAGCAGGCCGCCATGCCGGTAGCAGCGTTAGACATGGCAATGCCGACGAAATCGCAGCTGTATGCCGCCGTTACGAAACAACCCTTTCGCGGTCGTTTATTGAAGAATTGGTATGCGGGCCTAGCTGCCAATGATGCGCAGCGAGTCACCGACGCATTGCGTATCGGCATAGCGGATGGGCAGACAACAGACCAGATCGTTAGGCAAATTCGCGGAACTCGGGCGCTTGGCTATTCCGATGGCGTGTTAGATATTACCCGCCGTGAAGCATACAGCATGGTGCGCACTGCCACGGCGCATGTAGCGGCACGTGCAAAAGAAGACCTTATTGCCGCAAATGACGACATTGTCTTAGGCGAGCAATGGATTGCGACACTGGACTCGCGCACAACAGCGACATGCGCTAGTCTTGATGGTAAGATTTTCGACATAGGAAAAGGGCCGCAGGTTCCAAGGCATTTTAACTGCCGCAGCCAGCGCATCCCCTATCTGGGCGAAACCGACATCGAAGGTACGCGCGCATCGAAATTCGGGCCTGTTCCTGAGTCAACGACTTACGAGCAGTGGTTACGCGGACAATCTGCAAGTGTTCAGGATGATATTCTGGGCGAGGCCAAAGGTAAGCTTTTCCGGGAGGGTGGCTTAAAGCTCGACCGTTTTGTTGACGGATCGGGACGGGAATATACACTGAAACAGTTACGAAAGCGCGACTCTGACATATTTGAAGCGATATTTGGCGATGACGCGCGGAACATATAACGGCACATTGTTAACTAAATGCTCTCTATTGCTTTACATAACATCATCAAGATGCTCTTAACGGAAGAGAACCAATAGTTGTGAGTTAAGATATGAATAGTAAAACGATTATCCTCGCTGCCTTAGTCGCAAGCAGTTCAATTCCTGCATATGCCGCAGACAATGCAGACGATTTCATTTACTTGACGAAAAAAGGGCTGGAAAAGCGCCTTAAAGACCCAGACAGCGCTGAATATAGAAACGTGCGCTATAATGGAGGGCAGCCTCACTCAGCCGTATGTGGAGAGGTTAACTCTAAAAATAGCTACGGCGGATACACTGGTTTTGTCCCGTTTTTTGGTGTTGGCGATGCTGTTTTCATGCCCAGTGATGGCAAAGGTGAATTTGTTGAAACTTATAATCTGCTTTGCAGATAACTAAGTGTTATTGACACCCGCCCGCTTTTCTGCCTAAGTAATATTGGAGCTTTCAACTCCTTACAAGCGGACACCGCACCCGTTAGATGGCGGTATTTTTGTGCCTGACAATTTATGTTGGGAGTGGGTGAACTAAGGCCATTGGCACGAATAAGCCCGCGTTACTTGTAGACGTTGAAAGCTCCCAGCACCCGGCATGGTGTGGGATGCTGATTTTTCAAAACTACAAGGAGGCCATCATGGCACAATTAATCTCAATCGAAGACCTTAACACTGAAGTTAACGACGAACCACGCGTAAGCCATAAAAAGCTGGCCCAAGTGCTGGAATACGATCAGCCCCATAAACTTAAACACTTAATTGATCGGAATAAAGAGGAGCTATTGCAACATGGAATAGTTTCGTCCGCCGTGGACGAAACTACTAAATCTGGTGGTCGCCCATCTAGGACATACTATTTAAATGAAGCACAGGCGCTATTGGTAAGTATGTTTAGCCGAACAGATAAAGCCGCCGAAGTCCGTAAAGCAGTTATTGAAGTCTTCATGGCCTACCGCCGAGGCGAATTGGTGCAAGCCACCATCTGCGCAGAACAACAGCGCCAGATACAAGAGGCGGTCAACCGCAAGGTCACGCGCACGAATCAAACGCATCAAGCGGTATATCATGACTTTAAAACGCATTTCAAAATCCCGCGCTATGACGAGTTGCCAGCATCGCAGTTCGACGAAGCCATGCGTTATCTTAACGGTAGCCCCTTGCCCGTTCCGGCAGCAGAGCGACAGAAACAAGCGGAGTTGATAGCTGCGTATATGGTCGCAAAGGAACTGTATGCATTGGTGGAAAACGAAAAAGTGTATGAACTGACAGTGCTGATGCATCAAGAGGCCAGGAAATGTGCGCGCGCTATGATTAATATAGGTGAGCTTTATATGCCGGAACTCAAAGACAAATTAACGCCAATAACCAAATATGTTTTTCACGAAGGCAACAACACCACACACTGAGATAAAACGGCACAAAACCAACTGGGGGCTTCGGCCCCCTTTTTTCAACACCCTGCCAAACTGGCGGGGTTTTTTATTGCCGCAGGGCGGCAAAACTCAAACCCAGGGGGAATGAATGACTGTTATCGACACGAATACCGAAGAAGGCAAAGCAGAGCTACAAAAGCTCATTGATAACGCAACGGAGGGACTAAAAAACAAAAACTCCGAGCTACTGGCAGAAGTGAAAGACCAGAAAGCAGCGAACAAATCGTTTCAAGATCAGTTGGACGAACTTAAAGCGGCTAAGGAAGCGGCTGACGAGGAAGCGGCCAATAAATCCGGCGATGTAGAAAAGATCAAAGCTAATCTTGAGACTAAGCATCAAAAAGAGCGTGAAGCATTAATGAGCGAGCTAAAGGGCAAGAACAGCATGTTACATACGATGCTGGTCGACAATGGCTTGACGGAGGCGCTCAGCAAAGCGGGCGTAGCGCCGCAATATATGGATGCTGCTAAAGCGCTCATTCAAAAGAACAACGCAGCCGAAGTAACAGAAGTCGACGGCGCAGCAGTTGCGCGCATCGGCAATGAATCAATTAGCGACTTTGTAAAAGGTTGGTCGCAGGGCGATCAGGGTAAGCATTTTGTCGCTGCACCGGCGAATGGCGGTGGTGGAGCTGGTGGCTCAAACGGTGGAGGCAAGGCCCCTAGCGGTAAATCTTGGATGGAAATGAACAACCAAGAAAAAACTGAATATCTTAAACAAAACAAGGAGAAATAGGTTATGTCTTTAGGGGATATGGTGGTCTTTCACGACTATCTCTACCGTTCCATGACGGAAACGGTAAAACAGCAGGTTCAACTTTTTAAC
>DDZS01000001.1:0-18766 GCA_002346425.1 Alphaproteobacteria bacterium UBA3002
GGGAATGGCGACGCCAAAGGGCACGGCAGCCAGCGGGATCATCGCGATGGCAAGCAAAATGCAGACGACGGCGATTATACGTTTAGCAATGTCGGACGTTAGAAATTGCACGCGGGAAGTGGTGTGGTGATCGATACTTTTGGCATAGGGGCGCGCTTTTTTGATCCCTTTCTTTAATTTGTCGCTGTCAAAGGACATGCGTCGCAAGCGCCCCGGAATCCATGGCGATTCGCGCCCCACGACCATTTGCCCGGCGATGAGGATGATCAGCGCCGCGAGTAAAAGCGATGCGCCGGGAATGCCGCCGATGATCGGGATCAGGGCAAATAAGGATGGGACCATTAATAACGGCCCAAAGCCGCGATGGCGAAAGGCGGAGACGATATCGTCGACCGAGGTCTTATCGCCGTCGGGCGACTCCTCGAGTTGATCCAGAATATCCTGCATGGCGTGGCTCATACGCTAGCCATAGCCCGCGAGCGTATAAAATTGCGATAGGGGAGAAAAAAAGAAGGAAGCTACTGCTCTTGCGGTTTCGCGCCGATTTTAGCGCTTCCTTCGACGATTCGGACCGGTTCGGGCTGGGTCGCCTCCAGAATTGCGAAGGCGGCCACGGGCCAACTCAAAAGGCCGCCGAATAGTAATACCCCGAGCAGCGCAAATAGCATTTCGCGCCGCGGTAGGGTGTGCAGGCAGAGAATGGCGATAGCAATAAGCGCCGCCACAAAGCCTGCTTCAACTAAATGAGTCATAATCACTCCTACTACGTAGGAAAAAGAAACCAAGGGGTTTCAAAATTACCCAATCATAACGCAGCTGCGTGACGGTTTAATGACGGTCGCGCGGGGACGTCACATTATTTAATCAGGAGACATATCCATGGCATCTATCACACTTGGTTCGATCGGCTCTAGCGTTGGCGCGGCGATGGGCGGGCCGTTTGGCGGCTTTTTAGGGCAGCAGTTGGGCCAGCAATTTGGCGGCTCGCTGGATACCGCGTTATTCGGCAGCGCGCGCAGCAATCGCCATCGCGAAGGCCTCCGGCTGGAGGAACTGGCGGTGCAAACCTCCACCTGGGGCAAGGCGATTCCGCAGTTGTATGGCCGCGCACGAATGGCGGGGAATGTCATCTGGTCGCTACCGATTCGCGAAACGGCGACAACCACGACCACTAGCCAGGGCGGCAAAGGCGGGGGAGGGGGGGGCGGCTCTTCTTCGGTGACGGAATATAGCTACGATGTGACGCTGGCGATTGCAATTTGCGAAGGCGAGGTCGATGCGATTGAACGCGTCTGGGCAGATGCGAAACAGCTCGATTTAGGACTGGGTACGTATCGTTTTTATCGCGGCACCGACGACCAGTTGCCGGACCCACTGATTGAGAGTTACGAAGGCGTCGGCAGCACGCCGGCGTACCGGGGCATGTGTTACGTTGTGATCGAGCATTTTCCACTCGCTGATTTTGGCAATCGCATTCCAAATTTCACCTTTGAAGTGCGCAAGGATATTCTCTATCCGGATATTGACGGCGTGCCGGTGGAGCATCTGGTGAAAGAAATTATTCTCATCCCCGGATCGGGTGAATTTGTCTATGATACCAAGATTCAGAACAAGGTAATCGGCGAAGAAATTGACGGCCAATTCGTGCAGCGTGGCGAGCAGACGCGCATCAATCGCCATACGCCGGAGGACCGCGCGAATTGTAGTGTCGCGCTGGATCAGATGCTCGAGACGCTGCCGAATCTGGAATGGGTGGGCGTGCTGGTGAATTGGTTCGGCACATCGATGGATGCGGGCGCGTGCACACTGGCGCCGGGCGTGGAATATGCGGCATCACAAGGCACCACCGAACCCGATCAATGGAGCGTTGCCGGACGTAGTCGCGCCACTGCGCATCAGATTACCTATGAAGGCGACACGCCACGCTATGGCGGTACGCCGGATGATGCGTCCTTGCTGCGCTTACTGGCCGAGATAAAATCCCGCGGATTAAAGGTGATGCTATATCCGTTTTTCCTGATGGATGTCGCGGACAAACCATGGCGTGGGCGCGTCACCGGAAGCACGTCCGATATTGCAGCATTTTTCACCAAAGCGAATGGCTATAACGCCTATATTACGCATTACGCGAATCTGTGTAAGAACCACATCGACGCGATTGCTATCGGCTCCGAATTGCGGGGCCTAACGGAGGTCAATGACGGGGCTGCGACGCACCGGAATTTCCCCGGTGTCGATGCGCTGGTGTCTCTTGCGGCTAGTGTTAAAGGCATAGTTGGCAGCGGAGTAAAAGTAACTTACGCGGCGGACTGGTCGGAATACCATCACGCGG
Organism: Alphaproteobacteria bacterium UBA3002; assembly: GCA_002346425.1. GTDB lineage: Bacteria > Pseudomonadota > Alphaproteobacteria > Rickettsiales > UBA3002 > UBA3002. The sequence goes on from DDZS01000001.1 coordinate 2,333, forward strand.
CGGATGGCTGGTATCATATGGACCCGCTCTGGGCGTCGCCACATATCGATGTGATCGGCATTGATGCCTATTTTCCGCTGACCAATGCCCCGCAATCTGAACTTGGTTATGATATTGCTGCGGTGCAACAAGGGTGGACAAGTGGCGAGGGCTATGACTTTTATTTTACCGATGATACACGCACCACAACTGCGCCACTCGGTGCGGCCTATGCCTGGAAAAATCTGCAATGGTTCTGGGAAAACACGCATACCAATCCTGATGGCAATGTAACTGCATGGATACCGCAATCGAAAAAAATCTGGTTCACCGAATATGGTTTTCCGAGTGTCGATGGCGCGACGAATCAACCCAATGTGTTTTACGATCCCTCAAGTTCGGAAAGTTATTTCCCGTATCATTCTGAAGGCGTCATTGACTTTCGTGCGCAACGCACCGGCATCGCCGCGACCCTCGCGCAATGGAAAGATTCGGCGATGCTGGAGAAAAAATTCTTATGGACGTGGGACGCCCGGCCCTATCCTTATTGGCCTGATCTGACCCAAGTCTGGGCGGATGGTGGCGTCTGGCGCACCGGCCATTGGGTGCAAGGGAAATTCGGCCAATCGGGCTTGGCGGCTGTCGTCTCTGAGTTATGCACGAAAGCGGGTTTAAGCGAAACGCAGTATGATGTGTCGCGCTTACAGGATCGAGTGGAAGGATTCATCATCGCCAAACGCGATTCCGCGCGTGGATTGCTTGAGCAATTGATGAGCGGCTATTTCTTTGACGCGGTGGAACGCGATGGTGTGCTGACCTTTTTACCGCGCGGTCAGGCGTCTTCACTGACGATTCAGGCGGAAGACATCGCGCAGGATGCACCCATCGAAATCACGCGTCAGCAAGAGCCGGAATTACCGCAGCGCATTGAGCTACAATATCTCAACCGCCTGCATAATTACGAAGCGGCCACGCAAGCGGCGTCGCGCCATGCCGTAGACACGCAAGCGGTCGACCGGCTGGCGTTGCCGTTAGTGTTCTCTGATCAACGTGCGCGCAGTATTGCGGAAGTGGCGTTGCAACAAGCATGGCTAGGACGCGTGACCTATCGACTCACTTTACCCGTGATCTATAGCGGGCTAGAGCCGGGGGATGTGTTTACGCTGCAGGATGACACGGTGCAGCATGTGCTGCGCATACAATCGCTGGATTGCGACCGCAATGGACGCTTGCATGTTGAGGCGGTGGCCGAAGATGCGGTCAGCTATCAGCAATTGGAACTGGCCGGAGGCGAGGAAGCGACACCACCAAGCGTGGAGCCGGTCGTGCCGATTCCAGCTACCACCAGTTACCTGCTCGACCTGCCCGCAATGCAGACCGATGCCCCGGATGCAGCGATGCTGCGCGCCGCGGCGATGCCGGTTGCCGAAGGGTGGCAGGGCGCGGCGATCTTTCGGTCTGATGATGGCGGCGGCAGTTATGCGCAGCAATTTACCTTCCGTGATCCATGTGTGGTGGGGACGGCGGCGAGTTTGCTGGGGCAAGGGCCGCGCAACCGGTTTGACGAAGTCAGTCGCGTCGAAATATTGTTACAGGGCACGGGTACTCTTTCCGGGATTGATGAGGCGGCATTATTAAACGGCGCGAATCTGGCGATGCTTGGTGAGGAAGTGTTCCAGTTTCAACATACGGAGCTGATAAGTCCGAATAAATACCGTCTCTCACGTTTGTTGCGAGGGCGGTTAGGAACGGAACATGCCATTGCGACGCATAGTTTAGGAGAGCGTTTTATTTTGCTCGATGCGCGGTTGCAAAAAGACATGATGCCCGATGGGTTGATTGGCCTGCCGCGCCAGTACAAAACGGTGAGTGTTGGCAGAACCTTAGGCGTAGCAACACCTTATTCCTTCACCTATCAGGCACGTAGCCTGAAACCGTATAGCCCGGTGCATGTCACTGACTATCGGAATGAAGTGGGCGATCTACGGATTACCTGGAAACGCCGTACGCGCATCGGCGGCAATTGGCGTGATTATAGCGATGTGCCTCTGTCGGAACAGGAGGAACGCTATGTGTTAGAGCTCTTGGATGGCGAAGACATTCTCCGCAGCATTGAGGTGACGCAGCCGGAATATCTGTACACATCTGCGCAGCAATTGGCCGATTTCGGAGTGGTTCCGGCACCGCTCTCTGTTCGGGTGATGCAGCTTTCAGCGCGGGTCGGAAGGGGCTATCCGACTATGGCAACGGTGTAGAAAAATAAATCTTCATAAATTAACCTTTCATTAAGAATATTGCGGCATAGTTGTCTTAAGAAAGGTTATGTATGCTATCATTCTTTAACGGTTCAAATGCCCATCATGTGCAACCCGTCGGCTTAAGCGATGACGAGCGGCAATTGCTGAAGACTTCTGAGCAGGCATCTGACATGCTTAGTTCATTGCAACATCTCTCAGCTTCGAGCGTGACGCAAGGCATTGACCCGGTGGATGATATAAAAACCTATGAAAGTCAGGTTGTTGGCAAGGTGTGTGCCGAAGTGGTGACCAGTCTTCCAACCTTAAGTTCCGTCCAGATTCAACAAGCGATTTTTCTGCGCCAATTATTCGTAGCCGGCGAACTGGCTTACGCGCAATGGCACCAGAAAATGCAAAATCTCTTCCCGGATCGGATGGAAAATCTCTCGGCATCGTTGCGGGAGCGACTGGAAATTATTAACGTTTAGTCTGTTACTAGCCGTTTAATAGCCGCTTTTTCTGCGCCGCAAATTCTTCTTCGGTTAAATGGCCTTGATCTTTCAGGCGGGCCAGACGTTCCAACTGTTCCAGCGCATCGGGCTGTGCATTATTGCTACCAGCAGGGGCGGCGGGCGGTTCGGCATATTGTTTGCCACCGACCGGACGACGCGCATCCTGCATCATAATCGCACGAAAATCCTGAATCGCTTGCCGTGTTGCCTGGACGAAGGGGTCGATCGAGTCTTTGAGAATCATGGAGATTTCATAGCTCGCCGCGCCATCCCATACACGGATGCTGCCGAAAACGATGACATAGGACGAATCAATCGATTGGATACGATCAAGGTTAAGCTGTTTGACTTTCAAGCCGAAAAACATGCCTTTGTCGATAAACAGTAAGCGGCGATTGGTGCAGACAAGCAGCACGGTTTTGGTGCCCAAATAGCCGGAAGTGAGCGCTTTAATCTCTTCATCATCGGTCATAATCTTGGGCAGATATTTAATCTCGCGCCGCGTGTAAAATACGTATTTATGTGGCAGCGCTTTAATTTGGGTTTTGATATCGTCTAACGTCGGCATGCCTTCCAATGTAGTCGCAAGCCGCCTGACTTACCAGTAAAAAGCCGTCACCAATTGTCGCAGAATTGTCATACACATCCGCGTTGTGCTTTCTATACTGCAGCGCATGAATTTAGAGGCGAGACAACAATTTACCGAGGCGCAGCATGCGCAGGCGACCGATGCGGGAATCATTACGCCAGAGCACTGGGGTCACGCGTGTACAGCGCCCCACATCTTATTTCGATCTGGCAGTGGACGACTTGCCCGCCACGATTGTGAAAGATCGTGACGATGCGATGGCGGTGGAAAAAACCGCAGATGGGTATCGCGTGCATGTAGCGGTTGCCGATGTCGCGGGACATATTCCTGCCGATTCACCCTTGGGCAAAATGGTGGGTGAACGCGGATGGTCGGTGTATCTGAAGAGTGCCGATCCGACTCAGCAAGAGGAAGTCACCAATAGCTACATCCCGATTTTACCGCGCGATGTGGAAGCACGCATTGAACTTCGTCAAGGGGCGCCGCGCCTGGCCCTGTCGCATGTCATCGATTTGGATAACGATTTTCGCGTTAAATCGGTCCGCTTCGAGCGTGTGATTACCGAGCCAGAAAATCTGGATTACGCGCAAGCGAATCAGCGTTTGCAAGAAGATCGCAAAGAGTTGGCAGAAGTGGCCGCAAAATTGAAAGAAGCGGGTGAAGCAGCGGAATCGTGGAAGGCGGAAATTAAAACCTTACGTAGCGATGACCCGCACCGTATGCGCGCCCAGAAAGTCGTTGAAACCTTCATGCTTCTTACCAATCAGGCTACGGCGCATTTTTTTGCCGAGGCGGATCTGCCTTTTGCCTATCGTAATTTCGATGGTAGCCATAGCAATGCACAAGGCCAGCCACGCGCATTTTATAGCACGATTCCAACCTATCATATGGGGTTCTCAAAAGATAAACCTTATGCGCATGTGACATCGCCTTTACGGCGCGGCGCAGATTTTTTCTGCCAGCAGCAAATTCATTATACGATTGATGTAATACAAGCGATGGCGTCTGCGCTGCACATCGATGAAGCAAAGCTCTGGGACTGCGGTCCTAAATTATTTGCTGCGTTGCAACATGGCGAGGGAGAAGCTTTTTTAAAAAACGCGTTCAAGGAGTGTAACTCTACACACATTCATGCAGCGCTGCATGCTGCCAATGCAGTACCAAAACGTGTGGACGTCATTAGCTTATCCGACACGCTACGCGCGATGAATGAACAGGACGATATTCTAGCCGTGCAGAGTTTATTGGCACAGGTCGATCAAGTCAGTGATGCTTCCTTTGCGCATATGAATGAACAAGGTTTTTCTGCCTATCTACGCAAAGCCGCGCGATTGAGCGATACCGCCGGTCTGCAGGCCAAAGAAGTGTTATCTGACGCATTTTTTGATGAGTTATGCAAGCGAATTGAAACCAATAACATCCAGCTGGATCAGGATGCGTTAAGTATCGTAGCAATCGCTAAACATCATAGTGATGCGCGTTGGCAAGAGCCAAAAAAATTAATCACCCATCGGCTGAAAAATAATCATATGGCCATCAATAATGTGTTCGATATGTTGACGCAATATGGTGTGATCAGCGACACGCGGATGCGTATGGTAACCACGCATATTCCAGTGGAAGATATCGGCGAAGAAACGGGGCGACAGCTGGCAGCTTCTATCGTGGCGTTGCAACGTAAAGACGGCTTTGTCGCACCGCAGGATTATTCGATTGGTAAAACAGAGAAATCAGCGCGCACCCATGGGAAATATTCGTTTATTGAGCATTTTGGGTTTAATGATTTATCGCCCGTAACCGCGTCGCGTTTGCCTAATCAGTTTTATGAAAAACTGAACGATCCGGACATCTCGCGCGAGTCCATTTTACGTTCAATCGTCGAACAACATCATGGCAAGATTTCGATCTCGAGTGTCATGCAAATTCCAACACGGTTTCATGCGCAAGTGAAAGTGTACGGTGCGCAAATTAAACCCCCCATAGTGTGTAGTGTGGTGGAGGAGTCTCGTAAAGGCGAAGACCCGGAGATAACCCGTGCACGTGCGCGAGATAAGACGATACATCGCATGCTGCGCAATGAGCGGTTTAAGTCGCAGTTTGCACTGACGGAATATGTCCTACCCGCGACGATTTGGGATGAGCAACACCAGATGGCGTATCTGCAGCAAAAAGCTGAACAGAAAGGCTGGTCGCTTTCGGTACGGCATGAAGAAGTGTCGCGAAAACAGCCTGTCCAGCATTGTACCTATTTGCGCTTGTATCAGGAAACGACAGGCGAGCTGCGTGAATTTTCTGCGACTGCACCCAATGTGGCACGCGCCGATAATGCGGCAGCGCAAAAAGCATTAGAGGAAATGGGATGGAATCGAAATATCGATGCTCCCTTAAGCTGGGTCCGAGAAGCCACGCGCCCAGAGGTTGCAACGCTGAAAGCACCTGCTAACCAAATAGCAAAGACCGCTTAAGCACTTTAATATGTGTTTATTTTACGCCTAAACAGCTCTCAACGAATTCTCGATTGGTGGCGGTAAATTCCTGCCAGTTGATAAAGCGCGGCGGTGCTTTTAGATCCACCTCGTCGTTTTTCACAATCGCTTTACTGGCGCTATGAGATTTATCCGGATTGATAAACACGAAACTGGTAAAACGCGCAGGCGGCACCGGCTTCGAGCGGATTTCGCTTTTCAGTTTGGCAGGTTTGCGCTCTGAACTTTCTGGCTCATCGGGTTTCTTTTTAGTATGCGCCGGGGTAATGCGTTTACGCCGTTCAATATTGATACTTCCATCGCTCGCACCGAAACGGTCACGGACTTCTTGCCGTTCAATCTCGGTGTAAATCGTATCGATATGTGCTGCAACTTCAGGTGCCACGACCTCTGCCAGTTCCGTGGCGCGTGTGAGAAGTTTACTTTCGCCATTTGCGTAATACATCGTGCCCCCGCTGGGATGCGTTACGCGATGCTTTCCATCGATATCGGTATAGTCTGCTAGCACAGCAGCGCCATCCTGCAATTTGAACCGTGCGGCACTAATCACTTTGTCCTTGCTTTTGCTGCGCTGCACCACAAAAAAATAGTTGTCTACGGGACGGGCCTGGCGCGGTAAAATCCACACCTCAAAAGATTTGCCGCTACTGCTTGCGCCTTCCATGAGGCGTTGAATCGACAATGCCTTACTACGTGTAAAATTCGGCAGCGTGCGGGTCGCCTTATTAAGCTTCGACATGTCAAGGACGACTCGAAAATGTGGGGCGTCGATTTCTTTTGATTTTTGGAACGGATGCTGTTGCGACAGTCGGTCCTGCGCCAGATATTTCTGCCGTGCATCTTCTAGCGCTTTGCCCGTATCGACTTCCAGATCTAACACATGCGTGCGCTCTGCGCCTAAGCGTTTCGGCTTCATATCTTCTGGTGAAATGGCGCGATGATCGCCCACTTTATCCAGTTGTTTTACCACGGCGCGTGGATCACTTTTCTTGGGCGGTGTAAATTGACGCGGCTGAATATCTTTGGCATCCGCGATTGGACGATGCTGAATATGGGTGCCGCGGCTAACCGCGCGATGGGTAAGTGCTTCCAGCGTGGGCTTATCTTTCGTTTCGCGCATGGATTCGACGGCGCCAATCAACTGTGGCGTCGCGTCATGAAGCAGTTGTATCGCGCGGTTGACGCCTTCGCCCTGCAATCGTTCTTTCGGACGCAGCTTTTGTCCGTCCTCACGGATCAGGTCTCCCGGCGTCTCATTTTCTTTGAGATATGTGATCGTCGGTTTTTCATCCGGTGTGTCGAAATCGCTAACAAAGTCTGGATTGGTTTTGCGTTTGATCGATTTAGAGCGATAGGGCGTGAATTCCAGCCGATAATTGGCGTTACGATCAATCAAAAATTCCTGAAAATGCATGTCACCATGCGGCGCGAAGGTACGCGTGACCACGGCATAGGCATAATGCGACTTTTCATCGAATTGCGTATCCTCGGCCTGTTCCAGATGTTCGCCATCGTCACTGGCTTCGGCGCGACCCAGCAATTTGTTCTTATTATCCGGCAAGCGCAGATGCAGCATATATTCGCCTTCTATCACCGTAGGGTGATAGCTATTAAAGATATTGCGTTTGAATTTACGTTCTTTTTTCCCAGCCATGCCCGCACTGTAGCAAAGCGGGACGGGATGCATAGTGACAGTTTTATGACGATTCTAAACACCAGCCACCAAGGAGATTTTTTATGGCGACGACAAACCATCTGGCCATTGCGCTATTAGAGCAAAGCCAGGCGCAAAAAGATATAACCGTGAATGAAGCGCTGGCGCGCATCGATGCGATACTGAATACCGGCGTGATTGACCGCACCCTGACCACGCCCCCCGCAGCACCCAGCGAAGGCGATGTCTATGTAATCGCAGCAGGCGCAAGTGCGGAATGGAGCGGTAAGGACGATCAATTGACCTATTTCGACGGTGCAATCTGGCGCTATATTGTGCCGAAAGAAGGGTTGACCATCTGGTCGAGTCAGGACACGGCGCTGATGCATTATGATGGAGCGGGCTGGTATGTCACCACCGACAGCTGGAAACAGTTCGACCAGTCGCAAACGTTTAACCTGAAAACGCTTACCGATGCTTCGAGCATTGCGTGGGATGTGCGGTTTAACCAGATTGCGCGGGTGACCTTAAGCGGAAGCCGTACATTAGCTAATCCGACGAATGCTCAGGCGGGTGGGGTCTATGTGTTGATCGTTCGGCAAGATGCGACCGGCGGGCGCAATTTAAGTTTCGGGAGTGCCTATAAATTTGCGGGTGGCGCCGCGCCAGTGGTCAGCGCCGCCCCGAACGCCATCGACATTATCAGCTTTTTATATGACGGCACGCATATGCTCGGCAATTGCGCGCAGAATTTCAGTTAATCACGATCAGGGAGGGCATTATGATTACCTTACTTTCAACCCTCATCGGGTTTCTGTCATCGCTGTTGCCGGATGCGGTGAAACTCTACCGCGACCATCAGGATCGCGCGCATGAATTGCAGATTTTGCATCTGCAGCTACAACAGCAACGCGAAGGCAATGCGCAGCGCCTGGATGAGATCCATCAGCAAACATCCTTTGCGGAGGCGCAAGCGCTCTACCAAACATGGAAAAGCGATATTCGGTGGGTCGATGCGCTTAACGGCACCGTGCGGCCAGTGTTGGCTTACGCATTTTTCGGGATGTATCTGCTGATAAAGTGCCTGCAATATTCGTTGATTGAGACGCAAGCCCTGCCATGGGCGTTTGATCGCTTATGGGGTGAAGAAGATCAGGCGATTTTCGCCGGAATCATCGCCTTCTATTTTGGCCAACGCGCGATGGGAAAAGTGCGCAAATAAACAGTGTTAGCCTCTGCCGTGCTGCGGCCGCTCTTGCATGGCGACCCGCACATCGCGCAGCCAGCTGCAACATTTTTTACTGTCGTTAAAATGCATATTTACCTGCGGTAACGTCGTGGCGCGACCCTGTTCCAACTCATGGCGCAAATTTTCTGCCGCCCCGGCCAATAACCGTTCGCAGGCATGGCGGGTCGGTGTCAGGCTACGTCCCGGCAGTGGCTCCAACGCTTGTAACCCTTGCAGTAAAATATCCGAGAAACACATGATCGGGCGATCGGTCGGTTCCATTTTCGGGGCCATAATATGGATGGCCCTGCGAGCATGCGAGAGTAAGCCAACATCATTTGCGATGACGGCAAATCGCACGGGTTGTTCGGTTTCCTCCGCATGATGCATCAGATGGACTATCAGGCGTTCAACGCTTTTATCCGCGCTGTTTTTAAGGGGTTCCAGTTCGGAGAGAACTTGCGCTGGTCTTGCCGATTTCATGGGATAACGCACACCGGAATGTAAATGCGGCGACATCGGGGTTGCGGCCTCGGGCACCGGCCCATGAAAGCGTTCATCGTCGACATCCACCACCATTATCTGCCCTTGGCCACGCATGTTTATTTCTGCCTGTAGAAACGTACTGATACTGTCGTAAAACTGCAGTTTTCCTTCGTGTTTTAGGAGGGATAATGCATTGCCGGTCAGTAAGGTTTTGAAACGGCCGCATGCCTCGGCGGGATGCACATTAGTGTCGATCACATAGCCTTCGGCATCTTTGCGAATATCGCGGCGGCCATAGGCCATGGCGAATAACTCGGTATAGGCCGAGCGTGGAATGACGATATTGGTGCCGGTGTCGAGCACGGCTTTCAACACCTGATAAAAGTCTGACCGTGCCGCGGGGCGGTGTGGCGCTTGCTCAGGCGAAAGCATAAAATCCACCGCTTCTTCTGCTCCGGACAGATGGCTTAGGGCCGAGGTATCCATTAACATTAGCGGCATAACCGGCCGCGAACCTGCATAGGGCTTAACGGCCAGCGGCGCGGCGATGCCGCTGACGCTCAGGCGCGCAGTATGGGGATACTCGTAGGATTTCATCGGCGTACTGTAGCGATCTTTTTGCCAAGCGGGATGACAGTTTCATGAAGATTAAAAGGAGTTAATATGCGTCAGGTGACCGCACCGGGGCTTGCCCTCATTCAACAGTTTGAAGGTTTTTCGCCCGTCATTTACACGTGTCCGGCGGGCTATCTTACCATCGGCTATGGACATGTCATCCGCGCGGAAGAGAATTTTAGCGACGGTATCGACCGGCGCTGGGCAGAAGAGTTACTGAAACGCGATCTGCGCATTGCGGAGGCGGCAGTGCTGCGGCTGATTACCGTACCGCTTTCCGATGGCCAATTTGACGCGCTGGTTAGTTTTACCTTCAATCTGGGGGCAGGGGCGCTGCAACGCTCCACCCTTCGCCGCAAGGTAAACCGTAGCGAGCATGCCAGCGCCGCAGATGAATTCCATCGCTGGGTCTATGCCAGTGGCCGCAAGCTTCCCGGTCTGATCCGCCGCCGTGCGGCAGAGGCGGCGCTGTATAGAAGCTAGAAACGCTGGTTACTCGGTTGACCTGCAGTGCCGATCTCTTTAGGTTGCACATCAAAGGAGACACAAAATGGCGATTTTTTACGGAACGGCGGATGCCGATATGATTGACGGTGGCACAGGGCCAGATGCGATTTACGGAAATGAAGGCAATGATTCGATCACAGGGGGCGGCGGAAACGACGATCTCTGGGGCTGGGCAGGCGATGACACGTTACGCGGCGATGCTGGCAACGATATTTTAGGAGGAGACGATGGCAATGATTGGCTCATCGGCGGTACCGGCGATGATCGTCTGTATGGCTGGAATGGTGACGATTACCTTTCCGGTAGTGACGGCAATGACTGGCTGATGGGCGGTGCAGGTAACGATCGTATGATCGGCAATGCCGGCGATGACCGAGGCTGGGGCTGGACGGGCAATGACACCATCGCAGGCGGCGACGGAAACGATTATTTCGGCGGCGATGAAGGCGACGATTTTATGAGCGGCGGCAACGGTAACGACACGCTCGTCGGTTCCGTGGGGAATGACGAATTGCAAGGCGGCGACGGGCGCGATATCCTCATCGCTGAACAGGGCAACGACACGCTCGACGGTGGGCGCACCACCAGCTATTCTTTTGCCGGAGCGGGCGACGATACCATTTACGTTCGCGGCGGTAACGGCAGTTTCTATAGCGGCGACACCGGGGCCGATACATTCATTTTCAATTATTTCGGCATTCTGAACGACGGGTCCCCTGCGAATATGTCCTCGCATATCGCTGATTTTGAGCGTGGGGTGGATGTGATCGACGTGAGCCTGATGGGCATCACGGGCATCGACGTCGAAGCGGAAAATGCCTGGCAGCAATTGACCATTGAGGATTATGGCACGCAACTCATGCAAATTCGTATTGGTGTGGCGGATTATGTCACGGTCAATACCGGCGGTGAAATGCTGACCGAGGCCGATTTTATCTTTGCTTAAATTCGCGGCGGCTAGCGACAGCTGCTTTACAATCTGCATGGGGCTGCTAGAAACAGCCTCATGCAGATGAAAGACTTACCCCAGAAATACGACCATAAAGACACTGAAAGCCGCTGGCAGCAGCATTGGGTGCAGGCCGGGACCTATCACTATCACGGCGATCAGCCGCGCGAGAACAGTTTCGTCATCGACACGCCGCCGCCGACCGTTTCTGGTCAGTTGCATATGGGGCATGTATTCTCCTATACGCAATGCGATTTCGTGGCGCGCTATCAGCGCATGAAGGGCAAAGACGTCTTTTATCCGATGGGCTTTGACGATAATGGCCTGCCGACCGAGCGGCTTGTCGAGAAAGCCACCAAGAAACGCGCCACCGATTTTGAGAGCCGCGAGGCCTTCATCGCCGAATGCGAAAAAGTCTCCGAAGAAGCGCGGCAGGAATTCCGTAACCTGTTTCAATCGACGGCCCTTTCTGTTGATTGGCGCAAGGAATATCATACGATCTCTCCCGAAGTACGCGCGCTTAGCCAAGAAAGTTTCCTCGACCTCATGGAAAAAGGCGAGGTAGAGCGCCGCTTAGAGCCGATGCTCTGGGACCCGGTCGACCAGACCGCCATCGCGCAGGCCGAGGTGGAAGATAAGGAATTACCCAGCCATTTCCATGATATCCGTTTCGATGTCGAAGGCGGCGGTGACTTCGTCATCGGCACCACGCGGCCCGAGCTGATTCCCGCCTGTGTCAGCATTTTCTATCACCCCGATGATGTGCGCTATCAGCATCTAAATGGCAAAAAGGCGATTACCCCATTGTTTGGTGTGAAGGTCGACATCCTCGAAGATGATTCTGTCGAGATGGAAAAAGGTACGGGCATCATGATGTGCTGTACCTTTGGTGACGAAGCCGACATCGAGAAATGGCGTAAGCATAAGCTGCCCGCGCGGATTGTGCTGAATAAATATGGCAAGATGGATTTGGCGGCTAGCGACTGGTTAACGCAAAACGCAACGACCGAAGCATTGCAGAATAAAAAAGCCTCTAACCCTGATAAAAAACATCCCGGGGCGCGCCAAATCATCGTTGAACTGCTGGAAGAGTCGGGGCATCTGGTCAAGTCTGAACCTATCACCCATGCGGTGAAATGCGCCGAACGTTCGGGCGCGCCGCTGGAAATTATCCCGACGCAGCAATGGTTCGTGAAGGTGCTGGATAAGCAGGAAGCGCTGCTGGCGCGATCGAAAGAATGCACCTGGTATCCCGAATGGATGCAGTTGCGTATGCAGCAATGGATTGAGGGCCTCAGCTGGGATTGGTGCATCAGCCGCCAGCGTTATTACGGCGTGCCGTTTCCGGTGTGGTATTCGAAGCGGCCGGGCGAAGAAGGCAAAGTGTTACTGGCGGATAGAAACAGTCTGCCGGTCAACCCGCTCAGCGACCTGCCCGCAGGCTACACCGCCGACGAAGTCGAGCCCGATGCCGATGTCATGGACACCTGGGCGACTAGCTCCATCTCCCCGCAAATCAATGCGGGTTCACTGGTGCCGAATGCGCTCTATCCGGCTGACCTGCGCCCGCAAGCGCATGAGATTATCCGCACCTGGGCCTTTTATACGCTGGTGAAATCGCACCTGCATGCGGACACGATTCCGTGGAAAAATCTGATGATTTCCGGCTGGTGTCTGGCGGAGGACAAAACCAAAATGTCAAAGTCGAAAGGTAATGTCGTTACCCCCGTCGAGCTGATCGAAACCGAGGGAACGGATGCGGTACGCTATTGGGCGGCGACGTCGAAACTGGGCACGGATACCGCCTTCTCCAAAGACCTGCTGAAGATTGGTAAGAAGCTGGTGACGAAACTGTTCAACGCTACCAAATTCGCCGCGATTCATCTGGAGAAATATGACGGCGACGCGCCCGTTACCGAAGCGCTGGACCGCTGGCTGATCTCGCGCGTGCATCACGCTGTTAGTGCGGCGACAGCGGCGTTTGAGAAATACGAATATGCCCGCGCGCTCGACATTACCAACGACCTGTTCTGGAACGATCTGTGCGACAATTACCTCGAACTGGTCAAAGGCCGCGTCTATGACGAGGAGGGGGCGAATCTGGCGGGGCAGCAATCGGCAGTGCAAACCTTATACCTCGCGCTGCAAACCGTGCTGAAGCTTTACGCGCCCTTCGTGCCGCATGTGACGGAGGAACTTTATAGCCATATTTACGCCGAGGCTTATCGCAACAGCGGCTCGATCCACGCGCAAGGGCAATGGCCGGATGCCGCGCACTTCGCGCGTGATGCGCAGGCTGAACAGTCGGGTGAGGCGGCGGTGCAACTGCTCGGCGCGATTCGCAAAGCCAAGTCAGAGCGTGGCGTGTCGATCAAATTCCCGGTGGCGCAGGTGATGCTACAACTGCCCGAGGGGCTGGACGCGGCATTGGTCGCGCCGGTGCTGGCGGATGTGAAAGCGGCGGGGAATGTGGAAGACATTCTCCTGACCCCTGAGCTTCCGGAAGCCGCGCTAGCCAGTGAAGACGGGCGTTTCCATCTGTCCGTTCGGCTGGCAGAACAGGCCGACGTCGCCTAACATATTCATCGAATTGTCACACTGTCGCCGCTGCGATTGGCGTATAGTAAAAGCATGTCGAAAGAACGCCCGAGATATGCGAATGATCGCGAGTTATGGCAACGTGCCAAAGCAGATCAGGCGCGTGGGCTTACAGAAATGGCGGAAAACCGTATTATGCAGGACATCGGACCGACGTTTGATGCTGCTTGGCATAAATTGCGTCACGGCAAACCGACCCTGTTTTTTGCGAAAACCGGCGGTGCAGCGCTGGGCGCAGGCATCGCAGCCGATGGGATTTTTAATATTATCAGCGGCTTGGGGGAAGAAAGAGAAGACATTTTCCTGCCGCAGCAATTTAACGGCTCTAACCTGACGCGGATCGCGACGGGTGCCGGCGAGTTGATCGGCGGCGCGGCATTAACCTATTTCGCCCTGACCAAAGGGCCGATGTTGGGAAAGTAACCATGACCCTCACAATTGTCATCTTCCCGTCACCGAACATTCACAGAACTGTCACACAACGCCCCACAGTTTCTGCTAGTATGAAATCACACATTGAACCAAAAGGAGAAAAATAATGGTAAAAACTGTCGAAAATTTTGAGGAATTAAAAGCCTTTGTACAAGAAAACGAAGGTAAGACTGTTAAGTTAGGCCGTAACGCTGATTTGTTTGAGCGTTTTTCAGGTGCAAATGAGATTCTGCAAGGCATGGCAGAATATGACGTAGCCACGGGTGAAATTCGTGGCGGTTCGCGTGCAGGTCGTATGGAGACCGTCAAAAACATGCTGAAAGAAAATGAATTTCTTGCCGAAGTCGTCAATGATATGGGCGAGAATGCAGGAAAGCTTGGTAAGGATTTAGAGAAAAATAAAGCGAAGCTAGAACGAAACTTTGGTAAGCTGGTTAACGATTTTGACCGTGTTGAGGCTAAAATTGTCGATGCGGGTGAAAAGCTTTCTCGGGATGTCGCAAAACAAAACGAAACGCTGTCAAAAGTTTACCGTGAAGAGACATCTAAACTGCGTGATCAGTTGCGCGATGCAACTTCAGACGAAGCACGTAAAACCGTAAATGGGAAACTGGAAAATCTGACAGCCCGTTTTGAATCTGCTCGCGAAGCTTTGAAAGAGGGCGCAGAAGTGAAACGCGAAATGTTAGGTGAAATGCGCTTGGACATGAAAGCGGTGATTAAAGAAATGGAAGGCGCGACCGGTTTGTCCGCAGAGAGCGTCCGTGGTGCATCAAGCTGGGTTGCGAAATCGGGCACTGCTGCTGAGACTTCTGCAAAAGTCGGAGAGAATGCCGCGAAATCCGAAGGCCTGATCGCCTTTGCGAAACGGAATAAAATTGCAACGGCGATTGGTGCTGTGGTGGCGGGTTACGCTGCACTGCAACTGCTCGGCGGTGGCAAAAGTTCGGAGCCGTCACGCGCGTAACTCCGCTTAAAAGGTTCAAATGTGTAATAAGCCCTCGCCCTCGCGGCGGGGGCTTTTTTTATGCGTGCAACGTCACGCAATTGTCATGCCCTTTTGTGGAAAGAATCGTTTATACTAAAGGCTATGTCCATGACGATAGAGATGCTGCAATTGCACCGCGCGCGCGACATGGCCTCAGGGCCATTGCGCCAGCGCATTCAGCACATCGCGGGTGACATGCCCTTAGATGTGCTGCAGTCTCCTGCAGCCATACCAAACGCAGCCATGGTAGATAAACATTTTAATCCGTTACGCAAAAAAGATGCGGTACTCATTACCGAGGGTATGCTGCGACTAACTGGAGATCATCCTACGCGCGCCCCTTCGCAGGAAATGCTAGCTATTATTGGTCACGAATTGGAGCATTTGCGCCGCGGGGTGCTAAAAGACGGCTATACGAAACTAAGCCTTGTGTTCGGCGGACCACTCGTCGCCATGGCGGCGCTGGCCTGGTATCGCAGCCAATCGGATACAGCTCTCGCATCGAATGATCCAACGCCAGAAATACAGGCGCAGCCAAACAGTCCGTTGCTAACCTGTGCGGCATATGGTGCCGCTGCAGCTGGTGGACTCGCGCTAGGGTCTATGATATCACGGGCATTCGCTATGCATGTCGAATTTTTATGCGACCGGGCCGGAGCCTTTGCGACGTCACCGGACGCCATGATCTCCGCATTAAAAAAGATTGATAATCTCAAACCATCTGACTTTTCAAAAGCGGATCTCAAATCTATCCGCTCCATTCATCATCAGTTGCAAGAACGACCTTTATGGCAGCAATATCTTTCGGAATGGGCTGAGTATGCGTTTGTGGGACACCCTAGTAGTACTTCACGCTACGCCCAGTTAGAAAAAATGAAACACAATGTGCAAGCGCCACACTATGATGGAACGGTTTTAGAATCCGTTAAACAGGCGCTAGCCTAGCCCATTAACAACGCCACCGCCATTTCGGGGATGATGGAGAAACCGATGATCAGAAAGATCATCCATTTATCGTCCATATCGGCTTTGGTGCGTTCGATGCGTTTTCTTAACATGCGTTTACAATAGCCCGCCTCCGCATAAAAATGCGATATGCTGCAATCGGCTTGAGTTTCAAGATTACATAATTTATACGTGGACGCCGTGCCCGGGTGGTGGAATTGGTAGACAC
>DDZS01000001.1:19100-22934 GCA_002346425.1 Alphaproteobacteria bacterium UBA3002
GGTGTGAAGGTTCAAGTCCTTTCCCGGGTACCATCAAATCAAGAACGCATGGACAATTCCTGCGCCGCGCTGCTGCCGACAGCCTGTCCCGGCGATTTCGATGCCGCCGCCATTTCCTGGCTTAAGTACGATCCTGACGTATCCTGCCGTAATTGGTCCGGCACACTTCCCATCGCCTGTTGCAGTGCTTGTTGCATGGCAGCGTCCATTCCCGACGCATTAGGCGAATTACCCTCGCTAAGCGCACTTAAATCAAAACTCTCCAATTTCGTACCCGTAGGGCCGTTCGTATTATCAATGGATAACCCGGGCGAACGCACGGTCGGCTCGCTGCGCGCGCTGTCGATGGTCTGACTCAAAGCTTCTGCGCTCATCGAATGGCGCGTCGCCTCTTCCAGCACGGCATTGCCAGCACCGGAGAGATGCGTCGGCGGCGTATCGCCCAATGAAACTGCAAGCTGGCCCTGAAGGGGCGAACGCGTATCCAGATCGACCTTCGCGTCAGAATAACCGAGCTCTTGCTGTAAACGCTGGGTGGCCATGCCGACCGCCTGCTGGCTTTCCTGCGCAATTTCGAGCGAGTTAAGCAAATCATCTTTTGACTGTAATCCTTCGAGCAACCGTTGGTTATTCGCATGCACACCGGGTGGAGTGCCGGGGGAAGGGTCGCCCAGATTGACTTTCAATTGCGTCGTTGTCGGGTCGATATCAACTGTCAGATCTGGGTAATTGCCAAGCGTGCTTTTAATGGCGGTGCTGACCTCGCGCATTTCGCCCATAATCTCTAACCCCGTATCGACAGTGCGGCGAATGTCCTCGGCGCTTTGCGGCCCGTTCATCTGCCATTGCGTGAATGCATGCAGACCCGGTGGTGTGCCCGGTACCGGATCCCCGAGATCCACCGTCAACTGACCGGAAACCGGGTCAACGCCGGTTTTGAGGTTTGGATAGTTACCAAGACCCGCCTGTATCTCTTGCGTGCTCTCGCGCGCATCCCGTTGCAATTGCATTGCGGTGTCGAGCAGATCGCTCACCCCTTGCGCGGTATTGGGCAGTGCCAGTCGGTCCTGTAGAAATGTATGCATGCCCGGGATAGAACCCGGCGGGGGCACGTCTGGTAGCGCAATACGGTATTGGCCGTATTCACCATCGATCTGATAATTTTCATAGCCAAACGAATTTTGTAACCATTGCGCGATGTTATCGTAATCCTGCGCGTTTTCGGCATTTGCCCCCATAATATATCCCCCTGATATATCTCTATAATGCGTGGAAGACATTAATAAATGGTTAATTTTTATAAAAGATTGTGCGCAAGATTTTCCATTTCGCCCACAAGCCGCAGATTGCGGTTGCTTTTTACTTTCAACACGTTATTTAGCGAGTATCAATTAAAATAAGAAGATTGGAGTGGTGGGAGCATGGCAACCGAAAAAAACCAGAATATACAAGACGTTTTCCTGAATACGTTACGCAAGGAAAAAGTGCCGGTTACGGTCTTTTTGGTCTCTGGCGTTAAATTACAGGGAACGGTCAGCGGGTTTGATAATTTCTGCCTCGTTCTGCGCCGCGCACCGCAAGTGCAGCTGGTCTATAAACACTCAATCGCGACTATTGTTCCGGCACAGTCGATTTCGCTTTATAAGCCGGAAGACGGTGATGACGCGGCCGATATGCCTTCTGACGATGGCGCCACGGCGGAGTAAGCCTGACCCACGCAATCATTATTCATCCGCATGATGCCAGCGCCCCGATGGGGGAACGCGGGCCGTCGGACAAATTAGCGGAAGCCGTTGGGCTGGCGGAAGCGATTTCGCTGGAAATTGCCGATGCGCGCATCTTCAACCTAAGACAACGTACGCCGCGTACCTTGCTTGGCCCCGGTCAGGTAGAGCAGGTGCATGAAATGGCCACATCGCTGGGCGATGATTGCGTCGTCATCGTCAATGCGAAACTTTCGCCGACGCAGCAACGCAATCTCGAACGCGCGATCAATGCCAAAGTGCTGGACCGTACCGCGCTGATTCTGGAGATTTTCGGCGAGCGTGCGCGCACCCGCGAGGGGCGCTTACAAGTCGAGCTGGCCGCGCTGAATTACCAGAAATCGCGGCTGGTGCGCAGTTGGACGCACTTAGAGCGTCAACGCGGTGGCGCGGGCTTTATGGGCGGACCTGGCGAAACGCAGATCGAGACCGACCGACGCATCATTTCCGATAAAATCGTCGTACTGGAAAAGCAGTTGGCAAAGGTGGTGCGCACGCGCGAACTGCATCGCAAACGGCGGCGTGAAGTGCCGTTTCCGCTGGTGGCGCTGGCGGGCTATACCAATGCCGGGAAGTCGACCCTGTTCAACCGCCTGACCAATAGCGACGTGGTGGCCGAAGACCAGTTATTCGCGACATTGGACCCGTCGATCCGCCGCCTGCAATTGCAGGGCGGGCAGGTGATTCTACTGTCCGACACGGTAGGCTTCGTTTCCGACTTGCCGACCGAGCTGGTCGCCGCCTTCCGTGCGACCCTGGAAGAAGTGCGCGAGGCGGATATTATTTTGCATGTGCAGGATGCCAGCTCTCCCGAACGCGCGTCACAGGAAGCGGATGTGATCGCCGTGTTGAAACAATTGCTCGGCGAATCTTACGCTAACGTGCCGCAGCTTATCGTCGCCAACAAAGTTGACTTGCTGGCAGAAGGCGAGAGCTTCCAAGGCGCACCGGTTTCCGCGCTGACCGGCGAGGGCTGCGACCGCCTGATGCACGACATCGAGCGGATGATTCAGGAGCATTTCGCGCAAAGCTTTCACTACGAACTACCCTATAGCGCGGGTAAAGAGCTCGCCTGGCTCCACGCCCATGGCCGCGTGACAGAACAAGCGGAAGGCGAAGCAGGGTGGGCCATCGACGTGCAACTTTCCCCTGCCGATGCCGCGCGTTTTGCCCGCATGTTAGGGCAGGACGAGCCGGTCAAAGAAGACTGGGAATAAAACAAAAATAATTCGTGAATTGTCATAAAACTGTCATTCCCCGCGGCTAGGGTGTGCCGCGCAGGAGGGAATACGGATGGATATATCGCGCTATCCGCTCACATTTGGGCGGCACGAAGTCGATGGCTTTCATTACGAGATTTTGACGGAGCGCGCAGGCTTAACGGCGATGGCGCATCAATTGCTGCCGGAATATCAGGCCACCATGCGGCTGGACATGACAGGCAATAGCTGGAAACCGCCAGCGGGGCTGAATCGCGCCGAAGTATTGCAGATTAAAAGCTATGTCAAACTGCTGAATCATGGCGAAACCTTTACCCGCCTACCGGACGACCACCCGGCTTATGCGGAAGTGGCGTCCCAGGTGGCGCATTACAATACGGTGCATCCAGATTCTCCTGCGCATCTGCCTGCCTTAGCCGTTGGGGACACAGAAGTGGCGATGTATGACCCGCTATGGGATGTGATGATCGTCAATCCGAACTATTTTAGTTTTTCCGACACGCTGCGCCAAGGCACGGTGCAGCACGAATTGCGGCATCAGGTGCAGTATAAAGAAGGCGATGTCAAACGCGTGGCGCTGGTACCGGGTGAAGATCGACTGACATTTAAACAGCTCTTTTCGCTATCCTACATTACCAAAGCGATAAACCGCGAGCGAGAATTAGACGCGGATCGCGCGGCGATTGCGGTAGAAACGAAAACTGGGTATGCCGCCACGTTGCAAGCCATGGTGCGGTCGGTCTCAGATTATGAATGGTATCGACCAGAGCACGAATATAAGTACTCGCATCCCTCCATCGACACGCGTTTTGCGCAGACGGGCTGCCGCTATAATCCGCAACCGGAAGGGG
>DDZS01000001.1:23235-33026 GCA_002346425.1 Alphaproteobacteria bacterium UBA3002
CTATAATCCGCAACCGGAAGGGGAGCCGATCTGCCCGCCGGTGGACTTGCCGTCTGCCGAGGCAGCACAAGCGCTAACCCCGGTGGGAGCGCGATAAATGGACAAAAAAGCCTACCTCGCGCGATTAGCTGATGCGCCCGACTATCAGGCCGATAAAGCACGGCTGGCTTCACCACCGCCGGAAGCGGTGATCGATCGCGTAGCGCCGGAGGTGATCCTCGCCAAGCGGCGCAGATATGCGAAAGTGATCGAGGAGACAGGTTCAACCGATCTTAATGTCATTTGGGCGGAAATCGACCGTCAGTTTTACGCGGATACGGATCCCGTGCTGCTGAAGCCTTTGCTGGAACATTATCGCAGTGCCTATTACGCAAGTCAGCCTGCGGCAGAATTGGTCGATGCGTCTCACCCGGCCTATGCCCTGGTCGCCAACTCGCTTAAAGCCTATAATGCCACCTTTCCCGATCGGTCGTTGGCTATGCCGCGTTACGTGGCGGTGTCGCAACAGATAGGCACAGCCTATCTGCCTTATAGCGATATGCTTGTGGTGCAAACCCGGCTGTTAGAGGAGCTGCCAGAGGAAGCGCCCGTGATCATGTTTCATGAGCTGGGACATAAAGCGCAGGCAGAGTATGACGGGGATGTGAGCATCCGCTATGAACGGTTGCGGCATATCGCCGAGCAGGTCCCCGACCTAGGCAAACGCTGCGATCTGGGCTTGAGCATCCCGGAATTTCATCTGGCTTTCCCAGAACATTCCTATGATTGGATAGAAACTCGCCCCTATGTGCCGGCATGGTTGAAAGAGGTGTTCAAAGGTTACGGCAAATCGTTAGACCGGGCCATGCAGCCGGAGCGTGCGGCCTCGCTGGACGCGAAAATCGCCAATGCCCCGGCCTGTCAGGATGCGCTGCGCCAGATCGCAGACACGAAGCCTGAGGTGATGCAACGCCTTAAAGAGTATGGCATGGTTAAAATACGCCAGAAAGAACGCGACGCGGATATCGTTGCCTTGCAAGTGGCCGGAGATCCAGCCGTGGCGGAAGCGTGGGATGCGTTATTTACACCGCAAATGCGGAAAATTGCTAAAACGTCTTCCGATCATCCCACATTTCAGGAACGGATTCAGCTTACCGGATGTGACCTTTCAGATAGCGAAGGCGTGACCTGTCCATCTTTACCGCGCATGATGAGCGAGAATCAGATCGCCAGACGCTAAAAAACAAAGGGCCGCGAGGGCAGGGAGTGACGCCCTCGCGACCAATATGTGGATGGAGTAATCGAAAAAACCAGCCTAAGCTGGGGTTACGTTAAACGTTACCGGTATAATAATTCACCATTGGCAAGCACGCGCAGCTGGCTCTCGCCATTGGTCTGCGGTGTGACTCCGTGGTACATATAGCCGGTACGGTACGGGTTGCTGCTTACAGGTTTGACGCAAGCGCTGGTTAACATCAGCGCGCCGAAAATCATTCCGATAAGCAGCGATTTGCTCGGTAATGTCATGATAATAGACCTTTCTATGGCTCTAAACGCTCCAAAATGCGATACGAATGCGCACAAGGGGGGTTAAGCCAATACACATGATTACTGCTTATGGTTAATCTGAAAATACAAACCCGCAAAATCTGCAATATGCGGTAACAGGCGTTATATAGGACGATAAAATTTACTTCGCAACTGCAAAAAATGCATAAATCGCATGCATCAGCTGAAACGGTGTTTATGCGACAAAATTACCACTGTTAACAACTACTTAGATTTAATCCAGAGGTAAGTTTGGTCCTCATGTATAAAATTCCTATACGCAAAAATTGATCACAGGCAGGCCGCAAATACGTGCGGCAACTTTTTTTTTACGCTATTGTTATGCACAGGTCCCATAGAGGGCAGAAAAAAATCGTCTCCGGCAAGCTGAATTTAACGAAATCCTAACCATCGGCTAGGTAAGATACGAGGCTATGCCAGCATATACGTATAAAGCTTTGAATGAAATGGGACGTATCTTCCGCGGACAGATTGTGGCGGAGAACGATCTCGATCTGGAATCGCGTCTGAAAGAAATCGACCTCGATCTGATCGATTACCGCGAGCAAAAAGAGAAAAAAGCCGGGTTCGGCGCGCGGATCAAGCAGCGCGATCTGATTTTGATGTGTTTGCATTTGGAGCAGCTAAGTCGCGCCGGGGTGCCCATTTACGAGGCGCTGCAAGACGTGCGCGATTCAACCGAATCGCTGAAACTGCGCGATGTCGTGACCGATATGTGCGAACGCGTGAAAACGGGTGAGAAGCTCAGCCAAGCGATGGCGCATTACGACCGGGTATTCGGTAACGTCTTCGTCGGTCTCGTCGAAGCGGGGGAGCAGAATGGTAACCTGACGGAAAGCTTCATTCATATGTCGAACCATATGAAATGGACCAGCGAGCTGACGCGGCGGGTAAAAAAAGCCGTGCGCTACCCCATCGGGCTGGCCGTCATCATGTCCGGCGTGATCACCGTCTTGATGATCGCGGTCGTACCGAAACTGGTCGACTTCATGACCAGCCAGGGATTTGATTTGCCGATCCATACGCGGGCGCTGATCGCCACGTCTGGCGCGTTTGTCGATTATTGGTATGCCATCCTTGGCGTGCCGGTGGTGATCTATGTTTTCCTGAAAATTCTGTATCGCGTCTCGATGGGCTTTGCCTATAAGGTCGATACGCTGGCGATGAAATTGCCGATTCTCGGCGGTGCGATTCGCAAAATTAATCTCGCACGTTTCACGCATTTCTTTTCGGTGATGTTTAAAAGCGGCATCGACATTATTGATTCGCTCGAAGCGGGGCGCGGGGTGGTGAATAACTTGGTGATTAAAGAATCGATTGGTATTGTAATCCGCAGTGTCACCGAGGGGAATTCGCTAACCGCCAGTTTGCGGATTTCGAACCAGTTCCCCAATCTGGTGATCCGTATGTTTAAAGTCGGGGAAGACAGTGGTAACATGAACGACGCGCTGGAAAATATTACCTATTTCTATAATCGCGAGGTGGACGACGCGGTGGATGGGGTCGTTGGCAGTATCCAGCCGATCATGACCGCGCTGATGGGTGCGATCATCTTCTGGATCATCGCCGCCGTCTTCGGGCCGCTCTATCAATCCTTCCAGAATCTGAATTTCTAATGAAACTGTTCGGTAAGGGGAAAGCGAAAGAAACGGAAGCGCCGGTTGAAAAACCGCGCATGCTCGATCTCGATGGGCCATCCGTCGCGCCTGCACCGGAAGAGCCGCAGGACGCCAGCGCGAAGAAGCAAGATTTATTGGCGCGGTTAAAGTCGCGCAAGGGTGGCAAAAAAGCGGCCTCGCGCGATAATCTGGCCGCCGCCTTTGAAGGCACTTCGAAACGCACCGGTTTTCAGTCGAAGTTGAAACCGACGAGGAAAGAAAAAGGGCCGAAAACCAAAACGGTGAACAATAAAAAGCTGACCAAGCGCAGCGCGTTTGTGTTTGTCGCCGGCGATGAAGGCGCGATTCTGATCTTTCTGCAAAACGGAAAAGTGGCGCGTCGCTTATTTGCGCCGGGACCCGAGAAAGAGCATTTCGGGCCGCTGCAAGAGCTGCTAGAGAAAAACGCGAAAGTCCCGCTCTATTTCTTCTCTGACATGATCGATCAGTCTTACGTGCGTCATACCCTGCCGCCGGTCAGTGCGATGAGCGTGAACAAACTGGTGAATCGTCGGTTAGAGCGTGATTTTTCACCGGATGATATCAAAGGCTCTCTGGCGCTTGGTCGTGAAAAAACCGGGCGTAAAGAATGGAATTACCTGCTAATCTCGCTGGCATCTTCCGCGACGCTCAAACAATGGCTCGATCCATTGTTGGAATTACCGAACCGTTTTAAGGGCATTTATCTGCTCCCCGTCGAAGCGCAATTTTTAATCGCCGGATTGTCCGATGCGCTGGTGCCGATTGCCAAAGACGCAGCCGACACTGCGTCGAAATGGAAATTGCTGGTCGTGCATGACAAAGTCGGCGGAATTCGTCAGGTGGTCTTGCGCGAAGGGCAGCTGATTTTTACGCGTTTAACGCAAGCGGGCGATAATATTCAACCGGAAATTATTGCGGGTAATATTGAGCAGGAAATCCTCAACACGATTGAATATTTGCGCCGTCTGTCGTTTGACGAAAGCGCCGGGCTCGACGTGTTTATGATTATTGGCCATGACATTAAAGAAGTCGTCGATATTCATCGCGTCAGTGCGCGCAACCTGCATCTACTGACCCCGTTCGAAGCCTCGCAAGTATTGGGATTAGAGCAAGCGGCACTCTCCGGCGACCGCTTTGCCGATGTGGTCATGGGGGCCTATTTCGGCTTGCAGAAAAAAAATGCACTGAAACTGAATTCAGCCTATGCGCAAGCGCTGGAAAAAATGTATCAGGCGCAGCTTGGCATCAAAGTGGTGGCCGGGCTTGGTGCGCTCGGGCTGCTCTATATGATCGCGACCACCGCGATGGGCTATTTTGAAAGTCAGGAAACGATTAAAACCAGCGAGCGCGAGCTGGCAGGTGGCAAAGTGCGTTTGCAAGAAGCGGAATCCAAAGCCGCGTCGCTGGATGAAAACCGCAGCGATGTGGCGGATATGGCCGCACTATACCGCGCCACCCGCACCATCGAACGCGCGCCAGATGATTTTATCACTCGCCTGTCGGCCATCAAACCGCAGGATGTGTTCGTAGAGATCATGACGTGGAAAACCACCAATCTACCAGTCGAAAGCGCTGTCGATCAAAGTGGCACCCCTCCAACGCCGCTTGGCTATGAAATCGTCATGACGCTGGAATTCACCGGCCACAATAATAGTCGCGCGACCTTTTTCGAACAGGCATCGACCTTCATGCGTACGCTGGAGGCGACCTTCACCGATTACACCATCGAGCATTCTGAGCTCGCCGGTGATACCGAGGTGGACGAGAATCTCGTCGTGAATTTCGAGGAAGCGGATAAGCTGGATGAGTTGCAGCCAGAAGAGAATATTGTCGAAGTCACGCTGAAGGGTCCGAAAGTTGAAGACCCGAATGCCGTACCAGCGGGGCAATTCTGATGGTAAAGCAAAAGCGTCGCTTATTAGTCAAACAAATGACACGCATCGGCATCATCGCCGCGGTGGTGCTCGCCGTGTTAGGCGGTGCCTATTTTGCGATATCCGGTATGGCCAGCAGCACGGAAGAAGAAATGAACCGTCTGCGCGCCAGCATTCAGGGCGATCAGAATCAGATCAGTCAGCTGGAACAATTGGTCACTGATGCCGGATTAGCGGGCGAGATTTACGCCGAGCTTTCGCTCAACCGCGATGTGATGACCTTTACGATTGAGCGTAATCAGCTGCCGGATATTTTAGGTAAACTGAACGACACCTATTTCCTCAACGAAATGAGCCTTGAGTCGGAGCCGCCGCAAACCTTTACCAATACCGAACTCGGGGCGGTAAAGCGCGAGGCGGTATTGATCGATTACACCCTGACCTTTACCGCGATGAGCGACCATATCGTTTATAGTTTTATCGATGCGCTAATGCGCCAGTCGCCCGGTTTTATCAAAGTGACCGAGTTGGAAGTGGAACGTATGGCGCCGCTCGATCTGGAAGCATTAAACAAAATCAGCCGCGGCGAGTTTGTGCCAGTCACAAAAGCCACCGTTGGCATTCGGTGGTATGGTTTCCGTCCGGTGAGCGAAAGCGACACACCGCAGGAGGGTAGCGATGTTGTCCCGGGCACCTAAATCCTTGTTGGCCGCGTTGCCATTGCTCTGGCCGCTGATGGCCTTCGCGCAGGAAGCCCCACCGGCTGCAACGCCTGCCGAAACCGTCACGCCGGTGGTGGTAGAAGCTCCTACCCAAGTCTCACCGCAGATTGTATTAGACGAGCCGAGCCTAATGTTTCCTACCCAGGATATCGCCAATTTTGAGCGGGTGCTGCAGCGCTATTCCGACATCAAATATAACGCGCGTGCCGCTGTCGCAGAACCGGAAGTCAGCGAAGACGATTTGTTGGCGGAATTAATGCGCTCGCTCGAAGCGGGTGAGGAAGTCAAAACCGTCGAAGACGCCGTCTTGCCGGACTTTTATGTAAGCACCATTCTCTATCGTCGTCCGGGTGATTGGGCGGTGTGGATCAATAAGGAAAAACTGACCGCACGCCGTCCGACTTCCGACACGCAAGGGATTACGATCACTGGGGTCACCCCGCAAAGCGTCAGCTTTACGTGGACGCCGGAACATTTGCTCGTCGCCTATAAGCGCTATCGCGACATTCTCGATCCTGCACCGAAAGCAGAAAATCCCGATGCGCCTGCTGAAGAAACCGAAATGGAAGCCGAAGCGGCCGCCACGGAAGGTACCGAAGCCTTGCCAACGGTCATGCCTGACCCGACGCGCATGCATCGACGCAGCGGCGGCGCCAGCATTCGTTTCAACGAAGAAGAAAAGCAGTTTGCAATTCATATGTTGAGCAATCAGACCTTTGCCGCGGATAGTATGACCGCGTATGAAGGCCAGTTCCAAACCCGCCGAGAGGCGCTGGTAAATGACAATAATCAAAGCAAAACCGAAGCCGCGTTGAAATCGCTGGACAGCCTGCTCGACAGTGCGGCGCAAGAAGCGACGGGCGAACGCGCCGCTGTGAATAAGCTGCTTGGCAATATTGAAAAATTGCAATCCTTCATGCCAAAAGTAACCCCGAGAGGAGATGTGTCCGATGACAGCGCAACGCCAACCCAACCCTGAAAATTTACTGCTAGAAATTCAGGGTGTGCATAAGAGCTATGGCAAAAAGAAAGTGCTCGATGGCATCAGTTTCGACCTGAAAGAAGGCGAACTGTTCGGCCTGATCGGTTTGAACGGCGTGGGTAAAACCACTTTGATTAAAATCATCCTCGACCTGATCAAACGCGATGGCGGCGAAGTGCGCGTTAGCGGTGTCGCGGCGACGGAAACTGCCGCGCGCAATGGTCTGGCTTATGTTCCGGAAAAATTCCAGCCCTCGCGCTACCTGACCGGCTTTGAATTCCTCAATCTGTCGGCGTCTTATTACAAACAAAAGCTCGACCGTGATAAGGCGGTGGAACTGGCCGACCAAGTCGCGCTCGATCCTGAAGCGCTAAACAATAAAGTCTCCTCTTACTCCAAAGGCATGGGCCAAAAACTGGGGCTATTGGGTGCGTGTCTGACGCGTCAGCCGCTACTCATTTTGGATGAACCCATGAGTGGTCTCGACCCGAAAGCGCGCATCAAACTCAAAGCGCTGATGAAGCAACTGATCGCCGAAGGCCGCACGATTTTCTTCTCCTCGCACATCCTATCCGACATCGACGAAATCTGCGACCGCATCGGCATCATCCACGACACCCATCTGCAATATCTCGGCACCCCCGCCGACTTCAAAACGCAAATGGCGACGGATTCACTTGAGCATGCGTTCTTGAAAAAGATCAATGCGGGGTAGGATGTGTTTGGCGCTATTATGTGACTGTACAGCCAGTTATAATTTGAAAGCGTTGATTTAGAACATATTACGAATACGGAAAGAGCATTGCGCGCCGGTATTAGTTAAGTGGTATTTCGCATTATAATTGCTGTTGGATGCCGCCCCACTCACCGGGGTGGCGCAAGCATTATTCCAAAAACGCGCGATGATCTTGCCGCTAGCGGGTAAGCCGTCATCTAACTTCGTGTCTATATTCCAAGCTTCTTCCGTTGTCATGGCTGCCGCACTAGTGGCGGAATTTGCTTCGTCCACGCCAAAAACAAAATGATTTCCATAATTGAATGCGTAATCATATGCATTTCCTACAGTAGAATAATAATGCATATACCAACCTGAGTTAGACAATTTTGATGCAGGAACATTTTCATTTATTTCTGCATCGTTTGTCCCCCCAGTACCGGATATACCAGTATAGCTACCCTCGATTAGTCCAGCATTGGCCATTTGTTGCCACATACCGAAATTTTCGCCAGTTCTGGCGCTAGCAGACGCCTCAGTGATCTGGCCATCGCCATTGCCATTGCAGGTCTGCGTGCCACTACCGCTTGGGCTGGCCACGCCGCAATTGGACATGGTGCCCCAAAAACTTGTTGCATTGGCCATATCACCTGGTATCGCAAAATATTTATCCTGAAAACTGCGGACAGCAGTTTGATACCGCTGAACTTCTGTGGCTACACTACGCATCTCCGCCGCGCGGATAAGCGACTGGCCGGTTAGAATCCCGCCTGTTAAAAGGCCCAGAATAACCAGCACGATGGAGAGTTCAACAAGTGAAAAGCCGTGTTTCATGCTTGTAGTATGCAACCCATATCTTAAGAAAGCGTTAAAAACGCTAGATCTCGAAGGGATCGTCTTTCGGGCTTTGCACGCCGTGGCGGATGCCGCGTTCGGGGCGGTGGTCGGCGCCAGTGGGCAGGGTGCGGCCCTCCAGCTTCAGCGTCGTTTCCACCTGTTTGATATGTAGGCGCATATTGCTTTCGTTATCGGCTTCGGCAATCGCGGTTTCGGTGTCGATATGCCCGGATTCCCAAAGCTTGAGCAGCGATTGATCGAAGCTCATCATGCCTTCGCCGGCGCCGCGCTCCATCAGCGGTTTGATTTCACGGACTTTGCCTTCCTCGATCAATTGCTTGATTAGGCCAGTATTTAGCATGACTTCGGTCGCCAGACTGCGCGTGCCTTTGCGGTTCAAAACCAGCCGTTGCGAAATAATGCCGCGCAGATTCAGCGACAGATTCAGCCGCACTTGCGATTGCTTTTCTTCCGGGAAGAAATTGAGAATGCGCTCAATCGCCTGATTGGCGTTATTGGCGTGCAGCGTCGACAGACACAGGTGACCGGTCTCCGCAAAATTCACAGCATGTTCCATCGTTTCGCGGTCACGAATCTCACCGATCATCACCACATCTGGCCGCTGACGCAGCGCGTTTTTCAAGGCGACGCCGTAAGAATACGTGTCGATGCCGACATCGCGTTGCGAAATAATACAGCCGTCATGGCGATGCACAAATTCGATCGGGTCTTCGACGGTCATAATATGCCCGGCCCCATTGCGATTGCGATGGCCGACCATGGCGGCCAGTGACGTCGATTTCCCTGAACCGGTTTGACCGACGACAAGCACCAGCCCACGCGGTTGCATGATCAGCCGCGCGAATACCGGCGGCAGGCCGAGTTCTTCCAGCGTCGGAATCACGGTTTGAATACGGCGAATCACCATCGCGTCATTAGATTGCTGGCGATACACATTGATACGAAAGCGCGCTTCTTCGCCCCATTTGATCGAGAAGTTCAGTTCCAGCGCGCTATGAAACTCATCTTGCTGATCGTCATTGGCGATTTCCTGTAATAGCCGCGCAACAAAGTCTTCGGCAATCGGCTCATCACCGAGGGACAAAATGCGATCGCTCAATCGCAGAGATGGCGCGCAGCCCAGCGTCAAATAGCAATCCGACGCATGATGTTTGATCATACTATCGAGCAGTGGGGCTGCTAAAGGATGAGTCGATTTGTCCATACGCTTAGAACGACGCGTTGCCGCCGCTGCCGCCGCCGCGCGGATTGCGTTTCATCGCGTCGGCACCATCGGCATCGTCGGTGCCGATCAGCACTTCGCGCGCTTCTTCCGCGTCGATAATGTCCTGATCCAACAGTTTGAACAGCGAATCTTTCATCGTGGTCATGCCGAGCTTGCTGCCCATTTGCATCATCGAATAAATCTGTGGCACTTTACCTTCGCGAATCAGGTTACGAATCGCCGGGGTG
>DDZS01000020.1:0-762 GCA_002346425.1 Alphaproteobacteria bacterium UBA3002
AACAAGCCGCACTGTAATATTGGAACGATTGGTCACGTGGATCATGGTAAGACGTCGCTGACGGCGGCGATCACGAAGTTTTTCGGTGAGTATAAGGCGTATGATGCGATTGATGCGGCGCCGGAAGAGAAAGCCCGCGGGATTACAATTGCGACGGCGCACGTTGAGTATGAAACTGGCGCACGCCACTATGCGCACGTCGATTGCCCAGGCCACGCGGATTATGTAAAGAACATGATCACCGGCGCGGCGCAAATGGATGGCGCGATTCTCGTAGTATCTGCGGCGGATGGCCCAATGCCACAAACACGCGAGCACATCCTGCTGGCGCGTCAGGTGGGTGTCCCGGCGCTGGTCGTGTTCATGAACAAAGTTGACCAGGTTGATGACGAAGAACTGCTGGAACTGGTGGAAATGGAAGTACGCGAACTGCTGTCTTCGTATGATTTCCCAGGCGACGACATTCCGGTGATCAAAGGTTCGGCTCTGGCTGCACTGGATGGCAGCAATCAAGAGATCGGTGAAAATGCAGTACGTGAGCTGCTGAAAGCCGTTGATGATTACATTCCGCAACCGGAGCGTCCGATCGATCGTACCTTCCTGATGCCGATCGAGGATGTGTTCTCGATCTCTGGCCGTGGTACCGTAGTGACCGGCCGTGTGGAAGCAGGCGTGATCAACGTGGGCGACGAGATTGAAATCGTCGGGATCCGCGACACGCAAAAAACGACCTGTACGGGTGTGGAAATGTTCCGCAAGCTG
>DDZS01000020.1:1126-27075 GCA_002346425.1 Alphaproteobacteria bacterium UBA3002
AAGCGTGAAGATGTGGAGCGTGGCCAGGTATTGTGTAAGCCAGGCAGCATTAAGCCGCACACGAAATTTAAAGCGGAAGCCTATATTCTGACGAAAGAAGAAGGTGGCCGTCATACGCCGTTCTTCACCAACTACCGCCCGCAGTTCTACTTCCGTACGACGGATGTGACCGGGATGGTAAACCTGCCGGAAGGCACGGAGATGGTGATGCCGGGCGACAACATTGCGATGGATGTTGAGCTGATCGCACCGATCGCGATGGACGAAGGTCTACGCTTCGCAATCCGCGAAGGTGGCCGTACCGTCGGCGCCGGTGTCGTGGCGAGTATTAGTGAGTAATTGAGACAAAACGGTTAGGAACCAGACTATGATGTTGAACCAGAAAATTCGTATTCGCTTGAAGGCCTATGACCATGCGGTCCTGGATCATTCAACGAAAGAAATCGTCAACACCGCCAAGCGTACAGGTGCGCAGGTGCGTGGTCCGGTTCCGATTCCGCGTGACATTACACGCTTTACCGTGAACCGTTCGCCGCACGTGAACAAAAAATCACGTGAGCAGTTCGAGATTCGCACGCATAAACGTCTGATCGACATCGTCGAGCCGACGCCGCAAACGGTAGACGCGCTGGGCAAGCTGGATCTGGCTTCAGGCGTGAATGTAGAAATTACGGTATTAGGAGATACCGCGTAACCGCGGTTGAGAAAGATTAAGTAGGAGACAAAGCCATGCGTACCGGTGTAATCGCACAAAAAATGGGAATGACCCGCGTGTTTGACGAATTCGGCAATCACGTACCTGTAACCGTCATGCAGTTGCAAGAACTGGAAGTGGTCGGGCATAAAACCGATGACAAAGACGGCTATACAGCGGTGCAACTGGGCTGCGGTGTGGCGAAAGTGAAGCGCGTCAGCAAAGCGATGCGCGGCCATTTTGCGAAAGCAAAAGTGGAGCCTAAAAAGAAAGTGCAAGAATTTCGTGTACCCTCTTCGGCGCTGCCGCCTATTGGTTCAGAGATTCGTGCCAACCATTTTGTGGCGGGCCAGTATATTGATGCGTGTGGCGTGTCGATCGGTAAGGGTTTTGCCGGCGGGATGAAGCGTCACAACTTCCGCGGGCTGGAAGCCACCCACGGCGTGTCGATTTCTCACCGTTCACATGGTTCGACCGGTCAGTGTCAGGATCCGGGCCGCGTATTCAAAGGCAAGAAAATGGCCGGGCATATGGGTGCTGAGCGTGTGACTACACAAAATCTGGAAGTGGTACAAATTGACGAAGCACGTAACCTGATTTTAATCAAAGGTGCTGTACCAGGTGCCAAAAATAGCTGGCTGCGTATTACCGATGCGGTGAAAAAAGCACTGCCTTCGGAAGCGCCATTTCCCTTCGCTGAAGTGAAAAAAGCGGAAGCGAAAAAAGACGCGAAAGCAGATGACAAAACCGATCAGGTTGAAGATGCGTTAGCCGAAGGCGATCAGGTGGAAGTGGATCTGCTGACCGATGATAACGCACAAGCAGCGGAAGCGACGACCGGCAACGAAGCAGGCCAGGAAGAGAAGAAAGGCGAATAATCATGAAAGCAAAGATCGTCACATTAGATAATAAGGCGGCGGGCGATATTGAATTGTCGGATGCGGTCTTCGGTTTGGAGCCGCGCAAGGACATCCTTCATCGCGTGGTAGAATACCAACGTGCAAAAGCGCGCGCCGGTACCCACAAAACGAAAACGCGTAGCGAAGTTGCCGCGACGACCAAAAAGCCGTTTAAACAAAAAGGCACCGGCCGTGCTCGTCAGGGTACGCTTGTAGGTCCGCACCAAGTAGGCGGCGGTAAAGCACATGGCCCGGTGGTGCGTGATCATGGGTTTAAACTGCCGAAGAAGGTGCGCGCATTGGGCATGAAAATGGCGCTATCGGCTAAACAAAAAGCCGGTCAGTTGACTATTATCGATGTGTTAGAGCTGAAAAATGCTGGTACCAAGGGTCTGGCAGCGCAGCTGAAGCAATTGGGTTTTGAGAAACCTCTGTTTGTGACGGGCGCTCAAGTGAATCTGCCTTTCGCGCAATCGGCGCGTAATATTAAAGGCGTCGATGTGTTGCCGGTTCAAGGTGCAAATGTATATGACATTCTGCGTCACAAGGAACTGGTGTTAAGTAAAGAAGCAGCGGAAGCGCTGCAGCAACGTCTGGCCTAAGCGAGGGTAGTATGAGCGACGAAGAGAAAAAAGCGGAAGACGCAGCGAAAAAGAAAGCTCCGGCGAAAAAAGCGGCTGCGGCGAAAGACGAAAAGCCTGCGAAAGCAGACGCCAAAAAAGCGGACAAAAAGCCGGCGGCGAAAAAAGAGAAGAAAGCCGACGTGAAAAAGTCTGGCAAACTGATCGATGATACCCGCCTGTATGACGTGATCGTGCGTCCGATTGTGACGGAGAAATCTACCTTGGCAGCGGAGCAGGGCAAAGTAGTCTTCAAGATTTCACCGACTGCGACCAAAACGCAAGTGAAGTCAGCCGTTGAGCAGTTGTTCGGCGTGAAGGTAACGAAAGTCAACACCGTGCTGACCAAGGGGAAAGCCAAGCGCTTCCGCGGTCGTCAAGGACAGCGGAGCGATCAACGCAAAGCGATTGTGACATTGGCGGAAGGTCAGACAATCGACATCGCCGCTGGCGTAAAATAAAGAGTTTAGAGTTAAGAGGGCACCACTATGGCATTGAAATATTTTAAGCCGATAACCCCTTCACAGCGCGAACTGGTCCAGGTGGACCGCTCGGAGCTGTATAAAGGCAAACCGGAAAAAACCCTGACGGTCGGTCTGACCAAATCAGGTGGCCGGAATAATAACGGTCGCATCACCGCGTTCAATCGCGGTGGCGGACATAAGCGGAAATACCGTTTGATCGATTTCAAACGGAACAAATTCGACGTGACCGCTACGGTAGAGCGTATCGAATATGATCCGAACCGGACTGCGTTCATTGCGCTAATCAAATATGAAGACGGTGAGCTGAGCTATATTCTGGCACCGCAACGTCTTGCTGCGGGCGATAAAGTTGTCGCGGGTGAAAAGACGGATATTAAACCAGGCAATGCCATGCCGCTAAAAAACATTCCGGTCGGTACGATTATCCATAATGTGGAAATGAAAGCCGGTAAAGGTGGGCAGCTGGCGCGTGCAGCGGGATCTTACGTTCAATTGGTTGGTAAGGATTCTGGTTACGCGCAGATCAAATTGCGTTCGGGTGAATTGCGCATGGTGCGGGCGGAATGTCTGGCCACCATCGGCGCAGTGTCGAATCCGGATCAACAAAACGTGAATATTGGTAAAGCTGGTCGTAACCGTTGGTTGGGTAAGCGCCCGACCGTACGTGGTGTGGCCATGAACCCGATCGATCACCCGCATGGTGGTGGTGAAGGTAAAACGTCCGGTGGTCGTCACCCGGTTAGCCCATGGGGTAAGCCGACAAAAGGTAAACGTACCCGTTCGAAAAAGAAGGATAGTTCACTGATTATCCGTTCACGTCATCAGGCGAAGAAAAAACGCTAATTAGGGTGCATTTGGCGCTTGACGAATAGGAAAAGCGCCACTATGTTCCCGCCTCCGAAGCCTGCTTCGGGGTTAAAAAGAATAGTAAAAAAGTGAGGAAAGATGCCACGCTCGGTTTGGAAAGGTCCGTTTGTTGACCGCTATTTGCTGAAAAAAGCAGAAGCAGCGCATGCTTCGGGCAAAAATCAGGTGATTCAGACATGGTCCCGCCGTTCGACCATCCTGCCGCAATTCGTTGGCTTAACGTTTGGCGTCTATAACGGCAAAAAATTCATCCCTGTTCTGGTAACCGAAGAAATGATCGGTCACAAATTTGGTGAATTCTCTCCGACCCGTACCTATACCGGTCACGGCGCGGATAAAAAAGCGAAGAAGAAATAATCATGAGTAAGGCAAAAACCCCTCGCGCGCTTGCGGATAACCAAGCCAAGGCTGTGCTGAACAATATTCGTATCAGCCCGATCAAATTAAATTATGTCGCGCGCTCGATCCGTGGCCTGTCGGCAGCGGAAGCGTTGAAGCAGTTAGCGTTCAGCCCGCGCCGTGTTGCGGTCGATGTAAAAAAGGTGCTGCAATCGGCGATTGCCAATGCAGAAAACAATCACGATCTGGATGTAGACCAGCTGGTCGTCAAAGAAGCGTATGTGGGCAAAGCCTTCGTTATGAAGCGCTTCCGGGCGCGGGCACGTGGCCGCGGGGCTAAAATTTTGAAGCCGTTCAGCAATCTGACGATCGTCGTCGAAGAGAAGGAAGCAGCCTAATGGGACAGAAAGTTAATCCAATCGCCCTGCGCTTAGGTATCAACAAGACCTGGGATTCGCGCTGGTATGCTGACAAAGAATATGCGGATAAGCTGCATGAAGATTTGCGCGTGCGTAAATATCTGAAAGAGAAGCTCGGTGGTGCGGGTATTAGTCGTATCGTCATCGAGCGCCCGGATAAAAAAGCACACATCTCTATTCACACGGCGCGTCCGGGTGTGGTGATCGGTAAAAAAGGTGCCGATATCGAGAAAATGAAAAAGGACCTTGAGCGCTTTACTGGCTCTGAAGTTCAGTTGAATATTGTCGAAGTACGTAAGCCTGAATTGGATGCGACCTTGATCGCGGAAGGCATTGCGCAGCAGCTAGAGCGTCGCGTGGCATTCCGTCGTGCAATGAAGCGCGCGGTACAGTCGGCGATCCGTCTGGGGGCGCAAGGCATTCGTATCAATACCGCGGGCCGTTTGGGTGGTGCAGAGATTGCGCGTACCGAATGGTATCGTGAGGGCCGTGTGCCGTTGCATACATTGCGTGCAGATGTGGATTACGGGATCGCCAAGGCCTACACAACCTATGGTGTGATCGGGATTAAAGTTTGGGTCTTCAATGGTGAGATTCTGACCGAGGAAGAGCAGCAACAACAGCAAAACACGACCGTGTTGACGCCGGCTGCGTAAGGAGTAAAGAGCATGTTGCAACCAAAACGTACTAAATTCCGCAAGCAGCATAAGGGCCGTATTCATGGCAATGCAAAAGGCGGTTCGGATTTGAACTTTGGGTCGTTTGGCCTGAAAGCGCTTGAGCCGGAGCGGATTACGGCGCGTCAGATCGAGGCGGCACGTCGCTCGATTACTCGTCACGTAAAGCGTGTCGGTCGTCTTTGGATTCGTATTTACCCGGATGTGCCAGTAACGGCGAAACCGGCAGAAGTGCGTATGGGTAAGGGTAAGGGATCGGTCGACCGTTGGGTGGCGAAAGTAAAGCCGGGCCGTATCATGTTTGAAATCGACGGGGTGTCGGAAGATGTGGCGCGTACAGCTTTTGAGCGTGCGGCGGCCAAACTGCCGATTAAAACCAAATTTGTCGCACGGATTGAAGGATAAGTCATGAAAGCGGAAGACCTGAAAGGTAAAACCTCAGATGAGCTGCGCGAAATGCACGGCTACCTGAAAAAAGAATTGTTTAACCTGCGCTTCCAAAAAGCGACGGGTGAGTTGAATAATACCGCACGGTTTAACGAAGTGCGCAAAGATATTGCGCGCGTCTTGACAGCGATGAACCAACAGAAGAAGGCAGCATAACCATGCCAAAACGGATTCTACAAGGCCCGGTGGTCAGCAATAAAGGCGATAAAACGGTGATCGTTCGCATTGAGCGTAAGATTAAACACCCGCTGTATAATAAAATTATCCGTCGCTCGAAACGCTATGCGGCGCATGATGAAGATAATAAGTGCCAGGTGGGCGACATTGTTCGGATTATTGAGATTCCGCCAATGTCTAAAACCAAGGCGTGGAAGGTCATGGAAGGAGATGCCGCATGATCCAGATGCAAACAAAGCTGGATGTGGCCGATAATTCCGGCGCACGTCAAGTCCAGTGTATTAAGGTATTGGGCGGCTCGCACCGTAACATCGCGTCGATTGGTGATGTGATTGTGGTGTCGGTAAAAGATGCGATTCCACGTGGCAAAGTCAAAAAAGGCGACGTGAAAAAAGCAGTGATCGTTCGTACGGCGAAAGAAGTGAAGCGCGCGGATGGTTCGGCAATTCGTTTCGACCGTAACGCGGCAGTGCTGCTGAACAATCAGAATGAGCCGATCGGGACCCGTATTTTTGGCCCCGTGGCGCGTGAGCTGCGTGCGAAGCGCTTTATGAAAATCGTCTCACTGGCTCCGGAGGTGCTGTAAGATGGCTGCAAAAATTAAAAAGGGTGACAAAGTGATCATCCTGACTGGTAAGGACAAAGGCAAAACCGGTGAAGTGCTGCGCGTATTGCCGCAGGATTCGCGCGCCGTTGTGCAAGGCGTGAATCTGGTAAAACGCCACCAGCGTGCATCGATGAATGGTGAAGCGGGTATCATTATCAAAGAAGCGTCGATCCACTTGTCGAACATCGCGTTGGCCGATCCGAAAGATGGCAAAGCCACCCGCGTGAAATTTGAAACCAAAGACGGTAAGAAACAACGTATCGCGGTACGTTCGGGTCAAGCTGTCGGCGAAGCCGCGTAAGCGAATAGAGGACGAAATGGCAAAGCAAACTTTTACCACCCGTATGCATGAACGCTACACGAAAGAAGTCGTGCCAGCGATGAAAGAAAAATACGGCTATAAAAACGTCATGCAGGTGCCGTATCTGGAAAAGATCGTCATCAATATGGGCGTGGGTGAAGCGTCGCAAGATTCTAAATTGATGACCAGCGCTGTGGAAGAGCTGACGCTGATCGCAGGTCAGAAGCCGGTTGTAACACGTGCTAAGAAATCCGAAGCGGGTTTCAAGATT
This sequence comes from Alphaproteobacteria bacterium UBA3002, assembly GCA_002346425.1. Classification (GTDB taxonomy): domain Bacteria; phylum Pseudomonadota; class Alphaproteobacteria; order Rickettsiales; family UBA3002; genus UBA3002. The sequence goes on from DDZS01000020.1 coordinate 7,930, forward strand.
CGTGAAAATATGCCTATCGGTTGTAAAGTAACCTTGCGTAAACATAAAATGTACGAATTTCTGGATCGTTTTGTGACTGTAGCAATGCCACGTATTCGTGACTTCCGTGGCGTGAGCCCGAAAAGTTTCGATGGCCGTGGCAATTACAACATGGGCTTGAAAGAGCAAATGATTTTCCCGGAGATCAACTATGATCGCGTGGACAAAGTGCGGGGGATGGATATCACCTTCGTGACAACGGCAACCAATGATGATGAAGCGCGGGCATTGCTCGAAGGTTTCAACATTCCGTTCCGCAAATAAGGAAGTAACACAATGGCAAAAAATAGTGCGAAAATTAAAAACGAGCGCCGCGCCAAGCTGATTAAAAGCTATGCGAATAAGCGCGCTGAGTTGAAAGCAATTACATCTAATAAAGATCTGCCTCTGGAAGAGCGCATGGAAGCGCAATTCAAGCTGGCGGAGCTGCCGCGTAACTCGGCTGCCAATCGCTACCGTAACCGGTGCGAAGTGACAGGTCGTCCGCGTGGATACTACCGTAAATTCCGTATGTCGCGTAACCAATTACGCGAACTGGGTTCATTCGGCGCGATTCCGGGCCTGGTGAAATCGAGCTGGTAAGAAGGAAATAAGCTATGTCGATGAATGATCCGATTGCCGATGGCATCACCCGTATCCGTAATGGTCAACGTGCGTTTTTGCCGAAAGTGACCATGCCGAATTCTAAGAAAATGCGTATGTTGTGCGAAGCGCTGGAGCGTGAAGGCTACATCCGCGCGACATCGGTGAACGATATCGGTAACAATAAATCCGAACTGGTGGTGGAATTGAAATATTTCGATGGTGCCCCAGCGATTAAAGAAATCAAACGCGTCTCTAAATGCGGTCGTCGTATGTATTCGTCGATCGATGCGCTGCCAAAAATCCGTAACGGCCTGGGCACGTCGATTCTGTCGACGTCAAAAGGTGTGTTGTCTGATTTCGAAGCGCGTCAGCAGCATGTGGGCGGCGAAATTTTGTGTAGTGTATTTTAGGGCCTTACGAAGGTTTAGGAGAGTAACATGTCACGTTTAGGAAAATTACCGGTGGCGATTCCGGAGAAGGTTGAAGTCAACCTGCAGCCGAACAAGCTGGTTGTCAAAGGGCCAAAAGGCGAATTGACGAGCAGTATTACCGGTGATGTTAAAATCTCGATTGACGACGGTCAGGTGTGGGTGAAACCCGCTAACGATACCAAGCGCGCGCGCTCTATGTGGGGCACTGTACGCAGTAACGTCAACAATCTGGTGCAGGGCGTGACCGAAGGTTACTCTAAAACACTGGAAGTCAATGGCGTCGGTTACCGTGTGGCGCTGGCTGGCAACGTGCTGACGTTATCATTGGGTTACAGCCATGAGATTAAATATGTGATGCCCGAAGGCATTACCTGCAAAGTGAACAAGCCGACGGAATTTGAAATTTCCGGTATTAGCAAACAGCAGGTTGGCCAGGTGGCTTCTGAGATTCGCGCATTGCGTAAGCCAGAGCCGTATAAAGGCAAGGGCGTGAAATATGCGGGTGAATATATCCGCCGTAAAGAAGGTAAGAAAAAGTAGGTAAATCATGAAACGTGTTTCGGCAGATGTACGGCGCAAAATGCGCGCCCGCTTTAAGATTAAGCAAAAGGCCAACGGTCGTCCGCGTTTGAGCGTTCATCGTTCGGGGCAGCATATGTATGCACAACTGATTGATGATCTGCAAGGTGTCACGCTGGTTGCAGCGTCCACGTTGGATCAGGATATCCGCAAAGAAAACAAAAATGGTGCGACAATGAAGGCGGCGGAAGCGGTCGGCAAATTGATCGGCGAACGGGCTAAGAAAGCAAATATTGACGAAGTGGTATTTGATCGCGGTTCGTTTCTGTATCACGGTCGCGTAAAAGCCTTGGCAGACGCAGCGCGTCAAGCCGGACTGAAATTTTAAGAGGTAAAAGAGATTATGGCTGCTGAACCCTATACGATTGCACAAACCAATCACGAGCCGGAATTCGAAGAGAAACTGGTTGCGGTTAACCGCGTCGCCAAAGTAGTGAAAGGCGGACGTCGTTTCGGTTTCGCAGCATTGGTTGTGGTTGGCGATGGTAAAGGCCGTGTCGGTTACGGGACAGGTAAAGCCAAAGAAGTACCAGAAGCGGTGCGTAAAGCGACCGAAGATGCAAAGAAAACCATGATTAAAGTGCCGTTGAAAGAGGCGCGCACCCTGCACCACGATATAAAGGCACGCTATGGTGCCGGTAAAGTAACCCTGCGCACGGCTCCTCCCGGTACGGGTATTATTGCCGGTGGCCCGATGCGCGCGATTTTCGAATCATTAGGCGTTCACGATATCGTTGCGAAATCGACTGGCACGTCAAATCCGCACAACATGGTGAAAGCGACGTTTGCTGCGCTGAGAGAATTGCAATCGCCGCGTACGATTGCCGCACGTCGCAGCAAGAAAATTGGTGAAATTGTGGAACGCCGCGAAATCGGTCAGAAGCACACCGCTTCCAACGATAATGCGAGCGCAGAAGAAGAGGCGTAAAACATCATGGCAGCGAAACAAACAGTAACCATTGAACAAATCGGCAGTCCGATTGGGCGCCCGAAAGATCAACGCCAGACATTGGTCGGCTTAGGTCTGAATAAATTGCATCGTCGCAGCACGCTGGAAGATACACCTGCGGTGCGTGGGATGATTCGCAAAGTGGACCATCTGGTGAAAGTCGTCGAGGGCTAAATGTCCTTGTGGAAGACGACGACCCCGTCTTTCACGACGCACTCCATTGCGGAATACAAGGGTATTGTCAGCGGCCAAGCGGTGCTCGGCACCAACGCTTTGAAAGATTGGTTTGCTGGTATGGCAGACTCGCATGGCGGGCGTGCCAAAGGCTACGAAAAAGATCTGGCTAAGGCCCGCAGTTTGGCATTAGCAGATATGGAAATGGCCGCACAGAGCCTCGGTGCCAATGGCATTGTCGGCATCGATTGCGATTATCAAGTGCTTGGCCAAAAGAATAACATGCTGATGGTGACCGTTACCGGTACCGCCGTCATCGTGCAATAGGGGCTTTTTTGTAAGCGAGGCCATTCGCCCCTAATGGCCGTAGAGTTGAAAGGATCGAGTCATGGAACTCAAAGATATTCAAGATAACAATGGTGCTCGTAAAAGCCGTATGCGCGTCGGTCGTGGGATCGGCTCGGGCAAGGGCAAAACCTGTGGTCGTGGTCACAAAGGGCAGACCTCACGCTCGGGCGTGGCGATCAAAGGGTTTGAAGGCGGACAAATGCCGATTTACCGTCGTCTGCCGAAACGTGGTTTTACCAACCTATTCCGTACCGATTATCAAGTGGTGAATCTGCAAGCCGTGGCGCAAGCAGTTTCAGACAAAAAGCTAAAAGCAGGCGCAATCGATCGTGCCGCGTTGGTTGAAGCAGGTCTGGTCCGCGATAATGCGCAGCCGGTCAAACTGCTGGGCAATCTGGGCGAGACAAAACTCGACAAGCTGAGCATCACCGTTGATAAAGCATCGAAATCTGCCGTGGAGCAGGTCGAAAAAGCCGGCGGCAGCGTGACTGTTGCACAGTCTGCTAAACCAGCCGTTGACGCTGAATAACAAGCGCGCTACATCCGTAGCGAATCACATCAGGGATCGATTATGACATCTGCTGCCGAGCGGTTGGCCGCTAACATGAATATTGGTATGCTCGCTCGCGCGGGTGAGTTAAAGAAACGTCTGCTCTTCGTGTTGGGTGCTTTGGTGGTTTACCGCATTGGCACATATATCCCGATTCCCGGGGTTGATCCACTGATTCTCAATCAGATTTTTCAGCAACAGCAAGGCGGTGTGCTGGGCGTGTTCAACATGTTCTCAGGCGGTGCTTTAGGGCGTATGACCATTTTCGCGTTGGCCGTCATGCCGTATATTTCGGCGTCGATCATCATGCAGTTATTGTCGGTGACGGTCCCGTCTCTGCAACAGCTGAAAAAAGAGGGCGAAGCCGGGCGGCGTAAGATCAACCAATATACCCGCTATGGTACGGTGGTATTATCGCTAGCGCAAAGCTACGGGATCGCTGTCGGTCTGGAGGGCATGCAAGCCCCGGCCGGTGGATCGGCCGTATTGGAGCCGGGCGTGTTTTTCCGTTTCTCAACCATGGTAACGCTTACTGGCGGTACACTGTTTTTGATGTGGCTGGGCGAGCAAATTACCCAGCGCGGCATCGGGCAGGGCATTTCGCTGATCATCTTTACCGGGATTGTAGCGGAACTGCCGGGTGCCGTAGCGGCGACGATGGAGCTAGGCCGTGAGAATGTCATTCCGACCGCGGTTCTGTTGCTTGTCCTCGCGATTGCATTAGGGTTGATGGCATTGATCGTTTTTGTCGAGCGCGCGCAACGGCGCATCCTCATTCAATATCCCAAGCGTCAAATGGGTAATCGGTTAGTACAGGGCGAGTCCCAACACTTGCCGCTGAAGCTGAACACGGCGGGTGTGATTCCGCCGATTTTTGCGTCTTCCATTCTGTTATTCCCGCTGACCATTGCCAATTTCAATGAAGGTGGCGGACCGGAATGGCTGCAGCTGGTATCTACCTATATTGCGCATGGGCAGCCGCTTTATATCGCACTCTATGTCGCGATCATCATTTTCTTCTGCTTTTTCTATACTTCCGTGGTCTTCAATCCAGACGATACGGCAGATAATCTGAAAAAAAATGGCGGTTTCATTGCCGGGATTCGCCCGGGTAAAAATACTGCGGATTACCTGGATTATGTATTAACGCGCCTGACAGCAGTCGGCGCAATTTATCTGGCGCTGGTGTGTACGTTACCGGAATTATTGATTGCCAAATACGCAATACCTTTCTACCTTGGCGGCACCAGTTTGTTGATTCTGGTCAACGTGTTGATGGACTTTATCGGACAAGTGCAATCGCATCTGTTTGCGCATCAATATGAAGGGCTGATCAAACAGGCGAAATTACGCGGCAGTGGCAAACAACGCCAGCCACGTATGCGCTAAAAAAGACGTAGAGCGGGGAAAAACATGCATCTGATTTTATTAGGCCCTCCGGGCGCGGGTAAAGGAACACAATCGGACTATCTGCGCGATACCTATCACTTAAATAAATTATCGACCGGCGATATGTTGCGCGCCGAAGTCGCGTCCGGCTCCCCTCGTGGGCAAGAGCTGCAGGATATTATGTCGGCAGGGCAACTGGTGCCCGATCCGGTGATGATCGAGCTGATACGCGATGCGATTAATCAGCCAGAATCGGCCAACGGTTTTATTCTGGACGGGTTTCCACGCACTACCGGTCAGGCCGAAGCACTGGATGCGATGCTCTCCGCCGAAGGCAAAGATCTCGACCATGTGATTGAGTTACGTGTCGATGACGCCAAAATGGTTGAACGTATTTCTGGCCGATTCTCTTGTGCTGGTTGCGGCGAAGGATATAACGATCATTTTAAAACGCCGGAAAAAGAAGGGGTTTGCGACCGTTGTGGCGCAACCGAATTTAAACGCCGTGCCGATGATAAAGCCGAAACAGTCGCCAAGCGGCTCGACTCCTACCATGCAGCGACGGCACCTTTATTGCCCTATTACAGTGGCAAAGGCTTATTGCGCAGTGTGAATGGTATGGGCGAGATAGGCGCGGTCACTCAAGAAATCGAAGGCATCGTTAAAGGCAGTAAAGCCGCTTAAAAAAACGATGTTTCCCGCTTGACATCACGGCAAACTGCCGTATGGTGCAGCTCCCTAACTTCGGTTGGGGATAACTATAATTATTTTTAGGAGTGTAGCATGGCTCGTATTGCCGGCGTGAATATTCCGACCCAAAAACGCGCATTGATCGCGTTGACCTATATTCATGGGATTGGGCGGGCGAAATCACAAGAAATTTTAGAAAAAGCAGGGATCGATCCGACCCGTCGTATCCACGATCTGGCGGATGCGGACGTGATCCGTTTGCGCGAAATTATTGATGCGGATTACACGGTAGAGGGTGACCTGCGCCGTGAAGTGAGCATGAACGTTAAACGCCTGATGGATTTGGGCTGCTATCGCGGGCTTCGCCATCGTCGTCGTCTGCCGGTACGCGGTCAGCGCACGCACACCAATGCGCGCACCCGTAAAGGTAAAGCTGTGCCAATCGCCGGTAAGAAGAAATAAGGGGTAAGTCATGGCCAAAGCAAAACAACAAGCCGCTGTAAAGCGTAAGGATAAGAAGAATATCCCAGCCGGTGTCGCGCATGTGAACGCCAGTTTCAACAACACGATCATCACGATCACCGATCCGTTCGGTAATGCGGTCTCCTGGTCGTCTGCCGGTGCGAATGGCTTTAAAGGCTCGCGTAAATCGACGCCATATGCCGCGCAGGTAGCCGCAGAAATCGCTGGCCGTAAGGCGATGGAGCATGGCATGCGTTCGCTGGAAGTGCGGGTAAAAGGTCCGGGTTCTGGTCGCGAATCAGCGCTGCGTGCGCTGGCAGCCGTGGGTTTCGACCTCACGCTCATTCGTGACGTAACGCCGGTGCCGCATAATGGGTGCCGTCCGCCGAAACGTCGCCGCGTCTAAGATAGATTTCAAACAAAGGAAACCTACATGTCTGTATTGAATAAAAACTGGAAAGACCTGATTAAGCCGCAAAAGCTGGATATTAAGACAGCGACCAATGATGTGCGCCGTGCAACGATCGTTGCCGAGCCGATGGAGCGTGGCTTCGGTCTGACCATGGGTGTGGCATTGCGCCGTATCCTTCTGTCGTCGCTGCAGGGTGCTGCGGTGACGTCGGTAAAGATCGATAATGTGTTGCACGAGTTTACTTCGGTAACCGGTGTACGCGAAGATGTAACCAACATCATTCTCAACCTGAAAGACCTGAAATTAAAGGCGCATTCAGCGGAGAAAAAGAAAATGTATCTGAACGTGTCAGAGCCGGGTGAAGTCACCGCGGGCATGATCACGAGCGATGCTGATGTTGAAGTCATCAACAAAGATCTGGTGATTTGCCATCTGGATAAAGGAGCAAATCTGAAGATGGAACTGATCGTGGAAACCGGTAAGGGTTATGTGCCTGCGGCACAAAACCGTCCGACCGATGCGCCGATTGGCTTGATCCCGGTTGATGCGATTTTCTCTCCTGTCACTAAAGTGGCGTATAAAGTGGAAAACGCACGCGTGGGTCAACGTACCGACTATGACAAGCTGATTCTGGATATTGAAACCGATGGTTCGATCATTCCGGAAGATGCTTTGGCTCTGGCTGCGCGTATTCTGCAGGATCAATTGAACCTGTTCATCAACTTCGAAGATATTCCGGATGTGGCAGAGCGCGACAAGAAAGACGAACTGCCGTTCAGCCCGTATCTGCTGAAGAAAGTGGATGAGCTGGAATTGTCCGTACGTTCGGCAAACTGCCTGAAGAACGACAATATCGTGTATATTGGCGATCTGGTACAGAAGTCAGAAAGCGAAATGCTGAAAACACCGAATTTCGGTCGCAAATCGCTGAACGAAATCAAAGATGTGCTGAACAATATGGGTCTGCGCTTCGGTATGGATGTGCCTGAATGGCCGCCCGAAAATATCGAAGAAATGGCCCGCAAATTTGAAGATCCTTACTAAGGATAACGGAGGACGAGATGCGTCATAAACTTAAAGGAAGAAAACTTAACCGTACGTCGGCTCACCGCAAAGCGATGTTCGCCAATATGGCGGCGGCGCTGATCAAGCATGAGCAGATCACAACGACCCTGCCGAAAGCCAAGGACCTGCGTCCGATCGTCGAAAAGATGATCACCATGGGCAAAAAAGGCGATTTGGCCGCACGCCGTCAACTGATGTCGCACCTGCGCGATCAGGACATGACAAAGAAAGTCTTTGACGTGCTGGCCGATCGGTATAGCGAACGTCAGGGCGGCTATGTCCGTATCCTGAAAGCCGGTTTCCGCTATGGCGATAATGCGCCGCTGGCGATTATTGAGCTGGTGGATCGCGACGAGTCGGCACGCGGCCAGGACTCTGGTCCGGTCTGGGACGACGAAGACGAAACGGACATGCAAGCAGCGTAAGTACCGTGCGTCACATACGATCATATAAAGGGCAGCTTTTCGCTGCCCTTTTTTGTCTGTTCAGCCTGCCACTTTATGCCCAGACGGTGCCGGATAGCCGCAAAGAAATTCAGCTGAGTTTTGCGCCGGTCGCCAAACAAGCGGCTCCGGCAGTTGCTAATATCTACGCGGACCGCACAGTCATCCAGCAAAGCCCATTTGCGGGTGACCCATTGTTTCAACGTTTCTTTGGCGACCAATTCGGACTGTTCGGGATGCCGCGTGAGCGGGTAGAGCATTCGCTCGGTTCCGGGGTGCTGGTAAGCCGTGATGGCAAACTGATCACCAACTATCACGTCATCGAAAATGCGGAAAATATTACTGCCGTGCTTGCGGATCGTCGCGAATATAAAGCCACGATATTGGTGCGTGATGAAGCCGCGGATCTGGCATTGCTGCAACTAGAAAAGGTGCAAGGCGTGTTACCTTTCTTGCGCACCAGTGATTCCGACATGCTGGAAGTGGGCGATTTGGTGCTCGCCATCGGTAACCCGTTTGGCGTCGGCCAAACCGTGACTAGCGGCATCATTTCTGCGACCGCGCGTAGCGCAGCCACGGTAAAAGACGCCGGATTCTTCTTGCAAACCGATGCCGCCATTAATCCCGGAAATTCGGGAGGCGCACTGGTGAATATGCGCGGCGAATTGATTGGCGTGCCGACCGCGATCTATTCGCGTTCCGGCGGATCGAACGGGATTGGCTTTGCCATTCCAGCCAATCGAGTGCGCGTCTTATTGCAGAACAAAGGCCATAACGGAAAAGTACAACGCCCCTGGCTTGGCGCACGATTCCAGAATATCGATAGCAAACTGGCACAATCACTCGGGCTAAAACGCATTAGCGGTGTATTGATTGCCGAAGTCTATCCCAATACGCCTGCCGAAGATGCGGGGTTACAAAGCGGCGATGTGATTATCCGCGCCGGTGATAAAGAAACCGATGACGCGGCCGCTTTACAATATCGCGTAGAAATTGCGCGCATCAATACCATGTTGCCACTTACGGTGATTCGTCAGGGCAGAGAAAGGACGGTGGATGTGGAGATAACATTACCGGCGGAAGAACCGGCACGTAATCCCGCCTTGTTAAATGGCGGGCATCCGCTACGCGGCGCGGAGGTTGCAAATTTAAACCCGGCGCTTGCTGCGGAACTACAACTGGACCCCTCTTTACGCGGCGTCGTGGTGACGAATGAGGTTGGCCAGTTAAAGCCGGGCGATATCGTGGAAAGTGTAAATGGCACAGCGATCACTTCAACCACACAACTGCAGGACATTTTATCCAAACCTTCGACTGGGTGGGGTATTACGTTCAAACGCGGCGATAAAACATTCGGTATGCGGATGGTTCGGTGATGCAACAAGGCGGACTTTTCGCATCACCCACCTATACGCCACTGCCGGAATTGCTGCGCCCTCAGGCAATGGAGCAGGTGGTCGGTCAGCCGAGCCTGTCGGATGAACATGGCACGCTTTATCGCATGCTGGCATCCGGACATTATCATTCCCTGATTTTGTGGGGCCCGCCGGGCTGTGGTAAAACGACGATCGCACGGTTGCTAGCCGAACACCCGGATTATGAATATGTCACACTATCAGCGGTGCAATCCGGCGTTGTTGAATTGAAAAAGCATTTCGAAGCGGCACGTGCCCGACGTCAGGACGGACGCGGGACGTTGTTATTTGTCGACGAGATTCATCGCTTCAACCGCGCGCAGCAAGATGCATTTCTGCCTGTCGTCGAAGACGGCACAATTATTCTCGTGGGTGCAACGACCGAAAACCCTTCGTTTGAATTGAACTCGGCCTTGCTGTCGCGTTGTCAGGTGGTGGTATTGTCGCGCTTGGATGATGCGGCGCTATCGACGTTGTTGCAACGCGCAGCTGAGCATTATGGCGGCAACCTGCCACTAACGCCGGATGCCAAACAATCGCTGGTGGCGATGGCAGATGGCGATGGGCGCTATTTATTAAATATGGTGGAAATGCTCATGGTTTCACCACCGGAAGAGCCGGTGGATACGAATGGATTACTGCAGCTGATTCAAAAACGTATGCCGGTCTATGACAAAAGTCAGGAGTCGCATTATAACCTGATTTCGGCACTGCATAAGTCTCTGCGTGGCTCAGATACCGATGCGGCGCTCTATTGGTTGTCGCGCATGCTGCAAGGCGGTGAGGACCCGTTGTATATTGTGCGGCGCTTGGTACGTTTTGCTTCCGAAGATATCGGCATGGCCGATCCGCAAGCACTGGTGCAGGCGCTAGCCGCGAAAGAGGCGTATGATTTTCTGGGCTCACCAGAGGGCGAGCTGGCGATTGCGCAAGCGGTAATATATCTAGGCACGGCGCCAAAATCGAATGCGCAATATAGCGGGTTCAATGCGGCATGGCGTTCGGCGAAAGAGCATGGGTCGCTGATGCCACCGAAGCATATTCTCAATGCGCCGACCAAGCTGATGAAAGAGATCGGCTATGGCAAAAATTACGCCTATGACCATCACGAAGCGGATAGCTTTTCGGGTCAGAATTATTTCCCGGAAGAAATGCCGCGTGAAGTCTATTATGCGCCGCGTGAAACAGGCTTTGAGCGCGAAATTAAAAAGCGGCAGGACTATTGGGCGAAACTGCGAGCCGAGAAGCAGACATCGTGAATACATGTCAGGATATATTGCTTTCTGCGATAGATGCTGAAAGAAGTTCAGCATGAGTATGATTGTTTCAGTCGCTGCCGGAGGGGCGTTAGGGGCGTTGTCGCGTTGGGGGATGTCTTTAGCGGTAACACGACTTATGGGGCATGGGTTTCCTTGGGCAACGTTAAGCGTCAATGTGCTGGGCTCCATCGCGATGGGCATGCTAATCGGGTGGCTCAGTAAATATGATCAGGGTTATACGCTTTTACGTCACGCTGCCGTGATCGGTTTTTTAGGTAGCTTTACAACCTTTTCGACTTTCTCGTTGGATATCGTGGTATTGGCCGAGCGTGGGGCATGGACGCAGGCAATGCTATACGGGGTAAGTTCCTTTGCGTTAGCGGTCGGTGGCCTTGTCGCAGGACTCCACCTGATGCGGGCAGTGGCATAATGCAAAGCTTCCCCGTTGATAAGCAAGACGCGGAAATCCGCCTCGACCGCTGGTTCAAGCGGTATTACCCACATGTGCCGACCTCGATGATTCAGAAAGCCTGCCGCAAGGGGCTGATCCGGGTCAATGGGGCAAAAGCGAAACCTGAAGCGCGGTTAGCGGCAGGGCAGATCATCGAAGTGAAATTTCTCGATTTGGACGCGGGCGTGCCGACCTCCGTTGCGACGGTCAAACTAAGCAAGGCGGAAAAGCAGGAAGTGCGCCGTTGGGTGTTGTTTGAGAATCGCGACATGCTGGTGTTAAATAAACCGGCCGGGCTGGCGGTGCAGGGTGGCAGCGGGGTGCGCGACCATTTGGATTTGCGATTGGAAGCCTTCGACCCGCGCCCCAAACTCGTCCATCGCCTCGACAAAGATACCAGCGGATGTCTGCTGCTGGCCAAATCGACGCAAGCTGCGGCGCATTACACCAAATTATTTCGCCAAGACGCGATCCATAAAACCTATTTGGCAATTACCTGCGGCGTGCCGCATCCGCTAGAAGGCCAGATCGAAAGCCGGATGCAGAAAGAGGGCACGGTGGAGAAAATGCGGTCCGGTGAAGAGGGGAAGGTGGCGATTACCGATTATCAGGTGCTGGATCACGTACATAAGCGCGCCAGCCTCGCCTCGTTGCAGCCAATCACCGGGCGCACGCACCAACTGCGCGTGCATATGGCAGAGATGGAATGCCCAATTCTGGGCGATGGCAAATATGGCGGCCGCGAAGCATTTATTGACGGGTTGGAACTAGCCAAGCAGCTGCATTTGCACGCCTGGCGGCTGGAAGTTGAAGGCGAGGTCTTTGAAGCACCGTTACCCAAACATATGAAAGACAGTATGAAAAAGCTTGGGCTAAAGGTGTAAGATGAAACGCTTTTATACAGATGCCACGGTAACGCAAACGGTACAAGGATGGCAGGTCATGCTGGACGAAAAACCGATGCGTGCGGGTGAGGACGCATTTGTCTTACCCTCGCCAGTATTAGCAGAGGCGGTCGCAGCGGAATGGCAGGCGCAGCCGGAAGAATTCGATCCCCGAAGTCTAATGATGACCCGTTTTGCCGGAAGCGTGATTGACGTGGATGCCGAAATGCAAACGGTGCGGCGCATGGATATCGAAGCCTATCTCGATACGGATTTGCTATGTTATTATGGCAGCGACGGGCGGTTACAAGAGCGCCAGCGGCGCATCTGGCATCCGATATTATCCAAAGTGGCGACGCATTATGCCATCGAGTTGGAGGAAACCGAAGGCATCATGCCGTTGCATCAATCTGCCGCCTCGAAACAGGTGATCCAACGCGCGATCGAAGCTTACGATGCGATGCAACTGACGGCCTTATGGCATCTGACACTAGCAACGGGCTCAGTCTATCTGGCAATCGCAGTCATGGAACTGGAAGTGACAGCCGAAGACGCCATTGCCGCGACACAGCTAGAAGAACAGTTTCAGGCCGATCTCTGGGGCGAAGATACGGAAGCCGCCGCCGCCCGTCAGGCAAAGGCAGAGCATATCGGCGAATGTGTGCGTTTTATCGCTTTAGTAAAACAGGCCAAGGATACCTAAGATTTAGCATTTGCCCTCCTCTGGCATCCTTAGTAAAAGCGTGAGCATGGATGCACAATCAGTCGTTAAAGAATTAGAGCGTCAGCGCGAAGAAGCCCGCGCCGGCGGAGGCCCAAAACGTATCGAAGCGCAGCACGAGCGCGGCAAGCTGACCGCGCGTGAGCGGATCGAGGTGTTGCTCGACCCCGATAGTTTCGAAGAATATGATATGTTCGTCGAACATCGCTGCCAGCATTTCGGCATGGCCGATAAGAAGGTGCCGGGCGATGGTGTCGTCACCGGCTGCGGGACGATCAATGGCCGGTTAGTGTTTGTCTATTCTCAGGATTTTACCGTGCTCGGCGGTTCGCTGTCCGAAACCAACGCCAAGAAAATCTGCAAAGTGCAGGATATGGCAATGAAAATGGGCGCGCCAATTATCGGGATCAACGATTCTGGCGGAGCGCGGATTCAGGAAGGCGTCGACTCGTTATCTGGCTTTGGCGAAATTTTTCAGCGGAACGTGTTAGCCTCCGGTGTGATTCCCCAGATTTCAGTCATTATGGGCCCGTGCGCCGGTGGTGCGGTTTACTCTCCTGCACTCACCGACTTTACTGTAATGGTGCGCGGTAGTTCCTATATGTTCGTCACCGGCCCGGACGTGGTCAAAACCGTGACGCATGAAGATGTGACACATGAAGAACTCGGCGGGGCCAATATCCATTCGAAACATACCGGCGTGGCGGATATGGCATTTGATAACGATATTGAAGCGCTATTGCAAATTCGCCGCTTGTGCAATTTCCTACCGCTGAATAATCGGCAAAATCCGCCGGTCTGGCCGACGGATGATCCGGCAGACCGGGTAGAGATGGCGCTGAATACGTTGGTGCCCGATAATCCAAATAAGCCGTACGATATGTATGAGCTTTTGCTGAAAATTACCGATGAAGCCGATTTCTTCGAAATCCAGCCGGATTATGCGAAAAATATTATTATCGGTTTCGGTCGCATGGAGGGTTCCACGGTCGGTTTCGTGGCTAACCAACCGATGGAAATGGCGGGCTGTTTAGACATCGACGCCTCACGCAAAGCCGCACGCTTTGTGCGTTTTTGTGATGCGTTTAATATCCCGATCGTGTCACTGGTGGATGTGCCGGGATTCTTGCCGGGTACCGCACAGGAGCATAATGGCGTGATCAAACATGGCGCGAAATTGCTGTATGCCTATGCGGAAGCCACCGTGCCGAAAATCACGATCATTACCCGCAAAGCCTATGGTGGGGCGTATATTGTGATGGCGTCAAAACACCTGCGCAGCGATATCAATTACGCGTGGCCGACGGCAGAAATTGCGGTAATGGGTCCGGAAGGTGCCGTTGAGGTTTTATATAAGAATAAAATTGAAAAGCCGGAAGACAAAGATGCGCATGTCGAAGCCTACCGCGATCAGTTTGCTTCACCGTTTGCCGCGGCGTCGCGGGGCTATCTGGATGATGTCATGCGCCCACAAAATACGCGTTGGCGTTTGTGCCGTACCCTAGGCATGCTGAAAAGCAAAAAGGTCGAAACCCCGTGGAAAAAGCACGACAATCTGCCACTCTAGGCTAGCGTCCGCGATACCCGCTATTGCGCTGATCAATATGATTGAGCCATGTGTCTAATTCCGTTGGCGGCATGGGGAGTGAGGCGTGCCCCTCTTTTTTCAACGCGACATTTAGTTTCTGCAAAAGGCTTTGCCTCGGCCCGGATATAAGCAGGCTAGGGCGGCCATGCTCTTGCGTATATTCAGGCGGATTAAATTCTGGCGTAGTAATAATTGTCATGAGCTTTTCCGTATTCTTCTTAAATTGCTCTTCATATTCTGGTTTGACCGACAATGTGATATTCGTATCGTTGTACAGTTTGCCGAAAGGCATAAATCGGACTTCAATTTGTAATCCCATTTCCTTCGCCGCCTCAACTAACGGCAACAACGCTTCGGCGCAATGGCGTTGGTAGACGAGGACTTTTCCTTCTTCGGTCCAATTACGGCCCGTATGAAGGTGTTTACGAGGTTCTAAATGTGTAGCGAATAAATCGCCTTGGGTTGGATCGCTCATATCAAAACTATAGTGATAAAGCGTAAAGAAATACTTAAAAAAACACCTCGCTACGCCAGTGGCGCTGCGAGGTGGTCAAATGCCCATAGCTAATTGCTGATGTAATTAATAATCATTCTCATTCGCAATGCAAGCGGTAATTTTAGTTTTCTTTTGTGCCCGTGAATAAAGACAAAAAAAAGCACCTGCCGAGGCAGGTGCTTCATTAAAAGCAGGGAGGCTAAGATAATTAGTTCATGTCAGTGCGACGGTAGTTGTCGTTACTGTCAAATCCGTAATTCGCAATACCGACGTGTTTCACACGCAGTTTTTGCTTTTCATCATTGTCCAGCCAGCCGTAATACATTTGATCATCAAATGAATACTGGCCATCATTCAGTGCTGCACGATTGCCGCCTTTAGCGCTGACATCGTTAGCATTAGCTGAATAATTATAAGATGAATGGGTTTTGTTCAGGTCCGCATTATAATCGGCACTAAAAGCAGGAGCGGCAACCATTGCGGCTACTGCAGTAGAAATTAATAACGTTTTCATGACTCTCTCCTTAAACGTTGGTTGCGCAATGCACATTACGGAAGTTATCCGCCCTCGCATCAAATCGCGATGGTCTGAACACGCAAAACCATAAAAAGCGTATAAACAGCGATCTGCTTATGATGCGATGCAAAAAAATCGTGAATTCGACCCTTAAATCCGTTAAGGTGGCGAGCATTAACCGAAGGAGATTTCTATGACCGCACTATCCGCATCGCAACTGGAACAGGAATGGAAAACCAATACGCGATGGAAGGGGATCGAGCGGTCGTTCAGCGCTCAGGATGTCGAAAGACTGCGCGGTACGCTGGCGATCGAATATACGTTGGCCAAAGTCGGCGCTGAAAAACTCTGGGGCTATATAAATGAGATGCCCTATGTGAACGCGTTGGGCGCACTGACCGGAAATCAGGCCATGCAACAGGTAAAAGCGGGCCTGAAAGCGATCTATCTTTCAGGGTGGCAAGTTGCGGCAGATGCGAATCTTGCCGGGCAAATGTATCCCGATCAATCTCTCTATCCAGCCGATTCCGTACCGGCGGTGGTTAAGCGCATCAACAACTGCTTGCAACGTGCCGATCAATTGCACCATGCCGAAGGCGACGATTCGATTGACTGGTTCCAGCCGATCATGGCGGATGGCGAAGCAGGGTTTGGCGGTAACCTCAATGTGTTTGAAATGACCAAAGCGATGATTGAGGCGGGCGCGGCGGGAATCCATTATGAAGATCAGCTATCTTCGGCGAAAAAATGCGGCCATATGGGCGGCAAAGTCTTGGTGCCGATTCAAGAGCATATCCAAAAACTGAATGCCGCGCGTTTAGCGGCGGATGTCTGTGGCGTGCCGACGCTAATCGTCGCACGGACGGATGCGAATGGCGCGTATCTTCTCACCTCCGATGTGGATGAGCGTGACGAGAAATTCGTTGAAAAAGGCCGCACGTCGGAAGGCTTCTTCAATTACAAAGGCGGTTTGGATGCTGCAATCAACCGCGGTCTGGCCTACGCGCCGTACTGCGATCTGATTTGGTGCGAAACGGCTAAACCCGATTTAGAAGAAGCTAAGCGCTTTGCCGAAGAAGTGCATGCGCAATTCCCGGGTAAACCGCTCGCCTATAATTGTTCACCATCCTTCAACTGGAAGAAAAACCTCGACGATATTACCATCGCCAAATTTCAGAAAGAACTCGGCGCGATGGGCTATAAATTCCAGTTTATCACGCTGGCTGGTTTCCATTCTTTGAACTATGGCATGTTTGATTTGGCGACAAAATATAAAGAAAGTGGCATGACAGGCTATGTTGAGCTGCAGGAGCGCGAATTCGCCGATGTATCACGCGGCTTTACCGCTACCAAACACCAGCGCGAAGTTGGTACCGGCTATTTCGATGCCGTGACCAATGCAATTGCCGGGGAAGATGCCTCTACAACAGCGTTGTCGGGCTCTACGGAAGAAGCGCAGTTTCATTAAAAAGAGTAGGGATTGGGGAGGCATCAGCAATTTTTTTGCTTGCGTCCCTAATCCCTAAAGCCTACATCCTAAAGCCTGCGATACGCGGGTATAGTTCAATGGTAGAACATCAGCCTTCCAAGCTGAATATGCGGGTTCGATTCCCGCTACCCGCTCCAGCTTTTTCCCAAAATGCTTCAAAATGATGCGCCACATGGAACTGCGCCCTTTTGCCATGGCAATGCGATGCGTCTTTGCTATGCTTAAGCCATGCCGCAATTATTGATTGCTTCGGAAAATATTACGTCTTGTCGTGCCATAGAGGCGCTTTTGTCTGCCGCGAAATATGCCGTGCTGATCGCCTGTCAGCCTGATGACATCGCAAAAATACTAGAAGAGAAAAAAATCGATATCATGATTGTTTCTCAGGAACTCTGTGAAGATCATGCCGAATTGGTCACACTGGCGAGACAAACCAATTCCGCGATCTGTATCGTTATGCTGGCGGAGGCGATGACGCAACCTGAGAGCCGATTTAGCGAAGCGGTACGTTCGCATGTTGATTTGGTGTTGTCAGGTCCATTTTCCGAATCCGATTTATACGCAGCGGTGCTGGAATGCCAAACGCAATATCTTACCTGCCGATTGTAATCATTGCACAAGCACCCTTTCTAGATTGCCATTAGAGCAGATAGCCGCATAATCACGCGGATGTCAGGTTATCGCGTTGGATTAGTGATACTCTTCGTGCTGTTAGCGCTCGGCTTTGCACGCAATGCCTTTATAGTGTGGCATCAGCCCCTGGCAGGCTTCGGCAACAATAACGACTTTTTGCGCACCCAATCCTGTTTCAATATCGGCCCGGTAGGCGTGCAAACCGTCCGTGGTGGTCAGCACATTACCATGCCGGCCACTACCTACGAATATGGCGTCACCTACCCGATGGATTATTGCTATATCGGTAGTGGTTTGGCGTTATTTGCAGCGGCGATCGGGATCGACCAACTCGAAAACGCGCTGACAGGCGACACCTATTTGCAATTGCGCTATGTCGGAAGCCTTTTGCTTGTAGGAACGGCGTTTCTCGCCGCAATATATTGTACGTTATGGTGGCGGCAGGGCAGGCGAGACGCGGCCGTGCTCAACGCAGCGGTCTACGCGGTAGTATTGTGCGATCCGTTTAATACACTCTATCATAACACACTGTATCTTGAGGGAATTGCGCTGTACTATGGTTATGCCGCATTGCTCGCAACATTCTACGCTATGGGTCACCCAACACCTCGGCGGATCCATTGGGGGTTAGCTATGGCTGGCTGGCTCTTATTTGCCACCGTGAAAGCGCAATATATGCTTCATGGGGCGTTGGCGGTGATACTCCTATTGCTGTGGTGCCGGATACAGCGCTGTACTCTCCCGCGTTCCATTTGGCTATTGGCGCTCGTGGTTATGTTTGTGCCCTTCGCGTTACAGCAATGGTCGATGCAGCGCAGCGATTTTATGCGTATGTTCAAGCCCACCAATCTAACCAATCTGTATCTGGATACGGTGTTAGGCGCGGCGAAGGATCCACATGCCATGGCAGAACGATTAGGGTTACCGCGCACCTGCGGCGATCATGCGGGCAAAAATATCTTTCATCCCGACATGATTGGCGGGCATCTGTGCCCGGAAGTCACCGAATTATCGCGGCGTCATCTTTATAAAGTCATACTGGCGGAGCCTCTATTACTCTTACGCACTTTGCCGGAAGCGGCCGCGCGTAGTCGTGACTGGCTATGCCTGCGCTTCGGAACGTTGCACGGGCAGGAGCATGCACGCCCTGATTTTACGAGCCTTCCCTGGTTTAGTTTGGGTGCGCTTACCGCGGCCGCGCCATTCTGGCTATTAGCCCTCTGGATGATCGGCGAATTGCTGTTATTGATGGTCGTCAGTCTCAAAGCCGCCATTCATACGTTGGATACGCAATCGGCTGCTTTTCCATTGCGCCATAGCGCGCTGCTATGGATAGGAGCCGCCGGACATCTGGTCTTCGTGGTCTCGCTCTTAGGAGACGGCTATTCCGATATCGCACGGCATAATCATTTGTATCAGAATATGCTGGCAGTTTTACTGTTTTTCCGCTTGTCCTTTCCACTCTATTGGGCTAAAACCCGCGATTATTTTGACATTTTTGACAAACGTTAACGCATAAAGGAAACAGCATGTCTAAAGAGAAATTTCAGCGGAACAAGCCGCACTGTAATATTGGA
>DDZS01000002.1 GCA_002346425.1 Alphaproteobacteria bacterium UBA3002
GCGCCGGCAGGCAGTGCATAAAAATAGCTTCTGCTTTTGCCTGCTGCATTAACGTATCATTGACCTGATACTGGATGAAGCTTTGACGGCGCGACAAGGTATCATCATCGCCCATCGAAATCCACGTATCGGTCACCACCACATCTGCATCGCGCACGGCATCAACCGCACTTTCGCAGATTTCAATCTGCGGGCTTTCCATTTGCAGCTTCGGCGCATATTTTGCTGGCGTCGCAATGCGTAAGGTAAATTTCAGTAAATCCGCAGCCTGCATCCAGCTGTGCAGCACATTGTTACCGTCGCCTGTCCAGGCAACGATTTTGCCTTCAATGCTGCCGCAATGTTCGCGCATCGTCAGCAAGTCTGCCATAATCTGGCAGGGGTGATTCCAGTCCGTCAAACCATTGATGACGGGGATTGACCCATATTCCGCCAATTCCAGCAAGGTCTGATGTTTATGCGACCGCAGCATAAGCGCATGCACGTAGCGTGAGAGCACTTGCGCCGTATCGGCCACCGTTTCACCACGCCCCAATTGTAAATCCTGTTTTTGCAAAACCATGGCATCGCCGCCTAATTCACGCATGGCCACCTCAAATGAGACCCGCGTACGGGTGGAGGGTTTCTCGAAAATCATGGCCAACGTTTTGCCTTTTAACGTGTCGCGCACATGCCCTTCGGCCCGTTCTTTTTTCAGCACCAGCGCCAGATCAAGGATGTGATGCAAATCGGCGGCATCGTTGGAGATAATATCTAAAAAATCATGCGTCATCCCGGGGTTTTAACGAGAATCCGCTCAATCGCAAACAAAAATTTAGTGTTTGGCTAGGCATTCCCGCAAGATAGATACCGCCTGGTCTGCTTCTTCACGGGTAATAATCAGGGGCGGCGTGAAGCGTATGACATCGCCATAAGCAGGTGCAACCAGCAAGCCAGCCTCACGCAATTCCGTGGCAAAGGCCCGCGCATCTAACTGCATTTGCAGACCCAGCATTAACCCAAATCCACGCACCTGACTGATAGAGTCAGGATATTCTTGCTGAATAGCATCTAATGCCGCTTTCAAATGTGCCCCTACCTCGCTGACATGCGCAAAAAATCCCGGCTTAAGCATCATATCAAGCACTGCATTGCCGACCGCCATGGCCAGCGGGTTGGAACCATATGTCGAACCATGGCACCCCGGCGTAATTGCCTTGCGAACACGTTGATTGGTAATAACCGCACCCAATGGGAAACCATTGCCAATACCTTTAGCGCAGGCGACAATATCAGGCATCACGCCATACTGGTCATAGGTAAATAAACTGCCGCAACGGCCATAGCCGCATTGCACTTCATCCAAACATAATAGCAAGCCATGCGTATCACATAATTCGCGCAAGCCCTTGAGGAAGGCTGGATCGGCAGGATACACACCCCCCTCTCCCTGTACGGGCTCCAGCAAAATGGCGGCGGTTTCTGGCGTGATCGTTGCTTTGACGGCCTCTAAATCATTGAAGGCAATTTGATCGAATCCCGGTAGCAGCGGGGCATACCCTTCACGCGCTGTCGCATTACCGCCTGCAGAAATGCAACTCAACGCCCGGCCATGAAAGCCGCCATGAAATGTGATGATGCGCTGTTTCTTGCTACCTTCGACATACTGCGTTCGCCGCACGAATTTGATCACGGTATCGATGGCTTCTGCGCCGGAAGAACAAAAGAAAACCCCACCATCTAACCGAGATTGTTCGACCAATCGCTCGGCAAATAGCTGCAATGGACGCGTGGTGTAATTATTTGAGCAATGCCACAGCTGGCCTGCCTGCTCTTGCAGCGCCGCGACCACATGGGAGTGCGAATGTCCCAGCGCATTGACCGCGATGCCCGCCGAACAATCCAGATAGCGCTTACCCTGATCATCAAATAAATAGACGCCTTCACCGCGTATCATGATGGTTTCCGCGCGGCGATAGACCGGTAAAAACGGGGTTTGCTGTGGCTCAGGCTGCGACATGGCAGGCTCTATACACCTAAATCATCGAAGCTGAAACGAAAAACCTATGTTTTCAGGCGCCAGCCACGCGCCAGCAATTGCCAGCTTAACACCGCCAATGCGATATTGATCCCAATCAGCACCAGTAGGCCCGTTGTGATATCGCCATCTGCATAGCCCGTGATCGAATAGCGGAAGCCATCGATCATGTAAAAGAATGGGTTGGCGAGGCTCACATGTTCCCAAAACGGCGGCAGATGCCCGATGGAGTAGAAGGTACCGGATAAGAAGGATAGCGGCGTAATCACATAATTGGTAATGGCCGACATTTGGTCGAAGCTTTGCGCCCAAATCCCCGTCGCTAGCCCTAAAAAGGCGAGCATGGAGCTAGAGAGCAGTAAATAGACCAAGGAAAGGAAAGGATGCTCGATGTGATAGGGCACGCAGAAATACATTGCGATCGCCACGGTCACGGCGACCATCATGCCGCGCGTCACCCCGCCCATCACCATACTGAACGTAATTTCAGCCGCAGATAGCGGTGGCATCAACAGATCGACGATCACGCCTTGGAATTTTTGCAACATCAAGGAAGACGAGGTATTGGCAAACGCATTTTGCACTACCGACATCATGATCAGTCCGGGGGCGATAAAAAGCTCAAACGGCATGCCACCCACTTCACGATCGCCGCGGCCCAATGCCACCGTTAAGATAATGAAGAACAAAACCGTCGTCACCATCGGTGCGGTCAGGGTTTGATTCCATACTTTCAAAAAGCGAGAAACTTCGCGGTAATAAAGCGTTTGCACGCCGATCAGATTCACTTGCATCCCTGCTAAATAACGTAGCGCCGCGGTAATTACAAGCCAGCGCCTGAATTAAGCTTTATGCAGGATTTATAGATTCGGATAGGACAGCTCATAGCTCGCTGAAGCGATTCCTGTATAGATTGCGCCATCTAACAAGGAGAGAACACATGAAAACGTTAACCGCTTCCCTGATTTCATTCGCTGCTATGTCTACAGCTGCGTTTGCACAAGACGCGATGCCAAAAACAGGCGACATGAAAATGATGTCTGCAGAAAACATTATCCAAAAAGGCAAAGGTGAATACCTGGCCTCTGAAGGTATGGACCGCGATGTCTATAATTCTTCAGGCAAAGAAATTGCTGAAGTCGAAGATTTCGTCATTACCCAAGATGGTCGCATTACTTACGTCGTTCTGGATATCGATGGTATTGAGAACAGCATGGAAGACGATGTTGCAGTGCCTTATTCTTCTTTCTCATGGAACGAGCAAAAGAATCAGCTGATTCTTGACGTTAGCGAAGAAGAGCTGGCAAAAGTCAAAGACGAAAAAGATATGTAATTCGTTTACATTGAAGAAGAAAGGCCGCCTTCGGGTGGCCTTTTTTTTGGTGCGGTCGAGAAGACTTGAACTTCCACCCGGTTACCCGGACAACGACCTCAACGTTGCGCGTCTACCATTCCGCCACGACCGCATTTGAATCCAATGACGGAGCTATAAAAGGATTGGTACATGCGCGCAACATTTAATATTGGCATATCAAAACGCCGCAAGGCGGCTTTGATATGACGCGCGTCTACCATTCCGCCACGACCGCACTTTAACCAGATGATAGAGCGATAAAAAGAATGATACATGCGCGCAACATTTAATATTGGCATATCAAAACGCCGAAAGGCTCTATACGGTTACGAATTAGCCAACACTAAAAACTTGCTAGCCTTAGCAAATAATGGCACATCAGGCGCATGACGGTACGGATAGCAATTAATGGACTTGGTCGCATTGGCCGCTGCGTAATGCGCGCACTGGTGGAAGAGGGCTATGACGATATCGAATTGGTCGCCGTTAACGGCCCTGCCCCTACCGATACGCATAAGCATTTACTACAATATGATTCCGTCCATGGTCGCTATGCCAATGTCATTTCGCATCATAGTGAAAATGATACGCTGGATATGGGCCGCGGGCCGATACCGGTCTTCCATACGCGCGATCCGCAAGAACTAGATTGGGGCGCTCTCGGTGTCGACGTTGTCCTCGAATGCACCGGCAAATTTACTACCAAGCAAGACTGTCAGGTGCATCTGGATCGGGGCGCACGTAAAGTGCTGATTTCCGCGCCTGCCAAAGACGACTGCCCAACTTTTGTCTATGGCGTGAATGACGACGCCTTAGAAAGCTGGATGGATATCATCTCGATCGGTTCCTGCACGACGAATTGTCTGGCTCCCGTGGCCAAAGTGCTGGACGATGCGTTTGGCATTCGTTCTGGCTGGATGACGACGATTCATGCGTATACGGGTGACCAAAATCTGGTCGACGGTTCGCATAGCGATCCGCGGCGCGCACGTGCGGCGGCCCTATCCATGGTGCCCACCAAAACCGGGGCCGCAAAAGCCATCGGGCTGGTGTTGCCACAGTTAGAGGGCAAGCTGCAAGGCGCAGCTATCCGTGTCCCCACACCCAACGTCTCCATGGTAGAGCTGAATTATCTAAGCGCGGTGGATGTCAACGCAGCTGCCATTAACGATGCGTTGCTCGATGCATCCAAAGGCGCTTTGAAAGGCATCCTCGGCATCAATGAAGATCCGCTAGTATCTATTGATTTTAGCCATCGCAGCGAAAGCAGTATTGCCGATGTCACGCAAACTCGCGTGGTCGATGAAACACTGGTGCATGTCGCGGCATGGTACGACAATGAGTGGGGGTTCTCTTGCCGTATGCTCGATATGGCCAAGCGCGTGATGGCGTGATAGATTGGGCGGATGGACAAGACCGCCTTACGTCAGCAGCATAAATCTGCGCGCGATAGTTTGAGCCTAGCGGAACGCAGTGCTGCCGCGCAGAGTTTTCGGCTGCATTTTCATGACCACCCTTACTTGTCGCTGGCTCGATCCTTTGCGGGCTATTACCCTATCGGCAGCGAAGCGGATATTTTACCCATTTACCAACATATGGCGAAATTCAATAAACCAATGGGCTTGCCGCGGATTCAGGAATCTGGCCTTAACCTGCATCATTGGAAACCCGGTGAGACGCTCGAAGATGGACCACTAGGCACAAAGCAACCGCCTCCTGATACCCCGCCTTTGCTTCCGGAAGTGTTACTGGTGCCCCTGCTCGCCTTCGATGCATCAGGGAATCGACTGGGGTATGGCGGCGGGTATTATGACCGACTGATCCAGATGCTGCGTGCCACAGAAACCGCCCCGCTGGTCGTGGGCGTGGCTTATGGCATGCAAGAGGTGGAAGCCTTGCCTCAGGAAGCGCATGACGAGCCGCTGGATGGTATTCTAACCGAATCCGGAGTAAGTTTTTTCCACGAGGTAAAGCGATGAAACTGTTATTTATCGGCGATATTGTAGGGCGCACTGGCCGCGACGCCGTCACGCGTTTATTGCCCGGTCTGCGCGATGAATTTTCTATCGATGCGACGATCGTCAATGTCGACAACGCGGCAGGCGGGTTCGGCGTAACGAAAGAGGTCTGCAGCAAATTATTTGATGCTGGGGCGACGGCTCTCACGACTGGCGACCACTTATGGGACCAAAAAGGCATGCCGGAATTGTTGGAAAAAGAATCACGCTTGCTACGTCCGCATAATTTTCCGAGTGACACGCCCGGTAGCGGGTGCCGCTTATTTACTCTTCCCAACGGGAAACGTTTGCTGATCCTTCACCTATTAGGACAAGTGTTTCATCGCGAATATCTCGACTCGCCCTTCCGCGCAGCCGTGGAAGCGCTTAAACCGTATGATCTCGGCCGCAATGTCGATGCCATTTTTGTCGACATGCATGCCGAAGCGACCTCAGAAAAAAACGCCATGGGCGTCTTTCTTGACGGTGGCGTGAGTGCAGTGATCGGTAGCCATACGCATATCCCGACGGCAGATGCGCGTATCCTTGCCAAAGGTACGGCCTATCAAACCGATGCCGGTATGTGCGGAGATTATGCGAACACAATCATCGGTTTCCAGCCGGAAGCCCCGATGCAGCAATTCTGGGGGAAATACCGCAAAATACGCATGGAACCGGGCATCGGTCCGGGCACGGTCTGCGGCTGTGTAATTGATGTCGGCGAGAATGGATTAGCACAGAGCATTACGCCGATTCAGCGCATGGTATGAGCACGCCGCCTTTATTAGTGACGCTGCAAATGGATGCCGCGTCCCACGCGCATTTTGACGCCCTTCGGCAACGCTATTTCCCCCCTGAGCGTAATCACTTGGCAGCACATATCACACTATTTCATAAACTACCCGGAGAAGAGTTTGCAGCCGTGCGCGCAATCCTTGCTGAACATGCCGCGCGTCAAAGCGCTTTCGATATGCGGACCACGAGTATCTGGATGTTAGGCTTAGGCAACGCGTATCTTTTAGAAGCGCCTGAAGCGGTCGCTCTGCGTAAGAGTTTAGCTGAAGATTTTTCCGCTTGGCTAACGCCGCAAGATGCGCGACAAGGCTTTAAACCGCACATTACTGTTCAAAACAAAGTAGCCTCCGACAAAGCGAAGGCGCTAAATCAGTTACTCACAGAGTCATTCACAGCCCAATGCGTAAGGGCAACGGGATTACAACTGTGGCGCTACATGAATGGCCCGTGGGAATGGGTGGAAGATTTCGCCCTCAACCCCGCAGAAATAGGCCGCTAAAACAAAAAGGCCATTCCGAAGAATGGCCTTTTGCTGGGATGGGATTCGCATAGTTATACAGAATTGAAACTACTCGTCAAGCAAATCTTCAATAAATTCGCCTTTTCCTTTTTTGCCTTTTTTATCCGTCGTCTTGGTACGAATAAGTTCCTGTTTTTTATCGTCCCAGGTAAACGTATGCGCGATGGTTTTGGTCCCGGTAGTGACAATTTCCCCAGAAGGCAATTGCAAGACGTCATATCCCTTTTGCAGCGCTTCATTGATGAGTGACGACGACTGCCGCAGATATTGCGGATCGGTCATCAACTGCATCAGTTCAGCCGTATCTTCTGGCTGACGCGCCGATTCAGCCGCCTTGACAGCGCCGGTTAATTTATTTCTGAGTGCCATATGTTACCCTTTATTACCCCGTTATTATGCAAAAAGCGTCATAACAGTTACAATTCTTTTTTCTTTTCTAGCGGTTTCGCTTTCGGATGGAAGCTAAAAACGCGCAGGTTGTTGCTAATATCTTACAAACTTGGTAAATAAATATTAACGATCCGCGCGTTTGTCAAGGTGCGTCAGTGGAATTTCTCTAAACTTCTCGTAAGAAAAAACCCGGGTCCTACTGGATCCCGGGTATCAAGGAGCTAGACGATTGAAATGGTTTAGATGTTGTTCAACTGCTCAAGCAATTCGTCGGAGGTGGTAATCACCCGCGTATTGGCTTGATAGGCGCGTTGCGCAACGATCAAATCGGTTAATTGCTCAGACAATTCCACGTTGGATTGCTCCAGAGAGGCAGACACAATGTCACCTACGCCGTTTTGCCCTGCTTGACGGAGACTTACTTCACCCGAATCGCGTGTTTCTGCAAACACGTTACCAGAGACTTGTTGCAGCCCGTTGAAGTTTTTAAAGTCCGCAATCGGTAGTTTGTAAAAGGCCCGGGTTTCACCGCTTTCATACGACGCGATGACAAAGCCTTGCGCGTCGATTTCAATGCCAACCAACTGACTCACGGACGCACCGTTTTGTAGGATATCGGCGGTATAATCATCCGAAAACTGCGAGATCCCGTCCGTTTTGCCGATGACCGTTGCACCTTCGGTACCAAACGGCAGACCGGCGGTGCCCCAATCGATGGTGATCGAGCTGTTTGCAGCTTCATTTGACCATACGACAGAAAGCGGACCAACCAGATTCTGGTCAATTTCGCGTAAGCTACCATCGCCATTGAACAAGATAGTTCCCGTTGCAAGTTGTCCATCCGGGAAAGCGGTGATGACATCTTCTGCGGGAACCGCGAAGACTTCCACCGCCCATTCATTCTGGTCAACCTTGATAAAGCTGTAGCTAATATCGTGGCCCGTTCCCAGTGCATCATAGATCCGTACGCTACGGCTAAATTGCGCTGTGATCTCACCCGAAGCCATGTTGCTGCCCACGGTACCGCTTGGATCATATTCCGGGCCTAAAATACCCGTTGATTGCGGACCGGTGGTGGGATCACCATATTCTACGCCGTTGAGCGAATCTACCAGACCCAACTCAGCCAGCATCGAACCTTGGTTGCCTGCACCCACGATAGAGATAGAAGCACTATCATCACCCGGGACCATTGCGCCTGCTGCAACTGCTGCCACATCCGCGGTCACATAGCGCCCTGGAATCGTAATTTGTACGATATTGCCTGCGCCTGGAATATCCGTTACCGGCCAGCCTTTCGACAAGGTAGAGCCATTATTGACAATCCCTGGTGTGTTTGGCAGCACGCCTGGCAAACCAATACCTGCGCCCCCTAGGGTGTTTTGGATGATGAGATTATCGCCTAATTCCACCCCTGCCGCATTGGCTGAGGTCGGGCTGATATCCAGATAGACCACCAGATCACTTCCTGCTACCGCGCCATCGGTATACCAACCACCGGTGTTCGGAACGGTAAACGGTGCTTCACCGACATCACTGAAGGAAATAGTATCTTGTGGATCAGATACGCGGATATCGAGCGTCGATTTGCTAAGCGGATTATTCACTGTCGCACTCACGCCTTCATCGCCATTCACAATGTTCTTCAAACCTTGCAATGAGTTATAGCGACGATCGCCAACGGCTACATTTTCAAAGCCCAGTTCGCTGATCCAGTCGATCCCGGTTTTAAGTCCGTTGCCATCACCTGCCGCATCGCCATTGGCGAAAGTGAGTGATTCATTCGCATCTTCCGCTGAGACGAACAGGCGACCATTAACCACCCGCGCTGTCAGACCAGAGACTTGGTCGATTGAGTTTGCCAACGTGGTCAAGTTGTTGAACTGCCCATTCACGGTATTGGGAGATGTAGAATAACTAAAGGTATGCGTATCGCCTGAACCACGCGTGATGGTGAAAGAACGTGCCGCATCCGTAAAGCGACTGATGCCACCCGTTACCTGGCCAAAGAAGACCTCGTTGGCGTTATCAGCGTCGAAGATACCACCACTATATTGATCGTAATCAACCGATGAACCATTGGCCGCATCCCCAATATCGCCACCTGCTGCATAGACAGCTCCGGTGTAAGCGAACTGGATGGTATTACCATTTACTACGGTAACATTATAGGTCCCGTTAATGTCGATGTTACCATTCCCATCCGGATCAAATTGTTGAAGCCCAGCGACCGTAATTTCATTGCCATTCACTAAGCGATGATTTGGTACGGTTAGGGTCACGATATTCGTTCCTGCCGCAATCGTAGCATCCGAATCCGCTGCATGCGTATAGTTACGGTCAATGTTTGCCAGATTATCACCAGCTGCGCCAGTGGTCACGCTACGGCCGATGGTAAAACCGCCATATTCGTAATCATAGGTAAACCCACTTCCGGTGGTGACGCGGAACTGATCGCCGCGTACGATACCGTTGGTAGTGGCGGTTCCAGTGCCAACATAATTTGCCTCATCGGGGATGATAATATCGTCCGCTCCGATGCCGAAGTTATTCGGACTTAATTGATCGAAGCCAATCGTTCCGGCTTGCCCAGGATAGACATCTTCTTCCGCATCCAGATTCGCAGACATTTCGATTAACGTCGTGCCTTGAGCGTCACCGCTTGCCGAAGAAATATTCACTGTCTCCAACGAATCCAAATTCGCGAAAGAGGCCGTATTCAAGTTGCCCGGCTCGCCTGGCAGACGACCTTCCGGATCAAGCGGCCAGCCTTGCAGGTAGAACCCGTTGGTGTTCACGAAATTGCCTTGCGAATCCTGACGGAATGAACCTGCACGCGTATAGAGCGTCTGGCCTGAACCGTTGGATTGCGCATTCACTACAAACATGCCTTCACCTGACATAGCGATGTCGGTCGGTACATTTGTAGAAAGCAATAGTCCTTGTGAATCCACGCGGGTACGGCTGCCGCCGCGCACACCGCCTGTCTGATACGCCACTTGCGAACCAGAATTAATCACCAATGTTTCAAATGTTGCTTCGACTTCTTTATAACCAACGGTATTCACGTTGGCGATGTTGTCGGAAACAACACCGATCTTCGCTCCTTGAGCCGACAGACCGGATACACCCCCGAATAACGCACCGTATAATGTCATCTTATTTCTCCTGCATTATGCCTTGTTAAATGATCGAATCTACCATTCTCGCGGCTGCGTCAGCCACATCGTCTAGCAGACTAGATTCGTCTTCAGTTTCATCACTTGCAACTTCTGTGCCAAGTGTAGCCGGCTGACGTACCGACACAACTTCACGCAATTCAACTCCGGTTCCGGCCACTTCCAGCAGAAGCTTTCCATCCTGAATGGTGGTGCCTTTCACGATGCCCGTTGTATAGGTTTGCGATTCCATGATTTCACCTTCTGCATTGCGTGCAGCTACGTTGATGTAATAGGTGCCATCTGCCTCGGTACCGCCGTTAAAGCTATTGATGCCATCCCAAACGACAACATTCTTACCGGCTTGCGTTGCGCCGCGGCCGCTATAGACCGCACGTCCTGCCGCATCGGTAATCAACACAGTCACGTTATTGGCAGGCGCATCCAACTCATAGGTAAATTCTGCCACGCCATCGGTCATCACCCCGGCATTACCAAACGCCACAACATGGCGACCGATATAGCCAACCGCGCTGCCCAGTTGGGTTTGATTCTGCGCTTCAATTAATTCTTCCAGATTCTCATTGGTCGCGATTTGTTGCTCTACGCCGGTGAAGTCAACCAACTGACGGGTGAACTCATTCGCGTCCACCGGTTCAGAGGGATCCTGATTTTTCAATTGTGTGGTTAACAAGCTTAAGAAAGCGTCAAAGTCATCGGACAGCCGGTTCAGCGCACCTTCGGAAGCCGATTGCGGATTAGTGTTTTGCTTGATCAGGTCCAGCGTGGCTGAAGAACTGTTGCTGGTCGATCCTAATAATTCATTCATGGTTTTCTCCTAAACCTTAATATTTAACCCGGTTTCCAGATTCAGCGTGTAATGGCCGGTCATCGGATCGAGTAATAATTGCGGGTCTTCATTGTCTTCTTTCACCTCAGAAAATGCCTGTTTGACCCCATCGGCATTGTCCTCTTTATCTCCCCCTTGCAAATTAAATGCCATATCTTGCGAGCTGGTCTCCAACCCCGCATCTTGCAAGGCATTTTGCAACTGACGAGCATCGCGTTGCAGCTGATCCAGCGTCTCTTGCTTACTAGCAGTAACTACC
>DDZS01000080.1 GCA_002346425.1 Alphaproteobacteria bacterium UBA3002
CAGTTCTACTTCCGTACGACGGATGTGACCGGGATGGTAAACCTGCCGGAAGGCACGGAGATGGTGATGCCGGGCGACAACATTGCGATGGATGTTGAGCTGATCGCACCGATCGCGATGGATGAAGGCCTACGCTTCGCAATCCGCGAAGGTGGCCGTACCGTCGGCGCCGGTGTCGTGGCTTCTATCTCTGAATAAGCCATCACCGAATAAAATTAAAAAGGGTCGTCTTCGGGCGGCCCTTTTTTTATGCAAAGGTTTTCGCGCTGCGCATCCGTAGAAACTATGATAGGATAGTTACATCCTAACAAAGGTAGGCAATATGAGCGTGACGCCAGAAACAGTGCATGCCGTCATACGATTTGGGCTGGGGCCGGATGAGGCTTCATTAAAGGCAGCCAGGGACCCGAAAGCCTGGCTACGCAATCAGGTAGGAAAATCCGGCGAAATCGCGGCTTTAAAGCCATTTGTCGATACCTATGCCTATACCAACTTACCTGCTATGAAGAGCATGACCCCTGAAACGCGTAAAGAAAAAATGCGCCCGGTGGTGCAAGCCTATCAATCGGCGTTAGATCAGCGTTTTGCGCATCATTGCAGCACCACAACGCCTTTTTCCGAACGCTTGGTCCTTTTTTGGCAGAATCATTTTGCCATTTCTGCCGATAAGTTACAGGTCCGCCCTTTAGCGATCGGATTTGAACAAGACGTCATTCGACCGCATATCTACGGGTCGTTTAGCGATCTGCTACTCGCCTCAAGCCGACACCCGGCAATGCTGCTATATCTTGATAACAACCGTTCGATTGGCCCGGATTCCAAAATCGGCCAACGGCGCGATCAGGGGCTGAACGAAAACTTAGCGCGTGAAATTCTGGAATTGCATACCCTCGGTGTCAAGGGCGGCTACCGTCAGGCCGACGTCGAAGCGCTGGCGCAAATTATCACTGGGTGGAGTTTTGTTCCGGATGCGAACGGGCAAAAGAAATACGTCTTCCGTAAAAATGCGCATCAACCGGGGAAGAAAACACTGTTAGGCGAAGAGGTAATATTTTCCGATGAAAAAGCCGGCATCAGTGCCTTGCGCAGATTGGGAGAACATCCTTCGACTGCGGCGCATATCGCACAAAAACTCGCCGCCCATTTCATAGGCGACGAGCCGCCGAGCGAGGCGGTTGCTACACTGAAAGAATGTTTTCTGGATACGAAGGGCGATTTGAAAGCGTTAAGTCTGGCATTGATCGATCTGCCTGCTTGCTGGGAAACGCCATTTGCCAAAGTCAAAGACCCGTATGAATGGCTTATCTCTGTCTATCGCGGTATGCAGCAAACGCCAGCGACAAAAGAAAGGAAAAACGGGTCTATCCAAAGCCAGATGGCGCAATTGAATTATCCGTTGTTACGTCCCGGCTCGCCCGCTGGTTTCCCGGATCGCAATAGCTATTGGATGGGGCCGGACGCGCTAATGAAGCGTATTGAGTGGGCTTTTAATTATACACAAAAGCGCCAGTCCATCCCGGAGCCGGACCAGCTGGCCGAGCGCTTGTTTGGCGAACGTCTATCAGCCGAATCCCTGTTCGCGGTTCGCACCGCACCCTCACCGGCGGAAGGACTGGCGGCATTGCTAGTCAGTCCAGAATATTTACGGAGATAACATCATGGCGATTTCTCGGCGGCATTTTATCCAAACGTCCTTATTGGGGTTAACCGCGGCAGCGTTGCCCATGCGATTCGCTTATGCAGTCGAGCCAACCGGAAACAAACTCATCGTGATGATCCTGCGTGGCGCATTGGACGGGTTGGCAGCTGTTCCCGCTTATGGTGACAGCAATTACACTGCCGCTCGCAACGGTCTCGCCTTTAATGACAAAGAAGGCTTACGTGATCTGGATGGATTCTTTGCCCTTCATCCCTCGCTAGAGCAGGTGCATGCACTGTATCACAATAAGGAAGCGGCAATTCTGCATGCCTGCGCCACCCCCTATCGCGAACGGTCGCATTTCGATGGTCAGGATGTATTAGAGAACGGTATGGCCGCGAAAAACGCCCAGCGCAGCGGGTGGCTCAACCGGGCGATGCAAGCACAAAACACGCATCAGGCCGTTGCTATATCCTCAAATGTGCCGTTGATTCTGGAAGGGAAGGTCCCCGCAAGCTCTTGGTCGTTTTCACGCCTGCCCGACGTGAATGAGAGTTTTTATGACCGCCTGCAGCGTATGTATGTCGAAGATGGTCTCATTAAGCAGGCGCTAAGCGATGGAATGGCGGCCAACATGCTAGCAGGAAATCAGAAGGCAAAAGGTAATGCGCTCAAAGAACAGGCATCTGCGGCTACGAAATTCCTAAAAGAAACCGGCGGCCCGGATATCGCCGTGCTAGAAAAATCCGGATGGGATACGCATGCCAACCAGGGCACCGCGCAGGGACAGTTAAGCAATATGCTGAAAGAGCTCGATATGGCCATCGCGCAGATTAAGCAGGATATGGGCCCACGTTGGAAGCAAACAACCGTGCTCGTCATGACCGAGTTCGGCCGGACGGTTGCCATGAACGGCACCAAAGGCACCGATCACGGCACGGGGAGCATGGCCATTCTCGCGGGTGGTGGTTTGGAGGGTGGACGCATGCTCGGCGAATGGCCGGGACTGGCTAAAAGCCAACTGTATCAAGGCCGTGATTTAGCGCCCGCCAATGATGTGCGCTTGCTAAGTGCAATGGTTCTGCATGAACGCTTTGCGATTGCCGCAGATGCAATTCAATCCTCGATATTCCCCGGTCTGCGTTACAAGCCGTTGGCCGAAGGCCTTTTCACCTGACGAAAAGCCCCTTGCATCCCTTATCCCTAAGCCCTATACCCTAATTCCTAACGATAGGGGTGTAGCTCAGTTGGTAGAGCGGCGGTCTCCAAAACCGCAAACTATTCCTATAAAACAAATATATAACTAATAAATAATTGTCAAACCCGCTACGAAACTTCAATAGCTTAGCGGCGATTTGTCAAACCTAAACGGCAATGCAATATACCTACGAAGATACCCAGCTTCCCTATGAAGAGCTGCAAGAGCTGATGGCTCGACGCGCTAAGGATGCCTATTTAGACACGCTAAAAGAGCAAGCGAATAGTAAGGAGCCGCGATGCTGGACCGGCACGGGATGCAGTGGATCGTCGGAACCCTTTGGCTCGTTTGCTCTGTTCTGCGATAGCTGGGGGATTAACTAACGCAGCCGCTACGGACGTTCGCATGGCCGCAAGGATGGGGAAATTACCCCCCATAGTTACCCCCGGCTGGGTTAGGGGTGGTCTAGACCGAAAAACGCTTAAAAACGGCTCCTATGGCCCGGCAAACGCGTTTTTACCAAAAATGGTAAAACAAACGCTTGTTGCGTTGCGAAAAATCGGTTATCATTTCTTTCAGAAAGTCTTGTCATAGAGCAAGAAAAAACCCGGCGCTTCAACACCGGGTTAGATAGAACTTAATATCAGGAGTCTACCATAAGACTCAACGCTAGACAAGATCTACTAACCCCATAAAAGCGCCTGACGATTGAAATACGAGCTCGCTCACGCTCGTATCCTGACGTGTTTTTGCGTCCGGTACTGGGTGGGAAAGGAGGTAAGCAGGTTGAACACCCGTTTATCCCTGAGCATAAGAAGCAACTATGTTAAATCAATAGGCCGGATATTGCGATCCATTTGGTTCGCACTACCCAGGCTTTATGTGATTATGAAGATTATCGAAGTCTTTTTTAACTAACGTTGCTTGTGAGCTCAATTAGGCCCGGGGAGTGTCACCCAACATTCCTCGGGTTCTTTTTTTATGCTTTATCTACTATAAAGTATCTATTGTCAAATATAACAAAGAATATCTTAATAAAAAGTTAAGATTGCGTGAATTTTATAATTAAATGTTTTTTCTAGGAAGTGGAAGTGCATAAAAGTTACTTAATAGAAAAATCTACTAGCGCATCATGCCGAATAGCGCAGCGGTAAAACTCATCGATTACATAGGCCAGATACGGCTCGATCGCTTCGCCTTCATCGGGTAGCAGCAAGTCCGGGCATTTAGTCAGCGCGTTGGCGGGCGGCTTTACCGGCTGCAATACGGTCGGCGGTGCGGCGCAGGCTGTCAGGAGTAAACAGAACAGGATTAGACGCATTGCGTACCTCTTTGTCTAGGGGGCGTTTCTTGGTTTCGTATTTGTTCAGGCCGGTTTCTAAGTCGATGCCAATGCTTTGTGACTTTTCCTGCTGGGCGTTATGCTCACGCACGGCGGCGTTGAAGTCTGCTTTGTCGTCGCTGTCTTCTTTCCAGCCGCGTATCGTCCAGACTAAGGCAATGGCAAGCAGCGCCAGACCTGCGATAGCGAGGGGTTTCCAGTTATTGAGTAGAAATAGGGGCATATCAATACCTATCGTTATCGGGCCAGAGTTGGCGCGCGGTAACGGGGCCATTGTCACCCGCCGCACCTTGGGGCTGTTCGGCTTCACAACGGTAACATTCTAACGCACCATCATCCCGGCAATAAAATACCTGGCATCCGCATGCGCATTGCCAGTAAAAGGTTTGGCGTTGCGGCATAGGAACAATCTTGTCGCTCATTTTTGCTCCAATCCATATTCTTTTTCCTTAAAGTCCGCGATAATCCGCTCAAGCATTGGTGTTTCATAGGCCGGATCTATCCCGCTCATGCACATGGTGCGTTCACTAACGCGGGTAGCGTCACCGCGAAATCGTCTATTTTCCAGCCCACGAACCACGCGGCGATTCACAAAGACCCATCGAGAAAGCTCGTTGCATGCACCCCGCAGATCACCAGCATTAGCTTTGCGGACTAACGTAGACCCGCAGGCAGCGCCGACACCATTATTAAAGGTCCAGCTAATGAAGGCGGCTTTGGTTTGATCTGGTACTTTGCGGTTTACAAGGCATCGATCGAGACCCGCCTCGTGCTTTGCGACGTCCTTAGCCAGAATTGCATCACACTCCGCATCCGAATAAACATGGTTGCGCTTGATGTCTGGCCCGGTATGCCCATCACAGACCGAAAGCACACCCCCTATATCTTCATAAGCAACGTATTCGCGACCTTCCCACGGCTTAATTAGCGTGTGCATTGCGAGTATGGCGGCGGCTGATATGCCTGCCACGCCACCTATAGCTTTTGCTTTGCTCATACTAGCCTCCAAAGAAGTATTTAACGGCGTAGTTGGCGACAAAGCTGCCAAACGTTACGGCCCCGCCTATCGCCCACATGGCGCCGTTATTCCAAGTTTTGCGGTCCCGCCGCTCCTGCTCTATGACGTCCACGCGGTCGTGAAGAGCGAGCACTTCCTTTTTTATCTCAGGGAACTCGCGATTGTTACGATCTATAATAGGCTGGTAAGTCGCAAGCTGCTCAACTGAATTGGCAATGCGATCAAGCGTGTTCGTCATATAGACTTGGCTTTGCTCTAACAATGCGACGCGCACTTCTATACTGTTTTCATTATGCGGCATCGCTATCTCCTTTTATCAGGCAGCTAAACTCCTTATCCCAAATGCGCCGGCCTAATTCCTCATTTGAAGGTTTGGTAAGATAGCGCACTTCGCTGATAAACTCGTCTTGGTAGGACGTTCGTATCGCCTCACGCTGCAACGCAGGGTCCACACCGCTATAAATAATAATGATAGAGTCCTGATTGTGCTGTCTAATCGTCCGCACTGAATCCCAAACGTCATAGCTAGGAATGTGCATGTCTAAGATAAAAATATCCGGGCGTTCGGATAAGAACTCGTCTAACCCTGCGCCACCATTATGATAGCGCATATGAATATCATGGGGCAGGTCATCAAATACGTGCTTAAGCGCGAGCGCCTCAACTTCAGAATCATCGACCACATTGACGCTGTAGCGTTTTTTAACTGGCAGATACTTCATAGCATTACCTTGGCAAGACCCATCAATAGACCTGCCCGGAGAATCGCGATCAATAAAATATCCGCCGTTAGCCCCCCCGCGCTTTCAGTCGGTCGACGGCAATCCCAATACGGGCGATCGTCCGGCTCCACGCGCCCGGCCTCATCCACGCGCACCGGCTTTCCATGCCAGCGGCCTTCCTTTGCGGCCTTGCCCTCCCAGCCGAGTTTTTGCCCCCAGCGGGTGCTGTAGTTAAAAAACCGCAGCGATAAAATGCTAAGCCAGCCGGTGTAATAATGCGCTTTCAGTACGTCATGCAGTGATGGCCGAACATGGTCGCTCTCTGTATCCATATACGCGTTTTCGGCATTCTCGGTTCGGCTACCGCGTAAGAATACCCACCATGCCAGCACAACCGGCATAACCAGCAAGCCCCACCAGCTAAAGAACAGCCAGAATATCAGGCCATAGATCGCGGCAGATAAACCCATGCACCAGCCGCGGGGCACATCGTTATGGCCATGCAGGCCAGAAAAAGTGGCTAAGATCATGAAATATATTCTTTCTGTTGTTAACTGACGTCTACCACCCAAACGCGTGTCGCGTTGCCGGAGCCGACCGAGACAGCCCACAGGATTGCGGGGTTGTCAGGGTCGGCTGCGAGTGAGCCACCCGCAGTACCAGTGTTATTAGAGGCGCTCAGCTGTAGGGGCTCGGGGTAAAACATGTTGTTTGTACCAATACCAACATTGGCCCGGTCGGAGCCACCTTTGAAAAAAGCGCCATAGTTACCTTCAACATTACGACAGTCCATAGAAAGGAAGCGGTGCTTTGTTCCGCTATACCCTGGAATATATTGGTAGTCGTCTCCTCGATACTCCGGGGACTGGCCTGGATAGATAGTGTTGAAGGTTGTTCCTTCATAACTCATTATATATTGGCCCATATCCCCGTTGGTGCTGGTGGTGGCTGCACTGAGTAGGGCGACTATTCCCCGCCCTAGAAACTGCAGAGCAAAGCCATATGTTTGACCCCCTACAGGGAGATCACTGGCATTTAATATTGAAATCGTATCGCCGCTTACTTGAATCTGCATCCGTTGTGTAAGAGCGCCTTCAGTGCTTGCGCTGACGTAAGTATAGGCGTCATTATGCTCATCTCGGCCCATTACCGAAGCGCAGGCATAGTTGGTTGTTGAGCCCCATGACGTAGCACTTGCAATACTTGCTGCGTCCACCACTTCACCGTCACCATCTAACAAAATAGCGCGGTATGGCGAGCCGCCATCCGACGTCGCGGCTAACTGGCGAAAAGCAACAATCACCCGTTCGTCTTCCTCATCCTCTACCCAACAATGTGTCATCAAGCCTGCAGCGCTGTACGCATTTCCCGCATATCCAAACTCGGCTACGGCCGCGCCTAAGTTCGTGGGTGTCACCGTGGGTGCCCCCGCGCCGGTAGCAGGGAAGGTGACTTTTGACACCTTGAAGTCTTTGTTTGTTGTATAGTCAATTTGTATAACGAGCGCAGAGTTTTTGTCTTTTTTGAGCGGAATAATGTCTGCGATAAAATATTTCGTCGAGCTCGCTTGGATGTCGCCTTCGGTGCCAAGTGTGATAGCGGGACTTCCTGCGTTGTATTCCGCGGTGCGGCAGTGCACCCCGCCTGTGCTGTTTGTGTTGTTATAAATGATGCCCGCGCGGGGATTGTCACCATCGTTCTCTAGGGGAATGATATGAAATTTGTTACCTGCAAACACGTCGCTTCCCAACGTTGCACTAAAACTAGCGCTCTCAGTTACTGTACGCCGCTGCGAGATGTTGAACTCGGCATAGTATGGCTCGATGCTCGCAGCTTCCGCGGGAGGCGGTGTTATATCAATAGTCTCGGTCATGCTTGATAACTCCCTGTCTTATCGATGCCTATAGTCATGCGAGTCGCATCGGTAATGTTTGCGATGTCTAAGGTCACGACGCTGTTTGCTGGCACGTCGTAATAATCGTCACCGCCATCATTGACCGGCACGCTGGTGAATGATGTGCCCCCGGTAACTGTAGGGGAAGGTGATGCACCGAAATTGACTGCTACATCGTTCACATAAAGCGTAATATCTGCGGTGCCGGTATCTGTCACCGGGCGAACCGCATGCCAACGTTCTGCTACTTCAGTGGTATAGCAATATAGCCCCTCTACTTCGGCTAGCCCGGTGCGGTAACTCAGTTGCTTCCATTCGCGCAGGTTGTTAATCGCGAATCCCGCAGCGTTCAAATCGCTGCGCAGCTTGTTGAAATCCGTCCCGCTTTGGACAACCCATTGATTCGTTGCCCCTTCAAAACGCAGCGCATAGTTACGGCCCGCCTGAAAGCGACCTTCTTCGAGCGCATAATCACCCGGCTCGACAATCAAATGGCTAGCGCCATCGTTCACACGCAACGACATTGAGCCGTCGTTTGTTTCGTCGATATTTAGGACCACCTGCGCGCCATCGCCCAGAATGTAATCGGCTAGCGTGATGTCATAGACGCTGCCATTCTTTTCGGTCGTAACAAAGGGCGCGCCCTGCGCCTGCGCTGCCGATGCCGCCGCCGCATCTGCCGCCGCCTGCGCTGCTGCACGATCTGTGGCGACTGCTGCACGATCTTCGCCAGTTGCAACGCGATCGGCTGCCGTGGCTTCCGCATCATCGGCTACTTGTGCGGTTTTGCCATCTATCGCATTGGCTATGAGGCTCATATCTTTCATAGACTGCGCCCAATTGCCTAAAAGACCAGTAACCGCTGGCGTTTTGTAACCGATACCTGCAAAGCCAAACGGGTTGTTTACCGCATGATATTGTAAATGATTATATTGACCGGCGCGATCTATCGCGTCTTCAACGTCTTCTGTAAAGCTCATCCAATTACCTCTTTCAGTTTTATACGAATGCCCGCGCTATCGAATGTTTTGTATTGAATCGGGGCCATAGATTTATCTTGTCGGGCAAGCCATGCGTCGCGCAGTCGGTTTTGCGTATCATCCCGATCTAGCCAGAAAGTCATGCAGCGGTGTATATCTAGTTGGCGCTGCATTTCGTAAAAGATGCCTTTTGCGGCAATGGTTTCCATGTATTCGATCTCGCCATCGAAATACCTGGGCTTGTCCAATGGGTCGAAATCCTCGTAGCCCCCCTCGGCCTCTTCCATGGTGGTTCGGACATTAAAGCCCGAGGTCGCGCCATAAGTAGGATTGACTGGAATTTCGATTGCTTCCTCTATCGGCATAAATCCGACTTCAACATAGCCCGCCGGGTTGAGCGGATCGTAAATATCGATGATGATTTCATCGGTATAAAGTGAGCCAGCGATGTAGAAGGGATCGTAAAGCGGGGTAGAATCTAACTCTTCGTCTGTGTAAGTCCGATCGTGCCAGTTTCCCCCATCCCAATCGACAAGCTCTTCGTCATAAACTTCGCTCAACCATGACTGAAACCCGCTATCGTATACCAGTTGCTGCTCGCCGCTATCGTTGCGATATAGGCGGCGCCGGACCTGCCCGTCGCGCGTAAGATTATGCCAGACAAGCCATAGGCTATTTACCAGCCTTAGCTGAGGTAGGGTAACGCGAAACCGGGTGTCTTCGGGGTCTAGCGTTGCACTACGCCAAGGCTTTGACAGTATGTCGTTCTGTAATTGTGCGACGCCATAACCGGCTACTTCATCTCCAAGCGCGTGAAAGGTAGCTGTATGCGTCCAAGGCCGATGCCCCAAAGTAATGTTTGTCATACTAATACCCGTAATGTGGCGCGCTGTTGTTTGCTGTTGATGTTCTCGGCAGTAATAAAGCCCACTCGACCGGCGCTAAATCCAAAGCGAGGGTGAAAAATATTGATTAGCTTGCCTACGCTCACTGCCGCCGCCAACTCAGGCGTTAGAGAAACCTTAAGCGTAAAGCGTTCGCGTACCTTGGAATAAAAGAGAGCAAGCCTATTTCTAATTTGCTCCGCATCCGCAGCGTAACGTAGCCATGTTTCATGCAAAAGCGTGGTAGCGTTCTCGTATTGTGCGGCAACCGTTTCGTTTACAGAAGGGGCGGTTTTGCGCCACATCTGCGAAAGCTGGTCACGTATCGACTCATCCACTCCCGTTGCAATGCTGTCTTTGCTTAAAGGATTTGCATTATAGCAATAGGTGGTTTGCACCTCTTTTGCCGGTATGCCCAGATCATCATCGCCCGTAAATTCCGGGGTCAAAGATGTGATACTAATATCGTTTTCCGCGGCTCCGCTGCCCCGCCCAAATAATCTGAATGAGGCAACCGGTTCGCCGTTCTCTAAATCCGGCAAACTGCCACAGGTCACTGCGCCTTGACGGTCTTCTACGGCCCATGCCAGCACGCTAGACATTAGCCCGTCTATAATTGCTCGATAGTTCTCGGAATCCCGATAATATCCCGCCTCATACGGCGACTCGCTCGCCACATCTTCCCATGCGGTAGCATCGATTGTCATGCCAGCTTCAAGGATAAGCTCTTTAGCCAGGTTGCTCGCATATCTATCGGCAGCATTTGACTGTGCCGTTACATCGATGCGCACGCCGCCGCTTAACGGCACTGAACCGCCCATCATAAGCGCCGATTCTGCTAAGCACGTAACATAGTGACCATTCACAGGTCCAGCCGCACGCATAGCATCAATAGTCGGGTAGTCTGCATCAAAGGTCCATACAGCCCCTGATACGCGAACCTGATGCAGTATGGCGCTTGCTATCCGTTGACCTGCCTTATTCCAGCGCCAGCAAAAGATGCGCAAGCCGCTATTCACTAGAACAGGCTCAATATTGTAATTGTAGCCACCGCAGCGCTTTTTCTTTTGCCCGCCGATACCCTCTTGGGTCCCCTCGTAAAAGATGCTTATATTGTCGTTGGTCCCTGCAAACGCGCCTTCGGAGATTGGCTTATCCAATAAATCGCTACGTCCGCGCCAGACAAATTCGCAGGTTCCGCGCGCTGGTTTTACAGCACTGACGCGACCGCTAAAAATCGGCTGCATCGATGCGTAATTGCCAGTCTTGCTTCCGATTTTAATGGTAGCCGCACGGCCAAAGCCTAGGGCGCGCAATGCGTCATATTGCCCACGCGCATTCGTAGCGATGATTCGCGCGGCGTCTTTCGATCCGAAGCCAAAGGCGTTGCGATTCTCTAATATTGAGCGGCTAAGTGTGACGCTGCCGGACTTTGCCAGATGCGGCGAGAAGTATCCCGGTGCGGAGGGGTGGCTGTACCCTCTGCTCCCGATGCGGATATCCTCGACGCTTAGGTCGCTATGCAATGCGGAGGTTTCAAAAAGAATAAGGCTTTCCATAATCCCCCTAAGCGATGTTTGCTAACGCGCCATTATCCGCGATGTCACTCAATGCTGCGCGGATTTGCTCTTGAACCTCTAGCGAAAGATTGCCGCTGTCCTCTAAGGTGCGGCCTAGAGCGTGAAGGGCTGCAATAACGGCATCAAGTTTTGATGAAACCGCGTTATCGTTAGAGGGCATCGAGCCAGTCTGGTTCATGTAATTTAGGTGCGGTACGCCAATCGCTTCTACGGCATCGCGTTTCATGACGAACTCGTTTGCGGTCAATCGTGCGCTTATATCGTCGATTCCACCATAGCCGCCCGTTACCAGACCGCCATTTGCATATCCTGCTGCCTTTGCCTCTTCGGCATAGCGCGCCCAGTCCGTGCCACCCGCTGCATTAATGCGTGTCGTTAGCAGGCCGCCGGTTGCGGTTTCATTCGCTCCGAGATAGCCGTTATTTCTGCCCCATTTAGTCGCCCAGGCTTGTGGGTCTGATAAGCCGGATAAGCCGTTAGCCGCGTTTACGATGTCTTCTGTTGTCAATCCGCCGCCAAGCTTTTGCAGAGCGGTTTCAAGGGCGTTAAAGCCGGTGCGGAGCACGTCGATCTGTTCTTGGGCCGCGGATGCAATTTGCGTTTGCAGTTGCGTTTGGCGCTCTGCCACTCCAATAGCCTGCCGGGTCAGCGATTCCGCCATCGCCCGGTCAGCTTCAAAAGTGGCGTTAAATCCGTTTACTTCGCCGGATAGCTGCACGAATTTCGGAATAAGGCTCGCAAGCTCCTCGGCTGCCTCAATATCGCCGACCCCCGCACGTTGTCCTAGCGCGCGCACGGTTTCGCGCATTTGATCGAGATTTTGCGTAGGATGCAGCGGGCTATATTGCCCGTTTGTCAGATCGAACAGTATGCTTTGCAGGCTGCTGCCTGCACGGCTAAAGCGCGCTGCCGTATCATTTGCCACACGCAGGCGCTCTTGTTCTGTATCGAGTGCCGCAGTTTGAAGGGTGCTATTCTGCTCTAAGATCGTTTGTAGATTGATCTGATGCAATAGCTCCGCCATCTGCATTTGCTCTTGGGTAGCGCCCAGCTCTTTTAAGTCTCGCAGCTGCTGTTGATAGCGTTGTTGCTCCTGCATTTGCTGCAGGGTTGCCGGGCTTTGGCTTTGCAGAATGGATTGCGCGATGCCCTGCACGTAGCCGCTTTGTAATTGCTGCATACGGGTTTCTTCAAATTCTCGCACTTTTTCGACAGATAACCCTAAGCGTTCTGCGGTTTCCGCTGCCTCGTTAAAGGTATCGCGCAGAGTGGCGACGCTGGCCTCAACCTGACTCATTTCCTGCGGGAACTGGCCAAGCGTATCGAAAGCAGATGCAAAAGCAATGTCTTGCATTACCTCTTCTACTGACCGGCCTTCGGTTTTAATGCGATCGAGCACGCCAAGTAATGTGCCGTTGACCTCGCCACCCAGATCAGCAACGCGCATCAAAACGATTTTAGAGAACTCGCCTAATGCAGTATTGAACGCGGTTTCGTCTTCGGGATCAAAGGTGACCTCGGCGCGGTATTTAGTTTTGTCGCCGGTGCCAAGAGATAGATAGCCGGTTCCATCATCAACTCCCCCGGAGAAAGCAAACGCACCCGGCCCGGCATTCTTGATCGCGTCGTTTAGAATAGAAAGGTCGATGCCTGCAGACTGCGAAAGCGTGCCAAAGTAGGTGTTGAAGCTTGAAGCAAATTGCTCGGCATCTTCTTTAGACAGGTGCTTAAATCCGGTAGTATAATTGCCTATTCCGTTAGCGGTAAACGAATCGGTAGCTGCCCCCGCGGCTGGATGCGGTCGCGATTTGTTACCAAATAGACTTCCGCCGAGAGCCGTTAGAGCGAGCGATCCAATAACGCCAGCAGGCCCTGCGAATGAACCAAACCCTAATTGAGTCGCGAGAGCGCCGCCGCCGTATGCGCCTGCTAGGCTTGCACCGGTATCAACCGCAAAGTTGCCGCTACTTAGCCCCAGAAGGGATGCTGCTACAGCACCGACACCAGCGCTAAGTGCGGTGCCAGATAGAGAGGCGTTGGTAAACCCGCCTTTGCCCGACAGACTCGTACCCAGATAATCTGCACCAAATTCATTGAGCGCACTTGAGCCGCCGATATTACCCGATAGCAATTGGCTCATAGAGGGCGCGTCAGAAAGCAGTTTCCCTAGGGTAGAAAGATTGCTAAGCCCGCCGGTGCTACCAGACAACGTGTCGTTGCCGCTGCTACCGATAAGGCTACCAA
This sequence comes from Alphaproteobacteria bacterium UBA3002, assembly GCA_002346425.1. Taxonomy (GTDB): domain Bacteria; phylum Pseudomonadota; class Alphaproteobacteria; order Rickettsiales; family UBA3002; genus UBA3002. Next base: position 13,502 of record DDZS01000080.1, read on the forward strand.
TTGTTCCGGCGCCGCTGCCTGTACCTAGTACCAGTTCGATACCTGCGCGCATTGTCAGCGCCGCAACCACCTCTGCTGCAGCACGCTTGGCCAGATCGACCATGCTGCTCATAGAGAAATCCCATTCGGCAATCATATCGGCGAACTCGCGCTGTACGTTGTCGACCAGATTAATAAATGGCTGCTCTAGAGTGCGGGCATATTCTTCCCGCAGCTGCTGTTCTTTTTGCCATGCCTCTAGATTGTCGTCGGTCTGGCTCTCAAGCTCTTTAAGTTGCTCAAGCTCCCGTTTGCGTTGATTGTAGACCTCGCTACCGATTCGATAGCCTTGTTGGCGAAGGGTGTTTTCTATTTCAATAGCTGTCGCGGTGCGCCGATACGCCTCTTCGGATAAGATGCTGGCTTCATAAAGACGTGAGGCCTGCTCTATGGATATGCCAAGCTCTTGCGACCACTTTGCTTGGGATTCTGCTAATTTTTGTAGTTCCTTACTTAGACCGCCGCCGTTCTCTGCTGGCGGGGGATTTAATAGCTCTTCCTTCGCAGCACGCGCTTCTTCGGCGTTCTTTTTGATGCTGATAATGGTATCATTGACGTAATCATCAACCTTCCATCCGAATTTCTGCGCCTCTTCCTGAGCTTCTTTAAAAGCGTTCGTAAATGAGCCGGAAACGGCTTCGCTAATAGCTGCGCTTGTACGCGAACCGTCGAATCCCTCCAGCGGGTCAGCGACAAAATCGCGGATATCACTGCCAATGCTACTAATGACATCGTATATCTGTTTGCTAAACATAACGGCGCTGTAAAAAACGCCCTTGAAGGTGGCGTGAACAGATGCCCCGAATTTAGCAATTTCGCCGCCCAAAAGTAAGGCGGTGGCGTGCAGTTCGTCAAAATATTCTATGATAGAGAATATTGCCCCGGCAATCAGAGCTACCGGGAATACGGTCGCCATTATGCCCCCGAGTGTGGACATAGTACCGGCTAACGTTAAGCTGGCTACATTTGCGGCAACCGCGCCTGCAACATATCTGGTTGCCAATGCACCGCCCGTTGCAATAGCCGCCGTGGCCAGAGTGTCGAAGTTTTCGGCCAAGCCATCCATTAAGCCCGCTAAACCAGTGACGCCGCTTTCCAATAGGTCGCTCTCACTTGCCACGCGAGCGAATGCGTTGCCAATGCGTGTCCACGAGCGCTCAATGGTGGGCGGTATAGCAAAGGACTTAACTGTGTCTTCAGAAGCAATGATAGCGCCAAGCATGCTTTGTGTGGCTAATCTTCCTTCCTCAGCGAATTTCTTTAAGTCGCTTGCGGCTTTACCACCAAGCTGCTCAGCAATAACACGCGCTAGTAGTGGCGCGCCTTCGATTAGCGAATTAATTTCCTGTGCCGCATTTGCGAAGTTCCCAGCCAAGCCTTGCGTTAACTGCGTCATAATTTGGCCGGATGCTTGCGCCGATGCGCCAGAAGCTGCAAAACCACGTGACAAGATTTCTGTCACCTTCGTTAAATCCGTTGTATATCGGATCGAATCTGGCAAAGACGTGTTTAAACGTACGAAGTTGGCAGTTAGGTCGCCTACAGCGTCGCCATTTCTTTGCGCTATTGCATAAAGCGAGTCGAATTTCGCATTGAAGTCGGAAGCGCCGCGCGTCACGTTACGCAACTGCGTTTCCATTACTGTAATGCTGTCCGTAAAACGGATTAGCTCACGCGCACCAAACGCTCCGGCCAGACCCACCACCGTACGGCGCAATACATCGGTAGCTCGATTCGCCCGATCCGCAGAGTTGCCAACGTCATCAAGGGTGCGTTTAATAACGCGGCCACCTTCGGGACGGCCCTCAATGCCTATGACAATCTCTACATCGGTCATTTATGGCTTTCCCTTCTTCTCGAAAACACGCTCTTCGGATTCGAGCGCGCGTATATGATGCTCTAAAACGGCCACATCATCGGGAAGGGTAAGGCCGTGAAATATTGCCCATCTGTGAATACTGCTCCAAGGAATGAGGCCAATGGCCATCCCTATAGGGCGGTCGCTTTTTAATTCACGATAGGCAGTAAGATAAATGTCCAAACCCGGCAAAAGAGTAGGGCGCTCGGATAAAGCCTTGGGCATTACGCCCATCGCCATGACGGCTTCTAGGTCTTTGATCTTTGCGCCCCACTCCAATTGCCAGACTAGGACTTCGCAGAGTTTTTTGCTTCTTGCTCCTGCGCTTCTTTACGGAAAGTATCGATACTCATTGCATTCGCCCGAATATCGGCAAAGAGATCGGGCAGGTCGGTCAGTAGCTTAATCGCATTGGCCTCATTAAACGGTAGCTTTTTGCCATCACGCCCCTTGACCCCAGACCATCCTATAATCACGCTCTTTGCGTAAATCTCCGCCATTAATCGATCGTCTGTTTCTTTATCCAAGGTCTTGTTCTGGATTGCATGACGGTGCGGTTTTAGCACTGCGTCCATTACCGTATAAAATTTACGGTTACCGCCGCCTGCGCGGTGGATGGTAATAGAACCCGCATCGCCGTAATCTAGTGTCACGCCGCTGCCTTTTTCTAAGTCTTGGTCGGTTCCGAATGTATCGTAAAGAGTAGTCATAATATCCTCATCAGGTTGGTGGTGGACTGGCACCCGATGAAACCAGCCCACCATAAAACAACCGCCACCGGGTGCGGTATCTGGCTTAAGCGGCTGGTACGCGCTCGATTTCAATAGTCGCCCCGATTCCTGCGTCGTAAAGACCTTGGAAGGGCAGAGTAATGACAATATCCTGATCGTTGCCAGATGCGGGAACATCGGCGTCGCTGAACTTCAGCTTAGGAATATTGAAGATGTATTGAAGCTCATCCTCGCCACCAAGGGTAAAGGTCAGGTCTGCAGCTGTGCCATTAAGGAATAGGTCGTATGCTTCCTTGTTTTCAAAATACAGCGTTGCTGTGCCAGTAACGACGCAGCGGCCCTTACCAATACCCACGGCGTTGACAGAGCCAAGCGCGCGTTGCTGGCGCATATTGTTAGCAATTTGCAGCTCAATGCGCGTAACCTTCGGGCTAGTCACACCCGTAATCGCGAGGTCTGCGAAATCGAAGCCCGCGCTCATTACCTCATTTGTGGGCGCATCGGCATAAGTGGCACCAGTGATAGGGGCGTCATCTGAACTGCCACCTAGACCGGTAAAGCTTAGTGATCCTGTCGCCAGACCGCCAGCCTCAAGGCGTATCGATAGGGTGCCCGCTTCCATGCCGGTATAGCGCAGATAAGTGTCCGTCGCGCCTTGCTCGTAGGTTTTCTCAAAAGTATGCGTATATTTCGCGGTGCCATTGATAACCTTATTTGTAGCCCATGCACCACACAAGGCAGCCTCGAAGAAGTCGTCAAAGGCTTCATACGATAGCTCGAAATTGAAGCCGCCACTTGCGCCGCCCGCTGTTTGGGTCAAATCGGTTACATTGCGATCCGGGCGCATTTCGTTGCTAGTGGTGTTTTGGCGATCATGCTTGAATGATTCGCCAGTATAACGCAGCTCCTTAAACGCTGGTGTCGCCGGAGTAACGCCGGGCGTAGCTTCGCGAATATAGGCTACGCGGGTTTGTGAGGATTCCGCAATGGTCATAGTGTTCTCCTTTTCTGGAACAAATAAAAAACCCCGCAAAAGCGGGGCGTGTTGCTAAATTCGGGTAATCCTTATGCCGCTATGTCGTATTCGTATTCGGCGGTCACATTCCATTGATACCAGCCGTTGCCATCGGGGCCGATATCGCGGGCGTTGACGTTGGTAAAACGAAACCCCGCTAACCTGTTAGGCGGTATAAATGCGCTTGCTGCCAAATCCGCCTTAGCCCTTGCGTCGGTGCTGCCTTTGTTTTCTGGCTGGAATATCTGTATCGTTACGATTCCCTTGCGCCGGTAGGCATTATTACCGGGATTCCCCGCGCTTGCCTGATAGCCCATGGTATTTTTCATACTAAAGCGAACCCATGTTCCGGCAGGAGTGGAGAAACGAAAATCGGGCCACGCTATGGGTGTGGTATTATTCCACTTACTGGCAAAGTAAGCGCGCACCGCTGCTTCTGCGTCTTTAAAGCTCATCGCCGAACCTCGTTTTTGCTATTTGCTTTGCTTTCGCAACTCCGACCTGTGCCGCCGATTCGACAAAGCTTGCAGGTGCTTGCTTAGAATATCCGTCATTGAGTCTGCGAATATAAGGCAGGTTGTTGCTAATGTAGATTTTACTGCCGGGCTTAAATGCCTGAATGGCCTCCCGGGACTTTGACTCCGCCTCACGCTGTAATGAAGCGCCACTCGTCTTATCTTCCGCATCATGAATTGTTGCAGGGACATCATTCATTCCTGCCCACCAGTTACCTTTGGCACGACCAGTATCAACCGGCGTATTTTTTACAACCTCGCCATAGACAGCAAGCGCAGATAACCTGACTACCTTACTTAGCTTCTTATCAATGCCGGCTTTGGCCAGATCAATCTGCTTTCGATAGTCACTCATCGCCTCACCTGAATCATGTAGAGCAGGGGCGTATCTCCCGGCTGCAGCACCTCAGTATTGATAATGATATAAGACTCATTGCCATCTGTAAGTGCGCCTTCTGGCAAGGGCAGGTCTTTCAATGAAGCGGCTGCAACTAAAACACGCTTATCGCTTCGGCGGATGATTTCTCCGTCAATGTCTTTCGTTGCAAAGCTGGTAAACACGCCCTTAACTTCTTTGCTATATGCTTCGCCCTCGGTGAAAGTGTCTGTTGCCGGGTCGTAAACATGCTCTTCGCTCATATAGGAAAACGCAATTGCGCGGCCCTTGCTGGCAATCATGCGCAAAGCATTCTCGGCGGTCTTTTGATAATCGGTCATACGCGTATTACTTTCCCATTACCCGGAACGCCCCAAGCCGCGCTGCTTGTTAAATATCCTGTGGCTAGCAATAAGCCATCGATCGCCGGGCGCGTATTGGTAGGCGCGGCATTATCCATAAATTCGGTTTCTATGACATCAACCTTTTCGCGCTTAATTGCCCGCCCTAGTGTCGGGTTAAGGTCCACGCCTTCGATTGCCTCAAGCGCTAGTAGGCAGGTCACACTTTTAATGGCCTTCGGTAGCAGGGCGTCTACGGTTCGCGGCCATTCTAACGCTTGATCGGCGTAAAGACGCTCGCCCTTCCAGCGGCGCCCATATGTCTGCTCTAAATAATCCGTTGCTTTTATCAATGCGGATTGCTTAGCAGAATCTTCGCCTATCCATGCAGCATTGCCGCGATCGGCATGGTAAGCGTCGGCCTCCGCAACAGACACGTAGCTATTCGCTTCCGCTAGTCCGGTCCCGTCTTCTGTCACGAAGGCCATTTGTGCTACTCTTGGCCGCTTTCGGCTTCGGCTGCTTTCGCTTCCTCAACCAGCTTCATCAGCTTCTTTTCACCGATGTTGGCTGAAAAGCTTACGCCTTTTTCTTTCAGGTAAGCCTTGGCGGCCTCTGCATCGAAGCCATCGCCTTCTGCCTTTTCCACTGTGCCACGATTTGGATCAAAGCGTGCATCAATAATCTTGTATCCCTGCTCGCGTAGCTCTGCTTTGCGCTCCGGGGAAACCGGGTGTTCTTCGTATGCGATTTCTTTTTTCATAATTCACCTCATGAGAAAAAAGAGGGGCTTTCACCCCTCTCCAATGTTATTTGCTAGATACTATGACGCCCGCTGTATCCTTATTGGATGTCACGATTTTATCCCAGTTAGCGCCCGTGGCGATTTCAGCCGTGGTCGGTGAACTTCCGCCATTCGCTTTATCCCACGAGTACCCCTTCAGCCCTACGTTGTAGGTCCATTCGGCCTGGAAGGTGCGCTCAATGTTTTCTTTCCCGTTGGAAGTTTCAACATTTGAGAAGAAGTCGCCGTTATTTTCGACCAACGCAGCCCCTTCGACCAGACCCAGTGTTTTATAAGCATCGGTTCCTTCTTCGACACCATCAGCTTCAATCAAGTCTGGAGAATCGGTCACAATAAAGCGCCGGCCAAACCCATCTTGCGAAATATTGACGGTTCCGAACTGGAACAACTGTTGACCATTCGTCAGATTGCTGCCGTAAAGATCATGCATCGGCTTAGAATGCGTAATCCATGCGGCCAAGCTGGAAGCGTGGTCACCAAACAGGGCAGCGCCTTTTACCAGATCAGCAAGCTCTACGTTGCCATCCTCGGCATTGTATACCATGGAGTTATTCGCAATCGCGGCAACCAGCGCTTTGATAGCAATATTCACCTTATCTTGGATTTCAGCTTCCGCCAGCTGCACGCCGATAATCGTACCGGCCTCTTCCTGATTGCGCTGAATCCAAGCAAACTGTTGCGGCTCCCAACGAATCGGAGGCGTACCGGCTGCTACTTTGACCGACACATTACGCAACTGCTCAATGTCTACTGGCGTTAAAGCACCAGAGCCATACGCATCCCGGCGGCGAACCAGATTCGGAATAAGCTTGAATGAAGCCTTTTCCGAAAAGTCGCCAACATTAGCTGCGGTTGTTAGAACCAACGCGCCAGCCGATGCGGTGTTAAAAAGTTGAACCTGCTGTTT
>DDZS01000066.1:0-2537 GCA_002346425.1 Alphaproteobacteria bacterium UBA3002
ATATGCCAGCGCCAATCATCTTCTTTCATGTTGCCAAGCGCCGCGGAAATCCCGCCTTGCGCGGCAACCGTATGCGAACGGGTAGGGAATACTTTAGTCACGCACGCGGTCGAAAGCCCCTCCGCCGCCATGCCGAAGGTTGCACGTAAGCCCGCGCCACCGGCGCCGACAACGACAACATCGTAATAGTGATCGGTAATAGGATAGTTCTGAGACACACTCATGGTCTTACGCTCCGACAATATGTAATTTGAGAATCGCCACCCAGCTTATGAGAATCGCCAGTGGGAAAATGATCTGATTTAGGGTGAGGCAGATCATTTTATAGGGATTTTTGTGAATATAATCTTCGAAGATCACGCGCATACCCAGCTGCGCATGAAATAGCGCCGCGGTTAGCAAAGCGATCAACAGAAAACTATGCACGGGCGACTCAAACCAGTTGACCACGTCCAACCGATTGCTGGAAGCTACCTCGCCGAGAAAACTAATTGTAAACCAGATTAAGAGCGGCACCAGAAGGACAGCGGTCACCCGCTGCATCCACCAATGATGCACGCCATCTTTCGCCGAACCAAGCCCCCGCGCGCGCGCCAATGGATTGGGAGATGCTTTATTTAATAACTCGGTCATGCCAAATCTCCCGTCATTTGCAGAATATGAAACCATGCGTAAGCCGTGGCCAAAAGCGCCGCTACGACGACGGCAATCCCGGATTTAGTCATAACCGGTATTGTGAACCCATAGCCCGCATCCCAAAAGAGGTGACGGATGCCATTAAACAAATGGTAAAATAATGAAAAGGTCCACGCCGCGAGGATGATTTTGCCCACAGGTGACATGGCGCATTCTGCGATAGCGCCGAACCAGTCGGCATTATACGCCGCCGACCATACCCACAGGAGTAGCAGGAGCGTTCCCACACTGTTGGCGACACCGGTCGCGCGATGGGAAATCGACAAAACGGAACTGATTTGCGGGCGATAAATCGACAAATGTGGCGATAAGGGCCGCTTAGGCAGGCTATGAGTCATGGGCTCCTCTGTTTTTATTTTGCCGACAATATAAGCAGAAAAATCCGCTTTGTCAGCATCCGCCTGCCTAAAAATGCGAATGAATCCGCTAAGTGTACGAATTTAACCAAAGTGTCACACTTAGTCAGGCTGCTTTATGGCATAGAGACGCCATGGTTTACGCAGTTCAAAAACGCAGCCGCCCTTTCTCCGAGAATCATAAGGCGGGTATCTTCATCTTTGGCGAAAAAGATGGGCAAATGCAGGTCGTCGCGCCTTGGAGCCAGGGCAATTTCTCAACAAGCAGTCGCAAAACCTACATGTTACCCAAAGGTAGTGTCGATGCGGACGAAACACCCTACGAAGCCGCAATACGCGAAGTGGCGGAAGAAACTGGCGTTTATTTAGATATCCTACGCAACGATCCACGGCCGCAAAAGGAACAGCGTTGCGTCTTTGATCCGGAGAATCCCCGCCATCAATGGTGGAAAGCGGAGGGAATTGACTGTTTCTATCCGAATGTGTCAATTAAATGCTGGTTGGGAAAAAGCAAAACACCCTCTGCCGATGGCGCCGAGCCCGAGCATTCTCCCATCATTGATGATTTCCTGCCGACCATGCGCAATCGTCCGGCGCATCATCATTTATACGGGGTGATTTTAAATGGCATCGAACATTTGAACGCGCCCGGTATTTTGAAGCACGGGTTTAACGGCACCGGGCATGGCGACGTGCGCCTGACGGCAGAGGAACAAGCGAATCAACTCATCGCACAGAATCAGCTGCCAGATTATCAAACCCTGCATGAAGTCATGCGCACCGGCAAATGGCACTGGCATCGGCAAGAGGGTGAGCCCGCGGATACGTTGTTTGCACCAGTCCTTCAGATGGCAGAAGATCAAGCTGCGATCCGCAAGGAACTCGCTTCTTACCATGCCGCCAAGGCTAAACCGTCACCCCGCCAGACGCTGAAAGCAATTGAGGCGATCATGTCTGGTCAAAAAACATTTGAGCTTAGAGATTTTGATGCCCTCTTTCAGACGTCGTCGCTGCAATCTACCTTCCGCGAGCAATTGAAAATCCTACGCGATTATATGGCCGGCAAAGCCGGACCCGCCGATGCCCCAGCTCGCAACCCCTTATTGTCGGACGATAATGGGTTGAAGCTGGATACCAATCAGCATCCATTACAGTATTATCAGGAAGGTGCCGATATTATTCCCGCGCCAACCTATCTTCAGCGGATGGTTGATGCGTTAGAAGTCATGCCCGTGAATGATCTTCTCTACGGTAACTCTACCTTTAGCGCCTATGTGCAGGAAAGCCGGGCCGGGCGTCATTATTCCGGCACCCATCTATCCGTCGCGCAAGCCGCATTAAAAGCCACCGAGCAGGCATTGGCCCATACCGGTGAAACGCTGGATCATAGCCTGAAACTCTCTATCAATAATCTCACCCGCGATTATTCGAGATCGGTAGCGGCGTAATATATTTTGAAGATGTGGTAGCGGAGGAGGGACTTGA
>DDZS01000066.1:2867-31886 GCA_002346425.1 Alphaproteobacteria bacterium UBA3002
CGGATTATGATTCCGCTGCTCTAACCAACTGAGCTACTCCGCCATATTGGAGATAGTGTCTATCGCCGTGGTAGCAGGCTGTCAAGCAGGGTTTAGGCGGCGAAGTCGACCTGAAAGGCCTTATAGTAATCTTTATGCTCGGTGATAAAGCGGGCATCCCCGAAATCGGGCCAGTTTGATTTATGAAATCCCGGCGCATTGCGCAAAAAATCCTCGTCGACTTCGAGTAAATAATTATGCTCGCGATTCTCGATAGTTTTGTTCTGAAATGCGCTAAAGGGTACGGCGAAATATTTCTCGCGATAGCTTGGCTCAAAATGACCGGGGTAGGACAAGACCAGATAAGCCACATCTCCAGCGATTTTATTGACCACTATTTCCTGAATGCAGCCGCAGTGCTCGCCGTCCGAATTGTAAATATGCGTGCCGACGATATCGGTCACTTTGGCGGTAATATGCTTATCCATTTTACTATAATACGGCAACGCGTCATAAAGAAGCGATGCGGTGCTTAACGGCGTGTCGCTTCGGCGATCTCCTGAAAGTCGACATGCTTATATGTATAACTGACGGGCTCGAATAAAGGCGTTTTCTGCTGATGCTGCCAATCATGATGGTACGATAGCTCACCTTCGCGCGGCGGTTCGATATTGAAGGTGATCGTATATTTCTCATCACGCGCGCCAGGCAACGCCATATTACGGGCGTAATGGAAGTTATCGACCAAATTGACATGCGGCAGCAGATCTACATAGGCCAGTTTACCGGTTTTTTCGTTCACGACTTTGGCCGTGATATGTAAATAGGGCACAAAGCCTCCGGCAGGGGCGCCTTTTGGCGCATTTGTATCTGCCCAATTCACGCGCGCTTCGATATGCACATCCGTATCCGATTCTTTAAGATGCAAGGCATGCGGCGCGACATCATCTTTAATCGCGCCTTCAAATACGACGGCTATTCCCGGTTCAATCTGTTCATGCGCGATTTCTAGTTCTGGCGCGGCCAAGGCAGAAAGGGGCAGAAGGCTAAAAACCAGCAAGGCATATTTATACATAGTCGTCTCCTTAATGAGAGTGATTCGCAATAGCGCTACCTCATCTGGATTGCCGGGTAAACAGAAATTTCGCTTTGATAGACTCTTTATAGAATCCCCAAGCGCCAACATCGAAAACTGATTTAGACAGGCATACATCTATTGCATGCCTCGGCATACAACCTTGAAGGAGATTCAATTATGAAAACGATGATTATGACACTGGCCGCTGCGACGGCTTTAAGTACAGCTGCAGTAGCTGCAGAAGTTAACTCTTCAGTTAACACTGATACAAGCGCTACTATGGGCACCCAAGGTGAAGGCACTACCAATGTAGCGCCTAGCACTCGTATGGATTCTAAAACCGGTATCGATGCCAGCACATCTGGTAAAGCCGGTTATGGTTATGGCTCTTCCAGCACCGATACTGACGCTAATTTAGATAGCGACGGTGCGATGGAGAAAAATAACTACAACACAGATAACAGCATCGATGGTGATGCTACCGATAATCAGGATGATATGTAGTCATATCATTCCGATGAAGGGGAAAGCGGGCGTTACGAAAGTGATGCCCGTTTTTTTACGCGGATTTTATGAATAAGCGCCTTTGGTTAGATCGCGCTTTTACCCCAAACTAACGCATACTTAGAACTATACTAAGGAGGACACATGACCGACACATTAGAAAAAACCTGGATCATTGCCGCAGACGGTGCCAAGGCAAACATCTTCAAATATGAAGGACCGCATTCCGACTTGCGCCTGATTGATCATTTAGAGCATGTGAATAAAAAAACCGGTGAGCTGGTAACGGACGATCGTGGACGGATGAATGACCGCGGGCCAAGTCAGCATTCTGCGTTAGAGCAACAAACCGATCCGCAGACGCATGAAAAAGAAGTATTTGCGAAAGAAATCGCCTCTTATTTGAAATATAAAGTGACGCAGTATGACCGTTTAGTGGTCGTTGCAGCCCCTAAAACATTAGGAGACTTGCGGAAAGAATTCGAAAAGCCAGTGCAGCAAAAGATTACAGATGAGCTGAATAAGGACCTGACGCCATTTTCCGGTCATGAATTGCCAGATCATTTAGGCGAAGTTTTATATTTCGAACCTAACTCAATCACCGACACGCGCGCATACGCGAAATACGCATAGGTGAAGATAGATATGGGTATTTACTCGCATTATCGCAGCACGGATCGGAAATTTGTTCGAAAAGATGGCGCCGATGCAATGAATAGCCAATCGAAAGTCGCTCGTCCGCGTAAAATGCAATGTGGCAAGAAAATGGTGAGCCCCGGCGATTGTCCGTGGGAACCTACTAGTTAATCGTATAATGGAGAAGCATATGAAACGCGTATTATATACAACAGCAACAGTTCCCGCATTTTGCGTGGTAGTGAAAGCGCGCAAAGAACGCGCGCAATTGAAGCCTGTTTCTGCCAAGCGCATCGCCGCCTAAGGCAGCGCGGCAGTTACCTGTATCTCGAGTAATATCTCGGGACGCGCCATCTCGGCCTGCACGCAGCAGCGTGCGGGAGGTGTGCAATCAGATAGCCACGCATTCCAGACGTCGTTCATCCGTGGTGCCAGCGTGATGTCGCGAATATGCACCTGACAAAACAGCATGCGCGTTTTATCGGTGCCGGCTTCTGCTAAATGGTCTTCAATGCGTGCAATAACGCTGCGTGTTTGTTCTTCAATGTCGCCAGAGGTATCAGTCGCGACCTGACCGCATAGATACACAATGCCGCTGTGAATCACGATTCGGCTAAGTTTTTCATTACTGCGTAGATAGGTAATATCAGACATTAGGCGGCAAGGGCTTCACGCTGATCCATTTGCTCTGCATAGAAGCGGTAAAGCATTTCTTTCACATCTTTGACATCCGCTTTTTGATTCATGTCGTTACGGAATGCGGCTGAATTTGGGAGACCAGACGTGTACCAGCCTAAGTGTTTGCGCGCATTGCGTACGCCGACATCCGTGCCGTATATTTCAAGCATATGGTCGTAATGCTCTGACACGCATTTCCACTGCTCTTGTAAATCCGGTTCATTACCAGCTTCGCCTTGTAAGTAACGAATCACTTGCGCCGGGAACCATGGGCGGCCATAAGTGCCGCGGCCAATCATCACCCCATCCGCACCAGAAGCCGCAATGGCTGCATCCACATCAGCAAATTCGGTGATATCGCCATTGGCAATGACGGGCAGGCTAACGGCCTCTTTGACGCTGCGGATAAAGCCCCAATCTGCTGAGCCTTTATACATTTGGCAACGCGTGCGACCATGAATCGTGATCATTTGAATGCCGAGTTCTTCAGCGCGGCGTGCGATTTGCGGGGCATTCAGGGAATCATGATCCCACCCCATGCGCATTTTAAGCGTCACCGGGACCTTCACTGCTTTTACCACGGCTTCCAGAATCGCATAGGCACGCTTTTCATCTCGCATGAGCGCGGAGCCGGCCATGCCGCCAACCACTTTTTTAACCGGGCAACCAAAATTGATATCGATAATATCCGCGCCGCGCGCTTCGTTTAGTTTCGCGGCTTCCGCCATGATCTCAGGATCGCAGCCTGCCAGTTGAATCGCGAACGGGCGTTCGGTTTCCTCGGTCTGTGCCATACGGAGCGCGTTTTTCGTCTCCAGAATCGCCGCATGACTGGCGATCATTTCCGAAAATACCATGCCAACGCCAAATTCGCGCACTTTCTTGCGAAACGGTAAATCCGACACGCCGGTCATGGGCGCGAGGAACACGGGATTCTCGACCGTGATCGGTCCAATGTGAATCGGGGCTAATTTCATAGCGTGCATTATGCCCTATGACGCGCTATAAGTCCAGCTATGAGCCGCATCGCCGTTCTGATTGTCGCCGCCGGGAAATCCAGCCGTTTTGGCGGGGAAATCCCTAAGCCCTATGTGCTTTTGCAGGGCAAGCCCGTGGTGCAGCATAGTATCGACGCTTTTCGGGCTGTGTTGCCGGAGGCCAGGCTATTGGTAGTGGTTCACCCCTCACATGGTGAATTTGTGCAAAAACTGGATGTCGATACCGTAGCGGGCGGCGAAGAACGGCATCATAGCGTCGAGCGCGGATTGGAAGCGCTGGCGGAGGACGCGCCGGATCAGGTGTTGATACATGATGCCGCGCGCCCCTATGTGACGGCTGCCTTGATTACACGGATTGTCGCGGCATTAGAAGAATCGCCAGCAGTGATTCCAGCCACCGCGGTGACCGATACCATCAAACAGGTGCAGGATTCCATCGTGACCCAAACCTTGCCGCGTGCGCAACTACGCGCGGTACAAACCCCGCAAGGCTTCGATTATGCCGCCTTGTGCGCGGCGTATGAACAATTAGACGGTTCTGGCATCACCGACGATGCAATGGTGATGGAACAGGCCGGGCATTGGGTCGCCGTGATCGAGGGCGACGAGGCAAATCGCAAATTAACCACCGCGCACGATCGGAGAGATATACATATGAAGGAGACACGTATCGGGCAGGGGGTTGACGTGCATCAACTCTATGAAGATGCTGCCCGACCACTCATGATTTGCGGCGTAGAAGTGCCTTCCAAACTGGCGCTGCGCGGCCATTCCGATGCGGATGTCGGGTTGCATGCGCTAGTCGACGCGATGTTGGGGGCGTTAGGGAAGGGCGATATTGGACAGCATTTCCCCCCAAGCGACCCACAATGGAAAAATGCCGATTCGGCGGATTTTGTCGCGGAGGCAGTCCGCCTGATGCAATCTGCTGGCGGAGCGTTGATCAATGCCGATCTCACGATTATTGGCGAGAGCCCAAAAATCGGCCCGCACCGCGCAGCAATGCAGCAACGGGTGGCCGCGCTGCTTGACGTCGCGCCGGAACGGATCAATATCAAGGCTACCACTACCGAAGAGCTTGGGTTTACTGGCCGCAAAGAAGGCCTCGCCGCGCAAGCCGTGGTGAGTATCGCGTTAGGAGGATAAATGCAGACTTTCGAGGGAAATTGCCTCTGCGGCAAAAATGCGTTCCGTATCGCCGTGTCGGAAGAGAAGTTCTCCACGTGTCATTGCGGATTATGCCGTCAACAAACGGGCGGACCGCTGATGATGATCGACGGCTTTGAACAGCCAGACTTTGAACATCCCGCGCATCTCACGACATATCACAGTAGTGAATGGGGCGAGCGTCAGTTTTGCCCGACCTGTGGCACTATCTTATTCTGTCGCGAACGTCATAAGGATGAAGGCGCTTTCTGTGCCGTCAATGTGTTTGCGTTGAACGAGCAAGCGCGGTTTTCGATGAAACATCAAATATTCATAGATGATAAGCCGGATTCCTATGCCTTGGCTGGGGATATCCCTAGCCTGACTGGCGCAGAGGTGTTTGCATCCTTCGGGAAGAAAGAAAATAATGACGCGTAATACTGCTATAGTCACCTTTTTCGGTGCGGGGCTTGCGCCAAAAGCGCCGGGGACATTTGGATCGTTGGCTGCGCTGCCGTTTGTCTGGCTAGTGCATTATCTCGGTGTGATGTGGCTTTTGGTGCCGATGACGCTGATCGTGACATGGATTGGCACACGCGAAACAGCAAAATATATGGCGGCAACCGGACGCGAAGACCCAAAAGAAGTGGTGATCGACGAAGTGGCGGGGCAGTGGCTGTTATTCGCCGCCATGCCGTTGATGTATTTACCCGCTTCGCACGACATCCTCTGGTGGTTGATTCCGGCGGGCTTTGTCGCTTTTCGGTTTTTCGATATTCTGAAACCCTGGCCGATCTCGCTAATTGATCGCAAGATGAAAAGCGCGTGGGGCGTCATGTTGGATGATTTGGTGGCAGGCATTATGGGCCTCATCACGCTTGGTGTTTTAGGACACCTGCCGCTATGGAATTAGCATGACTTTTTCGAATGAACTCGTGTTGCGCGCTCAGGCGTTATTAGAAGCTTACCGCAGTGATGGGCGCAAGATAGCTACAGCAGAATCTTGTACGGGCGGACTGATCGGTGCGTTATTCACCGACATCCCCGGCTCGTCAAAGGTGTTTGAACGCGGGTTTATTACCTATAGCAATGAAGCGAAGATCGAATCACTCGGGGTCGATGCTGCGGTGATCGGACATCATGGCGCCGTGAGTGCGCCGGTGGCAGAAGCGATGGCGCTTGGTGCGCTGGAGCATTCGCGGGCCGATGTGACGCTTGCGGTTACCGGTATCGCAGGGCCGGGTGGTGGCACCGCCCAAAAGCCTGTCGGCACCGTATGGTTTGCAACCGCTACCCGTGAATCAGTCTATAGCGAGATGCAGCTTTTCACTGGCAGTCGCAGCGAGATTCGCATGCAGGCGGTAAGCCATGCATTGCAGTTGCTAGCCCATTAAAAAAGCCTCCGGCCCTGATTCAGAACCGGAGGCTTTAAACGAAATCCGCAGCGCTTATGCAGCGCCGGCAGCTTTTTTAACTTCCTCAGCGAAGTCTTCTTCTTTTTTCTCGATGCCTTCACCCAAACCGAAGCGCACGAAGTCGACGACTTTTACGTCAGCACCCAGTTCTTTGGCGAAATTATCAACGGCTTCCTGTACGGAAATTTTGCCTTCGATGACATATTCCTGCTCCAGCAATACTACTTCTTTGTAGAATTTGCTGATACGACCTTCGACCATTTTCTCAACGATATTCTCAGGCTTGCCAGAAGCCAGTGCTTGCTCACGGAATACCGAACGCTCACGCTCGATTGAATCTGCTTGTACGCCTTCACGGGTCATTGCTTCCGGATTGGTCGCCGCGATATGCATCGCAACTTGCTTACCAAATTGCAGCAACTTGTCCTGATCGCCTGTTGATTCCAGCGCCACGAGCACACCAATTTTACCCAGGCCGGGCTTCACCGGTGCGTGTACATAGGATGCTACAGCGCCATTCGACACGCTTAAACCCGACGCACGGCGCAGATTGATATTTTCACCAATCGTCGCAATCGTGTCGGTGATCACATCTTTAACCGGCTTGCCAAAAGTATCGCATTTATATTCTTGCAGGTCTTCCAGCACACCAGCCGTTTTCACTGCATATTTGGCAATCGCTTCAGCAACATTCTGGAATTGTTCGTTACGTGCCACGAAATCGGTTTCGGAATTCACCTCCACGATCGCAGCGGCTTTGTTATCATCCGCAGATGATACCGCTACCAGACCTTCAGCGGCGATACGGCCAGACTTTTTCGCAGCCGATGCCAGACCTTTGGTACGCAGCCAATCGACCGCTTCTTCCATATTTCCGTTGGTTTCGCTTAATGCTTTCTTACAATCCATCATGCCTGCGCCGGTTGATTCGCGCAGTTCTTTGATTTCCGCTGTTCCAAAACTCATTTTTAATCTCCTTTGTGTTCATTCGCCTCTATTGTGGAAAGGCGTAAACCCCGGCCAGACGCCTAAGCGTTGGCCGGGGATAATAATTAAGCAGACGCTGCTTTTTTATCGCTGGCGGCTTCGTCTTCGCTTTTGTTCAGATTTTCATTCGCGATTTCTTTATCTGCCGCTGCTTCAATCAGCTCTTCTTTTTCTTCCGGGCTCTCAACGCCTTCTGAAATGGAAGATTGGTCTTTCGACGCTTTCTCTACCTTTTTCGCGGTTTCAGCAGCTTCTTTTTTCTTTGCTGCTTTCTTCGCGACATCGGCATAGGCCGCTTTCTTCGTGGTCACTTTCTTAGACTGTGCCGGAGCTTCTTCTTCTCCTGCAGCCATTTCCTGTTCCATCGAAACTTCTTCGACCATCTCGTCTTCCATATGGTGCATGCTTTCCTGAATTCCGTCGAGCACGGCATCTGACAGCAGTTTGCAATAGAGAGTGATCGCGCGGGTTGCGTCATCATTACCCGGGATCGGGTGATCGATACCATCGACCGATGCATTGGTATCTACGATCGCAACAATCGGAATTCCGAGCTTTTGCGCTTCTTTAATCGCCAGATCTTCGCGGCACACATCGACGACGACCATCAGATCAGGGATACCCGCCATATCGCGAATTCCGCCCAGAGATTTTTCCAGTTTTTCGTGTTGGCGTTGCAGGCTCAACAACTCTTTCTTGGTAAAACCAGAATTGGCGTTCTGCAGGGTCTCTTCAATTTTCTTCAGCTGACGAATTGAGTTCTGGATGGTTTTCCAGTTGGTCAGCATGCCGCCCAGCCAGCGCTGGTTCACATAATACTGGCCACAACGTTTCGCGGCAGTTGCAATTACATCTGATGCCTGGCGTTTGGTGCCGACAAACAGAATACGACCGTTTTTCGATGCCACGTCGCGCGTTGCAACCAATGCGCGGTGCAATAAGGGTACGGTTTTTTGCAGGTTGATAATGTGGATGTTGTTGCGCTCACCGTAAATAAACGGCGCCATGCGCGGGTTCCAACGTTTTGTTTTGTGACCAAAGTGTACGCCAGCGTCAATTAGCTCGCGCATAGAAAAATCAGGTATCGGCATTGCTCTCTCCTTTTACCGGTTAAACCTCCGCAAGTGATGCCTACCATATAGCAGGACCGGATGGCCGTCCCGAGAACACCCCGGGCAAGCCGCACTTGCGTGCGTGATGGCGCGGTTATACTGAAGTATTGGCGGAATGCAAGGGTTAATGCACTAAAGACAGACCAGGTTGTTGCGTGCCCATGGCAATGCGGTCACCAATTTGGGTGTCCGGTGCTTCGTGAGCCGGTTCTTGTGGGCCAGGTTCAGCGGGCTTTGCGCGTTTGGCGAGTTTCGCGTGATATTCGTTAATCGTTGAATTTACTGTATTCCCTGCGCCCATCCACCGGGCAAAGGCGCCACCCGCACCATTATTGTCCAGCGCTGCCTGCATCGGATCCAGCCCTACTTCACGAAGGGTTTTCTCTAAACCTTCACGGCGGAAATGCTGTTCCAGCTCTTCGCGGCAGAATTTCTTTTGCAACGCCGGAACGCCACCTTCCTGCCAATAGCGGTCGCGAATTTCATAGAGCTTATCGACCAGCATGTCGCGTTTTTCATTGATCTCTTTTTCGGGCAGATCGGGGTAGAGCTTGGCCACCAGCGCATGCATCATAGGATCGAATTCTTGTGGAAATTCTGCGGAGTTATGTACGGCATAATTGACGACTTCGCTTAGCAGGCGACGTACGTGGAAGGGGTATTTCGACGGGTTGCCCGACCACCATGCCCCGATACCGGGCGTGGCTATCTGCTGCCCACGCGCAAACAGGAAGCGGTTTTGTAGGTTGGCCGGGTAACTCACAAAAGGCAGTAAGTGAAACCCGGAGCCGGTGTTTAGAATCGATGTGACGGCAGACGCACGCGCATAGCTTTCGGATTCTTCCAGCAGAATACGATCGGTATAATCTTCCAGATATTCAGATTGGCGCGCCCGCTCATAGGTTTCTTCAAAATAGACGCGCGAACCGGTATAGGTACCCGCCGCACCAACGGTTACCGGAATGAGTTGATGCGCCACATGCTTCCAGCGGTCAGCCCGCTCGCCGGATTTCCAGACATAGGACATTTTGCCATGAAGAGGCTTAAACATCGGCCAGATTTCCTCTGCGGATAGTGCGACGCCTCTTAAATCGCGGGCGGCGAGGGCGGAGGAGAATTTAGCGCCGGTATATAAAAAGCCCGTCAGAAACGCGGCATTCATGAAACGGTGTAGTCCCGGCGGCACGACCGTTAATGATGATGCCCAGCTTAATAAATCAAGCGGTTTGCCATTAATGGCATCCACTAGTCCTTTGCCTTTATCGGCGTCGTGTTCCTTGTGCCAAATGCGTGCTTGTTCGTGACGCGGCAAGCTACGATCAGGATGCACTTCTGGCGAAGCAGGATAGATGCCTTTATCATGGCCCTTGCTGAAGAGTGAGGTAATCCCTAACAGGCCCGCGACTCCCGCAAAAGCGGTCAAATAAGGCGGAGTGTCATCGACCAGCGATTTAGCCGGGGCGACCGGCTCCGCAGCTTTGACCCCATGGCGTTTCTGCATCGCGCGCTGCCAATTCTCGACATAGCCCTGGCTTGCTTTGCGGCCGCCTAATAAATAGGTGGCGGTAGAAACCGGGCCGTAATCACCTGCGGCAATATTGGAAAGATCCGGCTTTTTCGGATCAAGCAGCTTGGCATCGATAAAGGCATCTTCGAGTCCTTTGGTCAGAAATTCCTTCATCGAGCCTTGGAATTTCTCGTCTTTCTTTAATTTTCCAACCAGTTTCTCGCCGTGCAGTTTCTCTTCTGCGGCAATTTCAGTGGCCATTTTATCCAGCGATACGCAAAGCGCTTCGACCCGATCTTCAACGAGTTTGCGTTGTTCCGGTGTTGCCTCTTTGAAGACCTGCATCATGTCTTTGGCGTAGCGGATGATCGGTTGTGTTTCGTTTTTATACCATTGCGTACCCGTATAATGCGCGGCGTTATTTTCTGCCCAACTGATAAAATCGGACATGGCCATATACATATTCCGCGAAGAGTGGCCACGGTTTTTGGTGAGTTGCTTCAGGCCCGGCAGAATAATGTTTTTGCCGTGGTCGATTTGAAAACGGAAGGCAGAAGTGGACGAGGCCATCATCGTAGGGAACAAATGCACCCCGCCGGTAGAGCCAATATTTAGTCCAACCCCGGACAGGTAATTGAGACGGTAAGCTTGCTGCTTATTCGCCAGCATATCGGCATGTTGCAAGAAGTAACCTTCTTCCGCCCCTTTGCCGAGCGCCGCCGTTAAGCCCTTGGTGATGGGCGTTCCTCTGGCAAAATAGGCACTGCCTGCCATCGCTCCCAATCCGCCCAAAATAAAGGGGACAAACGCATCCGCTACCTTATGCCATTTCGCGGTCGCGTCGTCTTCAAAGCGGTTATATTCCATGATGCCGTAATAGCGGCGGAGCGGGGGTAACAATGATTCTTCATCAATCCGGTTTCCTTTGCCATCATGCGCGGTGAGCACATTCATGAGCTGTCGCCCGCCGGTTAGCCCGACCATCAGGCCGAGAGCGGTTAAAAAGCGGTGCTTTCCGGGCGCAATATAGGCGTTCTCAGCGAGCCATTCGCCTAATTTCAGGACAGTTTTTTCGACATCGGTTGGCATAGGATAGTTCAGTGTACCCCAGAGATAACGCGCACGCATCTGAAAGCCGCAGTTTGGCTGAAAATGTCATCAAGCTGTCATAATCTTAAATCTTCCAATGGCTTATGTGCAGCGCAGCAAATCTTTCTATCTTGCTCGCAATAAAGCAGAATACGATGGGCGTGCTGCGGCGCAACATAACCCATTGTGAATAGGTGCTTTTTCATCAAACCGTCATACTAGTTAGCCGCTGCTTGTGCTATTCTATGGGGATGATGGCGCACTCCGACTCTAAATCCGCTATTGGCTCTTCGCCAGACGAGCTCGCGATTAGCTTAGGCAACTGGGCCTATGACCATCAGGATTTTATGCGCCATAACCCGTTAGGCTATAATGCCTATCAATATGCACGCTCGGCAATCGCATCTATCCCTTATGGACTGGGAGCGGCAGCGGCTTTTATGGCGTTGCGGAAGATCGCACCAGAGGCAGGGCGTTCGGTCGATAAATGGGAAAGCGGTCTAAAAGCCGCATTACAAATAGGCGCCAGCTTCACCTTTTACCGCGCATTCAGCAAATCGGGAAAGTGGACGTTTGACGATATTTTCAATCCGGATAATAGCCGTGATGATACGATCAAGGCAGTCCAACACGCGCCAAAGACGTTTATGGATGGACTGAAACTCCAGGTTCCCGCCGAAGCGGCATCGGTACCGTGGGGTGCATTGACGCTCGGCTATATCACTCAACTGCACAAACCCATGGGAGCCGCAGCACAGGCCGCGGCGAAGACCAATTGGCAAGCGTTGTTGACGCATCCAGAAAATTCGATCCTGCAAAATTGCGCGGTCAATACGGTCGCCTATAGCACCTTCTTCGAAGTCTCAGACCGCTTGGCGGAAAATTATAAACGCCGCCACGGGCAATGGGATGCCTCAGAAGACAAACCCGCCGATCAGCACAGCTTCTTTACACAAGGGTTAGGCCGCAAAGTGTTCCGCGATGTCTTGCCGGTCGCGGCTGGCATTTCGCTATATACGGGGGCGAAGCGCATGGGGTATCGCTGGGCAGGCGGGACCATGTCGATGGAAAAAGGGCTATTAACCAATGCCTGGCGCGAAGGCTTCGCTACCAGCCTGTTCTTTACATTGCTTAGTTGTACGGAGCCTTGGGGCAAAATGTATGATCGCTTCTTTGAAGAATTAGGCCAAAAGGGCAAAGATACGCCGCCCATGCCGGAAAATGTCACCATCAAGGAAAATCAGGGGCGCGTTGCCCCGGAGCTCACACCCGAACGCGTCGCCTAGAAGGGAATTTCATCATCCAGATCGGCATGCCCTTGATTCGCGGGCATCTGACCAAATGAAGGCGACTGATTGTAATTGTCATTCCCCGAATCCTGCATGCCGCCGCCACTACCGCCACGACTGTCGAGCATCGTAAGATTACCGTTGAAGCCTTGCAACACGATTTCCGTTGTATAGCGCTCTTGGCCATTCTGGTCTTGCCATTTACGCGTTTGCAATTGGCCTTCAATATACACTTTTGAACCTTTGTTCAGGTAATTCTTCGCGACCTTCACCAAGCCATCGTTAAAAATCGCTACGCGGTGCCATTCGGTTTTCTCTTTGCGTTCGCCGGTATTTTTATCTTTCCAGTTTTCGGATGTCGCAATTGTCAGATTGGCGATTTCGCGTCCATCCTGCATGGCACGAATTTCTGGGTCACGCCCCAGATTGCCCACCAAAATTACTTTATTAATTGAACCAGCCATACAAACTCCTGTCATCCCGAACTCGTTTCGGGATCATGTAACTAAAAGATCCTGAAATACATTCAGGATGACGAATATACATCATAGGGCGCAGGCGACGCACTGCAAGGGGTGTTACACAGCTATCAACAAGGCAGCCACCCGGCGCCCCTCGCTTTGCAAAATCCCGTACGTGCGGCACGCGGCGCCGGTATCCATATGCTCCACAGAAATGCCAGCTTTACGCAGGACATTCAAGCACTCTTCTGGTAAGGTCTCTGGGGCCGTGCCACCGCCGACTAAAAGCAATTCCGCTTCGGCTTCTTTCAGTGCAGGCAAAATCGCATCCGTGGTTTCGGAGACGCGGGAAATAGTCAAATCATGCCGTGTAATTTCGGTAAGCAAGATCGAACCTTGCACTACTTCTCCAGCAATCTTAAAGCCGCCATTCCCATAGGCCTGAATCGTGGTTTTCCACTCATTCAGTAATGGCTGGCTCATATCACCAGCTTCGTCGGCCGCTTCCAGTTGACATAGCTAACGACCATCAAACGCGTCAGCATAATGGCCGAGAACATCGACGCCAAAATCCCGATCGACAGCGTGACGGCAAAGCCTTTCACCGAGCCGGAACCGAAGTAAAACAAGATAAACGCGGCAATCAATGTGGTGATATTGGCATCCATAATCGTATCAAACGCGGTTTTAAACCCTTGCTCGATTGACGAAGTAATCTTTTTACCTTTGCGCAACTCTTCCCGGATCCGTTCATAGATCAGCGTGTTCGCATCGACCGCCATACCCATGGTCAACACAATCCCGGCAATCCCCGGTAAGGTGAGGGTAACTTGAAAATATGATAAAATTCCCAGAATCAATACGACGTTAACCAGTAAGGCAATATCGGCGAACAGCCCGTAAATGCCATAATATAAGATCATGAACAGCATGATCGCCGCGAAGGCGATGACGACCGCCACTTCACCCGCCTGAATCGAATCCGCACCGAGAGACGGGCCGACAGACCTTTCCTCGATGATCGTCAGCGGTGCGGGCAGGGCACCAGCGCGTAATAATACTGCGAGCTCTTTGGCTGATTGAGTAGTGAAGTTGCCTTCGATCTGACCTTTACCATCGATAATCGGCACCCGCATCACGGGCGCGGTGATGACCACATCATCGAGCACTACAGCAAAGCGTTTGCCGGTGTGTTTCGAGGTGATATCGGCAAATTTGCGTGCGCCAGCGGTATTGAACGAAAAGCTGACAACCGGCTGACCTTCGCTATAAGTTGGCTGCGCATTGGTCAGCAAATCCCCACTTAATGCCACACGCGAATACACTGGCACGGGCACGCGCATTTCCTCACCTTTGGCATTGGTCTCGATTTCGTATAAAATCTGTGTGCCGCTTGGCGCGCGGCCTTGCATCAGCTGACCTTCGCTTACGCTATCATTCACCAAGTGAAACGTCATTTTCGCGGTTTTGCCGAGAATCTTTTTTAGTTGCTCGGGATTTTCAAGCCCCGGCACCTGGACCAGCACGCGGTCATCACCCTGACGCTGGATCAACGGCTCTTTGGTGCCTGTTTCATTCACGCGGCGATTAATGATGCGGATAGATTGTTCCAGTAATTCCTGCTTTTTACGGGTTAGCGCCGCTTCGCCATACATCAGATGTGCGGTATCCTCACGTATGTCGACCTGCACATCATCATCAAGGGATTCGGCAATGGCCTGAATCCGGTTCGCATCTTCCTGCTCGCGCAGTTCGAAACTGACCATGTTGACGCCCGCGCGCAGGTTGCGATAACCCACTTTTTCGGTGCGCATGGCGGTGCGCATATCGTCTTCCAGACCGGCATATTGTTCTTTGAGATAGGTATCGAAATCAATTTCGAGCAGCAGATGCGAGCCGCCACGCAAGTCTAGCCCAAGATTGATGCTATCTTGCGGCAGCCATTCCGGCATTTTGGTTAGGTTCGGCAGTGCGGCTAAAGTTGCCAGCACGCAGATCAATAAAATCGTGATTTTTTTCCAGGCGGGGTAAAACATGGGGCCTATTCATAGGGGATGCTGAATTAATTTCAGCATCTTTTTGCAAACGATCCCGAAGCAAATCGCGAATGTGGCTTATTTGTTGTCGTTTGCTGCTTTTTTAGCGGGGGTATCGGTTTTGACTTCGGCTACATGCTCGCGTTTGGTCAGGACCTGACTAATCGTGTTTTGTTGGACAAAGACTTCCACGCCTTCTGCGATACGCAAGGAAACCTTGCCTTGTTCGCCTTCTGCTACGGCATGTACTTTAGTGACCTTACCGTAAATGCCACCTGCGGTGATCACCTCATCGCCTTTTTGTGTATTGGCGACCATTTCGCGATGCGCTTTCATTTTTTTATTCTGAGGACGAATCACCAGAAAATAAAAGATGAAGAATAACAGGATTATTGGCGCAAAACTCGCCAATGGAGAGGGCGCTTCACCTGCCGCTTGGGCAAATGCCGGAGAAATCAGAAGATCGATCAAGGCCATAAGGGACTATTTCAGCTTCACTTCTTTGAAATCCACATGCTTGCGCACAACGGGATCATATTTCTTAAACGCCAGCTTTTCAGTCTGTTTGCGCGGGTTGCGTTTTTTTACATAGTAAAAACCCGTCCCTGCAGTTGACTCAAGCTTCACCAAAATCACATTCTTTTTAGCCATAGTAGTATTCCTTTATGAAGCAGGGAACATACTGATTCACACCGCGCTGTCAAGCGCTTTACCTTTGAGAGGCAGACTGCTAACAGGGCGCTATGACAAAGATACGTAAAGCAGTGTTTCCCGTGGGTGGTTTAGGCACCCGGTTTCTGCCTGCGACGAAGGCGATGCCGAAAGAAATGCTGCCTGTGGTGGACAAGCCACTGATCCATTATGCCTATGAAGAAGCGGTGGCCGCGGGGATTGAGGAATTCATCTTTATCACCGGGCGGAATAAAGCTGCGATCTCCAACCATTTCGACCACTCGTATGAGTTGCAGCGCATTCTCGACGAAAAAGGCAAAGCGCGCGAGTTGCAGCAGACCAAAGGATGGATGCCAGATGCCGGGTCAATCATTTTTACGCGCCAGATGGAGGCGTTAGGCCTGGGCCATGCGGTATGGTGCGCGCGCAAACTGATTGGCGATGAACCGTTTGCGGTGATTCTCGCCGATGATTTGATTATGGCCGATACGCCCTGTCTGAAACAGATGGTCGATGCCTATGCCGACACGCCGGGCAATGTCGCCGCGGTGATTGAGGTGCCGAAAGATCAAGTCTCAAGCTACGGAATTTTGGATATTGAATCCGAAGCGGGTAACGTGGTGAAAGCGCGTGGGCTAGTGGAAAAACCGAAGCCAGAAGACGCGCCATCAAATCTGTCGATTACCGGACGCTATATTTTGCATCCGGATATTTTCAAGCAATTGGATAAGAAGCAAACCGGCTCTGGCGGCGAAATTCAGCTGACCGATGCGATGAATGCGATGATCGGCGATGTCGGCTTTTATGGCTACCGCTTCGACGGTACGCGCTTCGACTGCGGCAATAAAGCAGGCTTTGTCGAGGCGAATGTTGCCTATGCCCTCAAAGATGCTGCAATGGCCGATGATGTGCGCGCTGCGCTGCGTAAATATGTATAGCCTATGAAGCTCGCGATTATCGGAACCGGCTATGTCGGACTGGTCAGTGGGGTGTGCTTCGCCGAACTTGGATTCGATGTTACCTGTATCGACAATAATCCGGATAAGATCGCACAGCTTCAAGCGAGAAAATGCCCGATTTATGAGCCCGGCCTCACTGAATTAATGGCGCAAAATACGGCGCGACTTTCATACACAAGGGACTTAGCTACCGCAGTCAAAGCGGCGGATATCGTAATGATTGCTGTTGGTACGCCGCCAGACCCCTCGGAAGAAGGGAAGGCCGATTTACGTTATGTCTATGCCGCAGCGGAAGAACTGGCGGCACATCTGGACGGGTTTACCGTGGTGATTACCAAGTCAACCGTGCCGCCGGGCACGAATCGTGAAGTGGCGCGGCGCATTGCGGCAGTCAATGCGGAGGCGGAGTTCGCCGTGGCATCCAATCCGGAATTCCTGCGCGAAGGCTCGGCGATTGGCGACTTCATGCAGCCGGATCGTATTATTTGTGGGACAGAAGACGCGCGTGCTAAGGCGCTTTTAGAACAATTATATGCGCCACTTACTACTAAAGGCTATCCGCTACTGATTACCGGGCTGGAAACCGCTGAGGTGATTAAATATGCGGCGAATACGTTTCTCGCGACCAAAATCGCCTTCATCAATGAAATGGCCGACATTGCGGAAAAGGTTGGCGCGGATATTGAATTGGTCGCCAAAGGTATGGGAATGGACGCCCGCATTGGCGAGCGTTTCCTACGCCCCGGCCCGGGGTTCGGTGGCTCATGTTTCCCGAAAGACGCGCAGGCGTTGGCGCGGCTGGCTTCGGCATCCGGTGTGTATCCGGAGATTACGAATACCGTTGTCAAATACAACTTGGCCCGGCGCGAAAGCATGGGCGCGCGGGTGGTAGAAGCGTGTGACGGCAGTGTGGTTGGAAAAACGATCGCGATTCTTGGATTGACCTTCAAAGCCAACACAGACGACATGCGCGAAAGCGCGGCCCTGCATATTATCCCATTCTTACTCAATGGTGGCGCGGCGATTCGCGCCTATGACCCGGAAGGCATGGCAAATGCCAAACCGTTGCTGCCGGATGCCGTGACCTATTGCGAGAATGCCTCAACGGCCATGCAAGGGGCCGATTGCGTATGTATTGTGACCGAATGGGATGAGTTTCGCTCGCTGGATTGGGTAACGATTAAACCAACACTGAAACACCTGCTGATTGTTGATTTACGCAATTTGTTTAAGCCTGAGGATATGGCCAACTTCGGCTACCGCTATCACTCTATCGGGCGCAAAGCGGTTTAATATCCGATAGGATGACTGGCTAATTAGTCCTTCCACTTAATGGAGCACCCCATACTGGGATTCTGCGGGCGGTTGGTTTTACCGTCGCGGACCATGTCTTCGAAGGCCAAGAAAAGCTCTTGTGCATGTTCGCCATCGTCAAGACGACCGCGATAGAACAAGTCCAGCTCTTTATCGAAGCCGAAGAAATCAGGCGTACACACCGCGCCATAGGCTTTGGCGACGGCTTGCGTTTCATCATAGAGATACGGGAAGGTAAAGCCCCAATTCTGCGCCAAATGCAGCATATCTTCGGGCGAATCCTCCGGGTAATCCTGAATATCATTCGAACTGATGGCGACTGTATTCACTCCAATTTTTTCCAGCAATTCCGCGGTGTCGACAATCTGGCGCAACTGGCGTTGGACATAAGGGCAATGGTTACACATAAAGATAACCAGCAGGCCATTTTCGCCGGCGCATTGCTCCAATGTGTAGATTTTATTATCGCAGCCGGGCAATTCAAAGTCCGGTGCGGTCATGCCGATCTCAGCGGGCGGGGTCGAAAGTAAGGCCATGGGTTTCCTCCGATTGGTGGGTGAGCCAGAAATTCCAGCATAACAGAAACACTAAAAATGCAAAGCCGCCGGAAATAACCGCCGTAGCGGGCAGGGTGTAATAGAGAATCTGCATGCCTATCAGACTGATGCCATAGGCTTTTCCGCGGTTAGGCGGCCATTGCCAGAACACCATAGGGATAGCCAGCGCCAGATCATGCGGATGAAGCCAGGGGCAAAAGATTAGCCCTAACACCGCAGTCCGGCTAAAAAGCAAAGTTCGTAACCGATCCGAAGCAATAGGGCGTCGCCAGAGCCAAGCGGTATAGATGATCGCCGCCACAAAAATCGCGTTAGTTATAACAGTGATTTCGAATAACGCCTCCATCCCCCAGAAGCGTATCGCGGCGCCGCGTAGATTCGGCTGACTGGTCAAGTCGATACGGTATTGCGTCGTAAAGGCGCTCATTCGTTGGAGTAGTTCAAGCCAATCCAGCCATATAGTCGGGCCGAAATAAAGCGTCACGATCGCAATTAACAGGAAACTATACCTAACAAGGCGCTTAATCAGCGGGACTTGCCGGCTTAGTAGGATGTGTATGGTAGGCAGCAACACTAATTGAGGTTTAATGGCCCCAAGTATGAACGCATTCGCGGCTCGCTTTGGATGAGTCTCTGCCCAGCGCCAGTAGAATGTTAGCGCAAACGCAAGCAGAATGCCGGCTTGCCCCAGTTGCAGACATTGCAAAACGGGCACAAATGTGAGGATGAAAAGCAAGCCAATGCATTGATGTAGTAAGGGGTAGGGACGTAGCAGCGCCCACAGCATCGTCAGTAAAAGTATGAGATTGAGCGCTAGCCATGAGCCATAGGCCGTATGGATACTAAGTGGCGCCATCCAGCTTAGTATTAGTGGCAACCACGGCGGGTAATTGAAAAGCAGAATGTCGTCCGGTGCAATCACAGGCGCCGAACCCACCGCCTCATCGACTAGCTGTACTTGCACCTGATGCTGAAGCCCAAGATCATAAAGCTGCGTGGCATTCCCCAAAATTGCAATGCGCACCCCGGTAAGATATTGAAGGAAATCGGCATAAATTAAGCCGGATTCACTCTGCATCACCGGGTTGAATATCGGCGCTAACACATAGCCCATGGCCAAAAATAATAGGCCGAACACAAAATAAACAATCAGGCGGGGTGAAAAACGCATCCGCTTACCTTATCTGACGAACAGAAAATCAGGGCAAACGCATCATTGCCTTTATGCACAAAGGCCGTATACTGCGCGGCCACTTAAATACAAAGGACAGCTATGGAACCCGTCATCAGCGTGCGCGGCGCAAAAGAACATAACCTTAAGAATATCAACGTCGATATTCCCAAAAACAAGCTGGTGGTGATTACCGGCCTGTCGGGTTCGGGCAAGTCGTCGCTGGCGTTTGATACGATCTATGCCGAAGGCCAGCGCCGTTATGTTGAGTCGCTCTCGGCCTATGCGCGGCAGTTTTTGAATATTCAGGATAAGCCGGATGTAGAAAGCATTGACGGCCTTTCTCCTGCGATTGCGATTGATCAGAAAACCACGTCGAAAAATCCACGTTCGACCGTAGGGACTGTCACCGAGATCTACGATTATCTGCGCCTGCTTTACGCGCGCATCGGCATTCCGTATTCGCCTGCGACCGGCAAACCAATTACCAGCCAAACCGTCAGCGAGATGGTCGATAAGGTGCTGGAATTGCCCAAAGACACAAAACTCTATCTGATGGCACCCATTGCGCGTGGCCAAAAAGGCGAGTTTAAGAAAGAGCTGAAAGCCATGCAAAAGCGTGGCTTTACCCGCGTCAAAATTGATGGGGAATTGCATGAGATGGATGATCTGCCATCGATTGAGAAAAATAAGAAACACGATATCGATGTGGTGGTCGACCGGATCAAAGTCAGCGAAGAATTAGGCAACCGCCTGCCGGATTCGATTGAAACATGCTTGGGTATTTCCGATGGTCTAGTGCATGTCGAAGTCGTCGAAATCGACGAGAGCGCCGAACAGAAAAAAGGCGATATCATCGTCCTGTCGGCGAAATTCGCCTGCCCGGAATCCGGTTTCACTCTGGAGGAAATCGAGCCGCGTCTGTTTTCGTTCAACTCACCCTTCGGGGCCTGTCCGTCTTGCGATGGCTTGGGCGTTGCAACTTATACCGACCCCAGCATGGTCGTGCCCGATCCGCAGCTATCGCTGTTCGATGGGGCAATTGCACCTTGGGAATCGGCGCAGTCGAAATATTACATGCAGACGCTGGATGGTTTGGCGAAACATTATAAATTCTCGCTGCATGTGCCGTGGGAAGATTTACCGGAAAAGGTGCAGAATATTATTCTGCACGGTACCGGCGAGGAATCGATCAAGATTAATTACCATGACGGTATCCGCAGCTTCAAAAGCGACAAACCGTTCGAAGGCGTGATCCCCAACCTGAACCGCCGCTACCGCGAAACAGATTCCAGCTGGGTGCGCGAAGAGATCGCGAAATTCCAAAGCATTACCGATTGCCCGACCTGTAATGGCTATCGCCTGAAACCCGAAGCGTTGTGCGTGAAAGTTGGCGGGCTGCATATCGGTGAAGTCTGTAAATACGCGATCGATCATGCCGTGGATTGGTTCAATGATTTGGAGAAGAAACTCAGCAAAAATCATCAGAAAATCGCCGAAAAAGTGTTGAAAGAAATCCGCGAACGATTGGGCTTCCTCAACAATGTCGGCTTAAGTTATCTGACGCTCAGCCGCGAATCGGGTACGCTGTCTGGCGGTGAGTCACAGCGGATTCGTCTGGCCTCGCAAATCGGTTCCGGCCTGTCGGGCGTGTTATATGTCCTTGATGAGCCGTCCATCGGCCTGCACCAGTGTGACAATGATCGCTTGCTTGCCACACTGGCGCATTTGCGCGATCTGGGCAATACCGTGATCGTGGTGGAGCATGATGAAGACACCATGCGCCGCGCCGATCACCTGATCGACATCGGCCCCGGCGCGGGGATTCACGGCGGGCAGATTATTTCGCAAGGCACGCCTGAACATGTCGCCAATGACGAAACCAGCATCACCGGCCATTACCTCTCAGGCCGCGAGCAGATTGACGTGCCGGAAGAGCGGCGGCAGGGTTATAAAACCAAGCGTATCCGCATCGAAAACGCCCGCGAGAATAACCTGCAAGGCGTCAGCTGCGATATTCCGCTCGGCCTGTTTACCTGTGTTACCGGTGTGTCCGGCGGCGGGAAGTCGTCACTGGTGATCGAAACACTCTACAAAGCCGTGACCAAACGCCTGCATGGCAGCAAGGTGACGCCCGGCGCGCATGACGCGATTTTAGGCCTCGAATATATCGACAAAATCATCGAGATCGACCAATCGCCGATCGGCCGCACGCCGCGCTCGAACCCTGCGACCTATACCGGCGCTTTCGGGCCGATCCGCGATTGGTTTACCGGTCTGCCTGAATCAAAAGCACGAGGGTATAAACCGGGGCGCTTCTCGTTCAACGTCAAGGGCGGGCGCTGCGAAGCCTGTCAGGGCGACGGGATGATCAAAATCGAGATGCACTTTCTGCCCGACGTGTATGTGCTTTGTGACCAATGTAAAGGCAAGCGCTATAACCGCGAAACGCTGGAAGTGGAATACAAAGGCAAGTCGATCGCCGATGTGCTAAACATGACGGTCGAAGAAGCCGTCGATTTCTTCGAAGCACACCCCTCCATCAAAGAAAAGATGGTCGCATTACTCGAAGTCGGCTTGGGTTACATCAAGCTCGGCCAGTCCGCGACCACGCTTTCCGGCGGTGAGGCGCAGCGTATCAAACTAGCCAAAGAACTTTCCAAACGCGCGACCGGCCGCACGCTCTACATCTTAGACGAGCCGACCACCGGCCTGCATAGCGCGGACATCAAGAAACTGTTGTCGGTCTTGCATAAACTGGTCGACGCGGGAAATTCGATGGTGGTGATTGAGCATAATCTCGATGTCGTCAAAACCGCCGACCATGTCATCGATATCGGCCCCGGCGGCGGCGACAAAGGCGGCAAACTGGTTGCGACCGGAACCCCGGAAGATATTATCAAGGTGAAAGAATCCATCACCGGCCAGTATCTAAAGCCGCTATTAGAAAAGAAAAAAGCGATAGCAGCTCCGAAAGCTTCGAAAGCGCCGGCTAAGAAAAAGCCTGCCGCGAAGAAAGACGAGAAAAAGAAGACGAAAGCGGCGTAATAATTAATAGTCGCTAGTCACTGGTCGCGAGTCACGAGATTTTCACTAGTGACTAGCGACTAGCGACTCCTAAACATCCAACTGCTGCAAGATTGCGTTGCCTTGCAGGGCGGTTTGCTCGCAGATGAAATTGTAGCGGAGTTCTGGCTTT
This sequence comes from Alphaproteobacteria bacterium UBA3002, assembly GCA_002346425.1. Lineage (GTDB taxonomy): Bacteria > Pseudomonadota > Alphaproteobacteria > Rickettsiales > UBA3002 > UBA3002. The sequence continues at coordinate 25,655 of DDZS01000066.1, forward strand.
TTGCCCATTAGCTCGGTGACGCGGTTTAGCGTGTCTTCTTCGGAATCACCATCCAGTTGCGCGCGCAGTAAAATGCGTTCGGCGGATTGCATGGTAGTTTCTTTCAGTTGGGCGGGGGTCATTTCGCCCAGACCCTTAAAGCGTCCGACTTCGACTTTGCCTTTCCCCTTGGAAAGTTTTTCGACCAGCGCGTTCTTTTCGGCATCGTCTTTCGCGTAATAGCTTTTATTGCTCTGTGTGATGCGGAAAAGTGGCGGTTGCGCGAGGTAGAGATGGCCGTTTTGCACGAGTTCGGGCATTTCCTGAAAGAAAAACGTCATCAGTAGGCTGGCAATATGCGCGCCGTCGACATCCGCATCGCACATGATGATGATGCGCTCGTAGCGTAGCTTGCTGATATCGAAATGCTTGCCCGAGCCGCAGCCCAGCGCGGTCACAATATCTTCGATCTCCTGATTGGCGGCGATTTTGTCTTTGGTGGCGCTGGCGACGTTGAGGATTTTTCCGCGTAACGGAAGAATTGCCTGTGTTTCGCGGTTGCGGGCTTGTTTCGCGGAACCGCCCGCCGAATCCCCCTCGACCAGATAAAGTTCAGTGCCGAGGTTAGAATTGCGCGAACAATCGGCCAGTTTGCCGGGCAGGCGCAGGCGTGTGGTCACCGCTTTACGCGCGACAGACTTGTCCTGCTTGCGTTTCAGACGATCTTCCATGCGGCTGATGATATGTTCCATCAGCGCGTTGGCGTTGTTCGGGTTGCCGCTAAGCCAGTGATCGAATGGGTCGCGCATCGCCGATTCGGTCAGTTTGGCGGCGGATTGCATGGCCAGTTTGTCTTTGGTCTGGCCCTGAAACTGCGGGTCTTTAATGAATAGCGATAAAATGCAAATCGCCCCGCCAAGAATATCATCAGCAGTCACATTCGCCATTTTCTTATTGCCCGACATTTCGCCAAAGGATTTCAGGCTTTTGGTCAGGGCGCTGCGTAACCCGGTTTCATGCGTGCCGCCATCAGGCGTCGGGATCGTATTACAATAGGACAGGAATTCGCCCGATTCATCGAGCGGCCAGGCGATGGCAAATTCCACCTTGCCCTGATTTTGGGGCAGGGGCGCCTCGCCACTAAACGCCATTTCGGTCACCGTCGGGCGGTCGTGCAACTCTTCTTTCAGATAATCTTCGATCCCGTTCGGGAAATGGATGACATCTTTCGACGGGGTGGTGCTTTTTTCGCCGATCAGCTCGGGCGCGCATTCCCAGCGGATTTCGACGCCGCGAAACAGATAGGCTTTGGAATGAATGAATTTATAGACTTTGTCCGGGTTATATTTTGCCTTATCGCCGAAAATCTGCGCATCCGGGCGAAAGGAAATCCGCGTACCGCGACGGTTTTGCACTTTCCCGGCTTTTTCAATCTTGCTCATCGCATGGCCGCGTGAATAGGTTTGCACGTAGAGCTGCTGATCGCGCGCGACTTCGACCTCCAGATGCTCGGCCAGCGCGTTGACCACGGAAATCCCCACACCGTGCAGACCGCCCGCAGTGTCATAGCTTTTGTCGGAGAATTTGCCGCCCGCATGCAGCGTGGTCATAATGACTTCAAGTGCGGATTTGTTTTTGAACTTTGGGTGCGGATCGATCGGAATCCCACGGCCATTATCGCTGATAATTACTTCATTTCCGGGCATCAGCGCGACTTCGATGCGGCTGGCGTGCCCGGCGACGGCTTCATCCATCGAGTTGTCGAAGACTTCGTTAATCAGGTGGTGCATCGCTACTTCGTCGCTACCGCCGATATACATGCCCGGACGGCGGCGCACCGGCTCCAGCCCCTCTAAAACCTCAATCGAGTCGGCATCGTAATTCTGTTCTTTGGGTTTCGGCTTTTTGCCGCCTTCAAATAAATCGCTCATCCCGCAGGTGTAGCGGGTGGCTTAACAAAGCGCAAGCCTAGGCTCAGTGCGTGTGAAAGGTCTGCTCGACCATTTGCTCACGGCTGGGTGCGCGGCCTTCCCATAGCCAATCATGCACCGCGAAGACGCCCGTTTGTACAAATGGCTCAATCAGGCCAATACCGAAGGCGATAAACCAGTCACCGCTGATGAGGTAGGCAACATTAATCGCCACCGCCATATGCAGGATACCGTAACTGAATGTTTTTAATGCTAGCCGCTTCATTTGCTTCTCCTATCGTTGTCGCAACTAATAATCATTCTTAACTATAGCACGAATGATGCACCCATGCAATAGGCGCCCATAAAAAACCGGTTATTAAATGATTCTAGGATTATGCTTTGCATGCCCATAAAAGTTCAGTATAACGGCCAAAAATAACAGATAGGCCCATGCAGGATATTGTAACAGGATATTTCCCCATACTGGTGTTTTTAGGCATCGCGACCGTGCTGGCCAGCGTTATGACCTTTTTGCCAATGCTCATTACCCGCGCAAAGCCGGATAATGAAAAGCTTTCTGCCTATGAGTGCGGGTTTGAACCTTTTGGCGATGCGCGCGGCGAGTTCGATGTCCGCTTTTATCTGGTGGCCATCCTGTTCATCATCTTCGATTTAGAGGTCGCGTTCCTGTTTCCATGGGCGATAACGCTGGGCTATATCGGCGAATTCGGTTTCTGGTCAATGATGGCCTTTTTGGGCGTGCTAACCATTGGTTTCATTTACGAATGGAACAAAGGCGCGCTGGAGTGGGAGTAATCGCATGGCATTAATAACCAACTCACAAGCGCTGACTACGGGGCCGGATCAGGATAAATTCCTGAAAGGCGTGACCGAGTCGTTCAACGAAAATGGCTTTGTGGTCGCCAATCTCAATAAAGTGATCAATTGGGGGCGTACCGGCTCGCTCTGGCCGATGACCTTTGGGCTGGCCTGCTGCGCGGTCGAGATGATGCATGCCGCTGCCGCGCGTTACGACATGGACCGGTTGGGCCTGCTTTTCCGTCCTTCACCGCGCCAGTCGGATGTGATGATTGTGGCGGGGACGCTATGTAACAAAATGGCCCCGGCGCTGCGTAAGGTCTATGACCAGATGCCAGAGCCGCGTTATGTGATTTCGATGGGAAGCTGCGCCAATGGCGGGGGGTATTACCATTATTCCTATTCCGTCGTGCGCGGTTGCGATCGTATCGTGCCGGTCGATGTCTATGTGCCGGGCTGCCCGCCGACTGCGGAAGCGTTAATGTATGGCGTATTGCAGCTGCAAAAGAAAATCCACCGTACCGGGACGATCATACGCTAATGGCTGATAATTATACTGACCTGATCGAATACGCCAAAGAGCGCCAGCATGCGTCGCTGAAATCGATCACGCTGACTAATGGCGAAGTCGCCGCGGTCATCGCGCCGGAAGCCCTGCCTTCAATGCTGTCTTTCCTGCGTGATGATGCCAATTGCCAATTCAAAATGCTGATGGATATTACCGCCGTGGACTACCCTTCGCGTAGCCCGCGTTTCGATGTCGTCTATAATCTGCTTAGCTTGCAGTTGAATCAGCGTATTCGCTTAAAAGTCGAAGTGGCCGATGGGCAGCAAGTGCCTTCAGTTACCCATCTTTATCCTGCCGCTGGTTGGTTCGAGCGCGAGGTGTGGGATATGTATGGCGTGGTTTTCTCCGGCAACCCGGACCTGCGCCGCATCTTGACGGATTACGGCTTCGATGGCCACCCGCAGCGTAAGGATTTCCCGCTGACCGGCTATGTGGAAATGCGCTATGACGAAACCGAAAAACGTGTCTTGTATGAACCGGTGAAACTGCAACAAGCGTTCCGTAATTTCGATTTCCTCAGCCCATGGGAAGGGCCGCATACGGAATATGATATCTTGCCGGGCGATGAAAAAGCGGTGGAGGCGAAATGACAACGGTTCAAACTCCTGCAATGACTGAGCTAAAAAATATGACGCTCAATTTTGGGCCGCAGCATCCGGCGGCGCATGGTGTGTTGCGTCTGGTGCTGGAGATGGATGGCGAAGTCGTCGAGCGCGCTGATCCACATATTGGTCTGCTGCATCGTGGGACTGAGAAGCTGATGGAGCATAAGACCTATCTACAGGCGCTGCCCTATATGGACCGGCTGGATTATGTTTCGCCGATGTCTTACGAGCATACCTATTCGCTTGCCGTAGAGCGTTTGCTTGGCTGCCAGATTCCCGAGCGTGGACAATATATCCGTGTGATGTTTTTGGAACTAACACGACTGCTCAATCACATGCTCAACATCACGACGCAAGCGATTGATATTGGCGCGACCACACCGCTGCTCTGGATGTTTGAAGAGCGCGAAAAAATCATGGAATTTTACGAGCGGGCTTCGGGCGCGCGCTTCCACTCCGCTTATATTCGCCCCGGCGGCGTGCATCAGGACATCCCGAAAGGGATGGAAGACGAGATTTATGCCTTCTGCGAAGGCTTCCTGCCAATTGTAGACGATGTCGAAGGGCTACTGACCGAAAACCGCATTTTTAAACAGCGCATGGTCGACATCGGCAAAATTACGCTGGAAGAAGCGCAAGCTTGGGGATTCTCTGGTGTGATGTTGCGCGGGTGCGGTGTTGCGTGGGATCTGCGTCGGGCGCAGCCGTATGAATGTTATAATGAGCTGGAATTCGATATTCCCATCGGCAAGCATGGCGACTGTTATGATCGTTACCTCTGCCGAATGGAAGAAATGCGTCAATCCATTCGCATCATTAAACAATGCGTTGAGAAGCTTCCCGGTGGACCGGTCTCCACGCTGGATACGCAAATCAGCCCGCCAAAACGCGACCTGATGAAACATTCCATGGAAGCGCTCATCAATCATTTCAAACTCTATACCGAAGGCTATCATGTGCCGCCGGGGGAAACCTATACCGCGACCGAAGTGCCGAAAGGCGAATTTGGGGTATACATGGTATCTGATGGTACGAATAAGCCCTATCGCTGCAAATTGCGCGCGCCGGGCTTTGCACATTTGCAAGGGCTGGATTTCATGAGTAAAGGCCACATGCTGGCTGACGTCTCGGCCATTATCGGGACATTAGACATTGTATTTGGAGAGATCGACCGATGAGCGCGCGTCAACCCGCCCCTGACCATATCCAGCCGCGTGAATTCAAATTCACGAAGGACAATATGGATATCGTCTATCACCACATCAATAAATATCCGGAAGGCCGCCAGCAAAGCGCGCTATTACCGGTATTGATGCTGGCACAGCGCCAACATGAAAACTGGCTGCCGCGTGTGGCAGTAGAGCATGTCGCAGAAATTCTCAACGTACCGTATATTCGTGCATGGGAAGTGGCGACCTTTTACACGATGTATAACCTCGCGCCGATGGGGCGTCATCATATCCAGATTTGCGGCACGACGCCGTGCTGGCTCTGCGGATCGGATGAGGTGTTCCGCGCCGTGAAAGACGAGCTAGGTTTGACGCATGGCCACGTCACCGATGATGGTGAGTTCGGCATGACGGAAGTCGAATGTCTCGGTTCCTGTGCGACAGCGCCGATGATGCAGATTTCTACATCGAATTGGGATCATTATTTCGAGGATCTGGATTACGAAAACACGCGCAAACTGCTGCAGGAATTAAAGTCCGGCAAAATGCCGAAAATCGGTTCGCAAAAAGGCCGGGTGAATACTGAGCCGATGGAAGGGCCGACGACCCTGCTGGATCAACAAAGCGATTACGAAAAAAGCAAGAAGGCCGGGTGATGTTAAAAGACGAAGATCGCATTTTCACCAATCTCTACGGGTTTCAGGACTGGAATCTGAAAGCCGCGATGAATCGTGGCGATTGGGATAACACCAAAGGCCTGTTAGAGCTTGGACGTGAGAAGATTATCGAAGAAGTTAAAGCCTCCGGCCTACGTGGCCGCGGCGGAGCGGGCTTCTCGGCGGGAATGAAATGGTCATTTATGCCCAAGCAATCCGATGGCCGACCGTCTTATCTGGTCGTCAACGCCGATGAGGGCGAGCCGGGGACGTGTAAAGACCGTGAGATGATGCGGCATGACACGCATAAACTGATCGAAGGCTGCCTGATCGCTGGTTTTGCGATCAATGCGGTTGCGGCCTATATTTACATTCGCGGTGAATATCAGCATGAAGCCAAAGTGCTGAATGAAGCGATTCAGGAAGCGTATAAAGAAGGATTGTTGGGGAAAAATGCGTGTAAGTCAGGCTTTGATTTTGATGTCTATGTGCACGAAGGTTCTGGGGCTTATATATGTGGCGA
>DDZS01000005.1:0-1076 GCA_002346425.1 Alphaproteobacteria bacterium UBA3002
CTCGGCCTACTGGCCTCGTATTCTTCGTATTTTTCTGTTACGGGAACCAACCGCTGATACCGCTCATAACTGCGCAGGGCATAGCCGCCGTCGCGGGTGAAAGCAAAGAGCTGGTCGAACTCGTCGCGCGTGACATCGGCGTAAGGACTGGCAGTGATGACTTGCGCATACAACTCCGCTGGCGAGACCGGCGCGGCGCAGGCGCAATTGAGAATATATTGCGGCAGAATATCGCGGCTGCCGGGGAGCAATGGCTCGCCATCCAATTCGCCGCGCGCGATGGCATCGAGCGCCGCCTGACATTCCAACGCCTCAAACCGATTCGCGGGGACGAGCAACGCCCGGCTCGGCTCGTCCATCCGGTGATTCGAGCGGCCAATACGTTGCAGCAAACGGCTCACCCCCTTCGGCGCGCCAATCTGAATGACGAGGTCGACATCGCCCCAGTCGATCCCCAGCTCCAACGCTGACGTCGTCACCACCGCACGCAGTTTATTCGCGGCCATCAGTGCTTCGGTTTTGCGCCGCTGTTCTTTGCTGAGTGACCCGTGATAAAGCGCAATCGGCAGCGCCTCTTCATTCACATCCCACAGATTCTGAAAGATCAATTCCGATTGCGCGCGCGTATTCACGAAGACCAGCGAGGTACCTGCCTCACGGATCGCCGCGTAAATATCTTTCATGGCATAGCTCGCCATATGCCCGCCATACGGCATGCGCTGATCGCTTTGCAAAATGCGGATATCGGGCTTCACATTCGCGGGTGCCTTGAGGATCGACACCGGCTTGCCCGTTGGCCCAAGCCAGCGCGCGATGCCTGCCTCGTCCGCTACCGTCGCCGACAGGCCGATACGTGTGAAACCAGGTGACAGCGCCTCTAACCGCGCGAGGCAGAGCGACGTAAAATCCCCGCGTTTGTTATGGGCAAAACTATGCACCTCGTCGACGACGACGCATTTCAGGCTTCCGAAAATGTCCGGCGCGTCCGGGTAAGACAGCATCAGCATTAGCGATTCCGGCGTAATCATCAAAATATGCGGCGGCTTTTTGCGCTGGCGTTGACGTTTATAGGCGGG
>DDZS01000005.1:1390-7903 GCA_002346425.1 Alphaproteobacteria bacterium UBA3002
CGTTTATAGGCGGGCGTGTCACCCGTGCGTGTTTCCAGCGTAATCGGCAACCCCATCTCCGCGACCGGCTGCATCAGGTTGCGTTCGATGTCGTTGGTCAGCGCTTTGAGGGGGGAAATATACAGCGTATGCAACCCCTTCGGCGGCGCGGCGTGCAGATCAATCAACGTCGGCAAAAAACCTGACAGCGTTTTCCCCGCCCCCGTCGGTGCGATCAGCAAGGTCGAACGCGCGGCCTGATACGCCGCCACCATCGCGCGCTGATAGTCGCGAATCTGCCACCCGCGCCTGGCGAACCATTCTTCAAACACGGCTGGGATTTGCGTCATGCTGTCTTATATAAGGACTAATAATCGTCATTTCGACTGGAGCGAAGCGTAATGGAGAAATCTAAGCAACCGGCAGTATATATGATGAGCAATGCCTCGCGCTCCACCTTATATGTAGGTGTGACTTCAAATATTATTGCGCGGGTATGGCAGCATAAGCAGGCCTGCGTCGATGGCTTTACCAAAGATTATCAATGTCATGATCTGGTCTGGTTTGAACAGCATGAGACGATGGAATCGGCCATCTCTCGGGAAAAGCAATTGAAACGCTGGCGGCGTGAGAAGAAAGATTTTTTAATTCAGCAACTCAATCCAGTAAAAAAAGATTTGTATGAAAGTTTATTTTAGATCTCTCGACTTCGCTCGAGATGACGGACAACAACAACGACATTTCGACTGGAGCGAAGCGCAATGGAGAAACCTATGACCCACCCGCGCGAATGGATGGAGGTACGCCCCGAAGGGCTGTACTGCGTGCCGGCGGATGCGTATATCGATCCGGTGAAGCCGGTTGCCTGCGCGATTGTGACGCATGGGCATGCCGACCATGCGCGCAGCGGGCATGGTGTGTGTCACGCCACGCCGCAGACGATGCGGATTATGAAAGTGCGCTATGGCGAGGAGCATGCGGAGTTTCAAAAACCGCTCGACTATGGCGAAGTGCGCGAGTTGAATGGTGGCGTGCAGCTTACGCTGGTCCCCGCCGGACATATTATGGGCAGCGCGCAGGCGGTGCTGGATTATAAAGGCAGCCGCATCGTCATTTCCGGCGATTACAAACGCGCGCCCGACCCGACCTGCGCGCCGTTCCAAGTGGTGCCGTGCGACGTGTTTGTCACCGAAGCGACCTTCGGCCTGCCGGTGTTTACCCGGCCCAATACCGAAACCGAATGTCAGAAATTGCTCGACTCGTTAGCGCTATTTCCCGAACGCGCGCATCTGGTCGGCGCCTATGCGCTTGGCAAGTGTCAGCGGCTGATGGTGACACTGCGCCAGATGGGATATGACAAGCCGTTTTACCTGCATGGCGCGCAAGTGAAACTGTGTGAACTGTATGAGTCCGAAGGCGTTGATTTGGGCGAATGGCATAAGGTCTCCGACCTTGAGGATGTGAAGCAAACAGCGGGGCATATCGTCCTCGCGCCGCCCTCGGCACTGGCGGATAAATGGTCGCGCAAATTGCCGGATGTGGTGCCTGCGATGGCTTCGGGCTGGATGCAGGTGCGCGCGCGCGCCAAACAACGCCACGCCGAATTGCCGCTGATTATTTCCGACCACTGCGACTGGCCGGAGCTGATCCGCACCATTCAGGACGTAAATCCAAAAGAAGTCTGGGTCACCCATGGCCGCGAAGACGCCCTCGTCTACGCCGCACAAGCCATGGGCTACGAAGCGCAAGCACTGTCATTGCTGGGCTATGAGGAAGAGGAGTCATGAGGATGTCATCTCGACTGAAGTGGCGCGCAGCGCCGCGCAGTGGAGAGATCTGTAGGTTTCTCCACTCCGCCCTGCGGGCTGCGGTCGAAACGACGAAAGTGTTTTAACATGCAAGCCTTTGCCGAACTCCTCGATAAGCTTTATTACACGCCGCGCAATTTGGTGAAGGCGGAGTTGATTAAGAAATATCTCGCCGAAACGCCCGACCCGGACCGCGGATGGGCGGTGGCGGCGCTGGCGGGGACGTTGAATTTTGATCTGTTCAAGCGCAATCTAATTACTACGCTGATGCACGAGCGAACGGATGAATACCTCTACCAACTTAGCCGCGATTATGTTGGCGAAACCTCGGAAACGGCAGCGCTGCTCTGGCCGGTGTCGGAGCATCCGCTGCGGCTGAATCGCTTGCCTAGCCTGGCGGAAGTGGTGGAGGAATTCCGCAGCCGCGACAAAGCGGGGATTGCCGACTATCTCGTTACCTTGATGGATAATATGACCCCGCCGCAGCGTTGGGCGCTGTTGAAACTCGGCACGCGCGGCTTGCGTGTTGGCGTGTCGGCGCGATTCCTTAAAAAGGTGCTGGCGGAGTATGGCGGCGCGCAGGTCGAGGAGATCGAACGCCTGTGGCATGGGCTGGAACCGCCCTATACCGAACTCCTCGCCTGGCTCGATGGCAAGGCGGAGAAGCCCGATGTGTCGGACCGCGTGACGTTTCACCCTGTCATGTTATCGCACCCGCTGGAGGAACCGGATTATGCGAAAATCACGCCGCAGGACTATGTCGCCGAGTGGAAATATGATGGCATCCGCGTGCAGCTTGTCTCGACCGCCCGTGGCAAAGCGCTGTTCTCGCGCACTGGCGACGATATCAGCGGCAGTTTTCCCGACCTGCTGGAGAAGGTGGATTTTCATGGGATTTTCGATGGGGAGTTGCTGGTGCTGCGCGATGGCAAGATCGGCTCGTTCAACGAACTGCAACAACGCTTAGGCCGCAAGAATCCCTCGCCGAAATTGATGCGCGAATTTCCGGCGGGGATGATGCTCTATGATGTGCTCAATCTGGAGGATCGCGAAGTGACGTCCCTGCCCCTGATCGAACGCCAGCAATTGCTGCGCGATTTTCATCAGGCGCATTGGGATGGGTTTGTATTGTCCGAACCTCTGCCCTTCGACTCCTTCGACGATCTCGCTGCCTTGCGCGCCACCACCGCCGCCACGGAGGATGACGCGGGCGACGGCGAATCCAGCCTGATCGAAGGGCTGATGCTGAAACGCAAAGACTCGATCTATGTCCCCGGCCGCCCGAAAGGCCAGTGGTATAAATGGAAACGCAACCCGCTGCTGATCGACGCGGTGATGATGTATGCGCAGCGCGGTAGCGGCAAGCGCTCCTCTTTTTACTCGGACTTCACCTTTGGGCTGTGGGAAGGTGAGCAGTTGCTACCCGTCGGCAAAGCCTATTCGGGGTTTACCGATGAGGAACTCAAAAAGCTCGACCACTGGGTTCGCAACCATACACTGAACCGGTTTGGCCCCGTGCGCGAAGTAAAAAAAGAGCTGGTGGTGGAGCTGGCTTTCGATTCCGTCCACGCCTCCAACCGTCACAAATCCGGCCTCGCCATGCGCTTCCCCCGGGTCCACCGCATCCGCTGGGACAAACCCGCCGCCGAGGCGGACCTGTTGGAATCGTTGAAAAAACTCATCGGCTAATTGTCATGTAATTGTCACGCAACGCAGTGCACAATCTTTTATGCTGCTGCTCATGTTACAGAATAAAGAACCACGATTTGCTTCGCATTATCAAGACCCGCGCGACCTTGTTGACTATTGCGAGAAGAGTTTCGAATATTTTACTGTCTGGATCGGCAATGACGCCAAAGGCCAACAGGTGGTCAAACCACTGACCGAAGTCGAAGAATTGAAAGGCTTTGTTGAAAGCGCGCTCAATCTACTCGATGAATTAATTTATGATCCCGCGCTGCGGCAATATAACGATCAGGCGCAACAGGCGATTGTTGATTTTTACGCCACCCTTCTATTGGGCCATGTCGCAGAATACCAGCAGGATCTGCCGATGACGCTGGAAGATATGTATGAGCTGCATCAGCAGCCGCTGGACCTTCCAGGTAGAGAGCGGATTTTCGAGCTGATGCATCTGCTGTTTTCCAAGCCACGAACCAATCGCGAAGCACCCAAGCAATTGAACGAGCGCGTCGATGAGGCTATCGCCTTTTTGCGTGAACCCGATGACAGCACGCTGAATCTTGAAATTCCAGAGAAACTGGAATTGGTCACCCGCCAGATTCTCGGCGAGATGATTGACGAGCGCGCCAGCACCTATGCCATGCTCTCTGAATCCAGCCTTCTTTCGCTAGTGGTCGATCTTCTTCTTGAAGCCACTGCCCATGAGGGCAGCGCGAGAGAGTTTTACCACGACTTCAGCAAGCAATCGGAATATCAGCAACAAAAACTGGCAAATCTTAAACATATCGAAGCAATTCAGCGGCGCATTGCGGGCATGCCGGAGAACCCAGACTCACAGGAACATACTGAGGCGCAAGCACACGAAGAAGACCACAGCGCTCCCGAGGAAATCGGGTTAGACGACATTGATGAAGATGTGGTGGCTCTTGTAGAGCAGAAAATTCACCTGTTGTGCGACCGAGAATATACTTGTGGTTTTAAAAAAGATAAGCCGCTCGTCGTGCCGGGAGAGGAATTTGCATCTTCCATTCGCGAAGGCGGGATATTGGTGCTGACGCTGGCGCAATCGCATGAACTGAAAGCGGAAGATAATGAGGCAGTGCTGAATTATCTTATGGAAGAAGTGGCCAGTATGATTACGCATGTCGCACGTGAAAGCCAAAATAATGGCGACACGATGGAGCAAACGCATGAGCGCGTGGCCAAGCATTTTCAGGGACAGCCATCGCCCGCTCTCACCGCGCTGCAAGCAAAACTGGCGATCAACCTTCCGCTGAATATCGATATCGGATTTACAGACGAAGGCCCGGCTAATATCAGCGATAAGGCTACGAATGATGTGCGTATCGAATCCATCGCTGAAACCTGCAAAGCCTGTTTGAAAGATTATAAGCAAGCGATGTATCCCGATCGTCCACTCGATGAGTTAGAGCTAGTGAAACGTCGCGAAATTCTTGATCGCGCGGCAGCAGCACTTACCGGCAAAGATATCAATACTGCCGTATGGCTGAATGAGTATGCGCATCCCGCACGTGCGCTATCCATGTTTGCAATTGCTGAACTAGTGTTGGATCCGGATTCCCCCATGGGTGCTTTGTCTGAATTAGTGGATACCAAACTGGAGTATCTGAAAAGGATCGTAAGTCTGCGGCATGAAGAATTTCACAGTATGGCAAACGAAAATGGAATAGAGAACACGCGAACACTCTGCGGCATGATCGATCATGAGTGGATGGAACGGATAGAAAACGACCTGCGCGAGGCATATATCGAAACACATGTCGTGCATCGCGACCCGGAAGAATGGATGCATGGCAAGACTCCGTATATTCGTAATTTACCCGAAGGTAGCGGCCTGATCGACCTTATCAATCAAGGCATTACCTATTTGTATAACAATAATTGCGGTTTGTTACCGTTGCCGGTGGAAAACGAAGAAATTGAAGAAGCTACCGCCCGTTTTCGCACCCTCGTCGCCGATACCGGTAAAAGCTATTTTCAACTGGCGTCGTCGCATGGTTTGACAATACCCGCGCATGTCGAAATTCTTAACACCATGCTGAATGCAATGGACCAAGCGTTTGATAGCATCATTCGGCAAGAAACCATGCGCAGCAACGATATTGACGCAACGTTGGAGCGGCTTACCACATTCGCCACTGGCGAGCATCCGCCAATGTACTCGATGTTAGAAATGGTTATGCGGTTAAAAGAGGCGGCGTTATTGCCCATTGATATGACGCTCTCTTCGAAGCCTGATCTCTCCGATACGCATGCAACGAATGAACGGATTGCCATCATGCTGCGCGAGACGACCGCGCGTATGACTGAGGTAATGCAGGCGTTAGACCCACAACACAGTTATAGTGAAGCAGCCATTCAGGCACGTAAAGAATGGCTGGCGGAGATGGCGGAGCATTTCAAAGGCGAGCGCGCGGAAAGCCGCGAAATGATGCAGAACACCCCTCATAAAATACGCATGAAAACCTTTAGCGACCTTTGCCTGACAACGTGCAATTCGCATTACGCGCTTGATCAGATACAGCAGAGTCTTAGCGTCTCAAATGGCACGTTAGCAGAAATTATGAAACAGCGTACCGCCGAATACACGCCACACACGCAGGTGAGCAGTGCGGACCGCTGCGGTATGGTGACTTTCTGGCCGAGTCGCGATGCTGATAACCAGCCCATTGCGCGCAACACTGGCGTGGTGCGGCATTAAAACCAGAGGGTCTGTAAGCCGGGTTCTGTACGCTGGGCGAGCCCTGCGTGATGACTATTCATCTGGGACTGCCGTTACCGACAGCCTCGTGCCGTGTACCCGGATCGCTGGGAGAGACACCCTTAACCGATCCCTATTTCACGTTGCTCCGGACGGGGTTTACCGTGACCGCTTGCGTTACCGCGCGCGCGGTGCGCTCTTACCGCACCCTTTCAGCCTTACCTGACATGTCAGGCGGTTTCCTTTCTGTGGCACTTTCCCTCGGATCGCTCCGGGCGGGCGTTACCCGCCGTCCTGTCTCCGTGGAGCCCGGACTTTCCT
>DDZS01000005.1:8196-8710 GCA_002346425.1 Alphaproteobacteria bacterium UBA3002
CGTGGAGCCCGGACTTTCCTCGACGCTTGCGCGCCGCAGCCATCCGACCCTCTGGTGAGCCGTGTGGTAGCGCGCTTTCTGCGTTAGAGCAAGAGGTTAATCAGCGGCACCGTAACGAGCGAAAGCGGAATACCAATGCCCACCATCAGTGCGCCAAGTTCCGGGCGAAGCTTATAATCGGTGGCGATAATGCCCGCGGTCACCATCGGGGCCATCGCCGCTTCGAGAATCAACACGCGAAATGGCAGGCTGGTCGTATCCATGAACGCGCCATAGAGCAGGTAAAATGCCAGTGGCGCGAGGAGGAGTTTATAGCCCAGCCCCGCAGCTAAACTGCGCCATTGCAGCCGCAGAATTTCACGCGAAACGATCAGTTGCATGCCGACTGCCGTCAGCGCCAGCGGCACCAGTGTTGCCCCGAGTTCCAGCAGCAAGGTTTGTAGCATCGGCGGCAGTTCAAACGGCTGCGTCACTAGCGCAAGTATCAAGGCCACAAACGGCGGAAAGCGCATGA
>DDZS01000037.1 GCA_002346425.1 Alphaproteobacteria bacterium UBA3002
GCCATTAACGAGATGAGTTTCTCTGAGGCATTGAACACCTATACCACGCTGACCATCGGCGATGGTCTGGTTTCGCAAATTCCGGCGTTGATCATCTCAACCGCGGCCGGTCTGCTCGTCACCAAAGCCGGTGAAGCCGGTTCCGCTGATAAAGCCGTCCTTGGCCAGTTGAGTTTCTATCCGGCGCCGCTTGGTGTGACCAGCGGCCTGATGTTCGCCATCTCATTACTGCCTGGCCTGCCCTTCGCGCCGTTTTTCGCTCTCTCACTCTTCCTCGGCTACATCACCTGGGTCGTACTCAAAAACAAGAAAGAAGCCGCGGCGGCCCCTGGCGGTAGCGGCAGCGCCTTAGCGCGTAGCGGACCCGGCGGAGGTGGTGCCGGTGCACCAGCGCAAATGGGTGCCGATGGCAAACCCGCCCCAGTGGCCGAACAAATCCACGAAGCACTCACGATCGATGGGCTGCGTCTGGAACTGGGTTACGGCCTGTTACCGCTTATCAATTACCAAAAAGGCCACCGCCTGACCGAGCAGATCAAAGCGCTGCGCAAACAAGTCGCGCGTGAACTCGGTTTTGTCATGCCCGCCGTGCGCATTCAGGATAATATGCAACTGCCCGCCAATACCTATGTGGTGAAAGTGAAAGAAATCGAATGCTCGCGCGGCGAAATTCGCCCGGACATGCTCTTGGTGATGGATCCCGGCGGCGGCAAGATCAACTTACCCGGCGAAGAAACCACTGAACCGACCTTCGGCCTGCCCGCAATGTGGGTCAGCGAAAGCCACCGCGAAGAAGCGCTGTTTAAAAATTATACTGTGGTCGATCCGCCCACCGTCATCACTACGCATCTGACTGAGGTGGTGAAAGAAAACATGTCCGACCTGCTGTCCTATGCAGAAACGCAAAAACTGCTCGATGAGTTGGGCAAAGAAGAACAAAAACTGATCACAGAGATTATCCCTTCGCAGATCAGCGTCAGCGGCGTGCAGCGTATTCTGCAGAATCTGCTCGGGGAACAAATTTCGATTCGTGATCTGCCGACCATCATGGAAGCGGTGTCCGAATCGTCGCGCGTCACGCAGAATGTTACGATGATTACCGAACATGTGCGCATGCGTCTCGCCCGCCAGATCAGTCATGCCGCGACCAATGGCGATGGCTATATTCCACTCGTCGCCATGTCGCCCGCATGGGAACAAACTTTCCTCGATGCACTATCAGGCGATGGAGAGGAAAAAACCCTGTCGCTGCCGCCAAGCAAGATTCAGGATTTCATCACGCAGGTGCGCGGTAAATTCGATCAGCTTTCCATGCAGGGCGATATGCCGGTGTTGCTGACCAGCCCGTCGATCCGCCCTTATGTGCGCTCGATCATTGAACGCTTCCGCGCGGCGACGGTGGTTATGTCGCAAAACGAAATTCACCCGCGCGCCAAAATCAAAACCTTGGGGCAGCTATGATGTTCGGGAAGCGGAATACGGGAGGCGGAAAGCGGTGTGATGCGTGTATAAAACCATCGCTTACCGCTTACCGCTTACCGAATCACGGAGAAACATATGCACGTCCGTAGTATTACTGCCAAAACCATTCAACAGGCCATGAGCCAGGCGCGCGATTTACTCGGCGACGATGCGGTCATGCTTTCAACATCGGAAAATGCACATGGCGAGGTGGTGGCCACTTTCGCGTTGGAACGTGCGCAGGAAGAGCCGTTGTTTCCCGATGAATGGCTGGATAGCAATGATACCGCGCTGCCCCGAGCCTCGCTCGATGAATTGCTGGACGGGAAAGCCCCACCCCGCGAAGCGCCCAAACCTGCCCCGCGCGCAGAGGCTCCGCGTCATGACAACCAAGCAAGCAAGGCCGAAGCCGCGCTGCGCTATCACCAGATACCTGTGCAGCAAGCCGAACAGCTCTTGCATTATCCCGGCCCGTTACCCAGCGAAGGGGACGCCGCGCTCGCCGCTTTGTTTGCGCATCATTTGCGCTTCGATCCTTTACCGCTGGCCGAAGAAGGCTGGCGCACCATGCTTATTGGTCCGCCGGGCGTGGGCAAAACGATCACCGCCGCCAAAATCGCTGCACGCAGCGTCATGGAAGGCCTGCCTGTCCACCTGATCACGACCGACACGCAACGTGCCGGTGGCGTCGAACAATTGGCCGCCTTTGCCAAAGTGCTCTCCGTACCGCTGGAAGTGGCCAGTACCCGTGAAGAGTTGCGCGAATTACTTGCTACCTATGACGAACGCGACCGCATCATTATCGATTCCGGCGGCTGCAACCCCTATCAATTTCAGGAACTCAAAAATCTGGGCGCAATGGCACGACAGCCGGGAGTGGAACCGGTGCTGGTCTGCGCGGCAGGCAGCGCGCCCCAAGAAGCGATGGAATATGCCGGGGTCTTTTCGTTTTTGGATATTGAGCGCTGCATCCTCACCCGTATGGATTGCGCGCGCTATTATGGCAGCGTGATCGCGCTGGCAATGTCAGGCGACCTCGCCTTTTCACATGTGACCCATTCGCCCAAGGCAATGGGCGACTTCGATCCACTAACCCCAGAGAAGTTAGCAGAATTTTTCACTAATTATCAACGAGACCGGCTGGCAGCATGACATACAGGAGAATAATAATATGACCGCAGAAAAAGCCAATATCATCGCGATTGCATCCGGGAAAGGGGGCGTCGGCAAGACGTGGTTCGGCGTGACGCTAAGCCATATCTTCGCGCGCTCGGGCCGCCGCGTGCTGCTATTCGATGGAGATATCGGACTGGCCAATGTCGACGTACAGCTTGGACTAACACCACAACGCGATCTTAGCGGCGTCTTCGCCGAAAAATACCGTATGGTCGATGCTGTCACGCATTACGAAGCCGGGAATTTTGACATTCTGGCTGGGCGTTCTGGCTCAACCTCGCTCGCCGCAATCCCACCGGAGAAACTACGTTCGGTCGGCAATCAACTGCTCGAATTTTCCAGTTCCTATGACTATGTGCTGATCGATCTTGGCGCGGGGATTGAGCAAAATGTGCAATATCTCTCTTCCCTAGCCCAGCGGGCGATTGTGGTGATCAATGACGAACCAACTTCGCTGACGGATTCCTATGCGTTTATCAAGCTCTGTGTTAGTCGCGCCAATGCTCCACAGATTAATGTGGTCGTCAACAATGCGGCATCGCAAAAAGAAGGCGATAAAACCTATGACGCATTAAACCGCGCCTGCACCAACTTTTTGAATGTGTCGCCGCAATTGCTCGGCGTGATCCGCCGCGACAATAAAGTGCGCGACGCCATCCGCGCGCAAAAGTCGATTATCAATGTCGCGCCGCAAACCACGGCCGCCAGTGACGTGGCAACCATTTCGCTGAAACTGTTGCAACGGCAAGGTTAGAATAACGTGGAAGGCTTCGCACTGCCCCCGGGACTGGGCAATGTGCAATTGTTGCAGGTCAATACGACCAATGCGGCCGCGAATACGCTGACCCACAACCAGCAGGTGCCGCAAGCGATTGCCAACCTGCCGACGGGGACGATTCTGAAAGGTTTCGTGGTTAGCCGCGATCAGCAAAACAATCCGGTGCTACGCACACCGCGCGGCGATGTGGCGGTGAAAAGCGATGTCTTCCTAAAAACCGGTAGCGAAATCGAGTTGCGCATATCCGTGCAGCAGGCGCGCGTGCAAGCGAAGATCATGACCATCGACGACATTCCGATCAAGGAATTCGCCGCACAACAGCAAGCCAAAAGCGCGAGCGGCGACACGGTGATGCAGCCATCAATGTTAAAAAGCAGCGCACCTACTCCTGCCCCCACCATGAGCGGTGGCAATGTCAGCACCCCCGCCCCCGCCACAACGGGAGCCGCAGCAAACGCCGCCACATCCACGCAGCCAAGCACGTCCAGCGCGCCGACGATCGAAGCCAGCCTGCTACAACCCGCAAATTATGGCGATGCCAAACAAACGCGCCAAACCATGGCGTCTATTTTGCAAACCGCACCCGCGACATTGCCGCCGATGGAAAAAGACACCGTCCTGCAATTTCGCATTGTGCAGGCGGCCACCCTGCCCGCTGCCAGTAATGCGCCTGCCTCCTCCTCCTCTACCGCGCAAGCCTTTCAAGGCCCCAGCTATTCTGCCAGCGTCGCGCGCACCGGCAATCCTTTACCACCCGCTACCGCTGCTGTGCCGACGTCTACCACAGCCGCCCCAGCGCCCACGCCTTCAACGCCGCCATCGCCACCCGGTTTGGGCAGCGGCCTGACCGCCACACCCAGCATTCCCACAGCTCCAGCTGCTTCGGCCACTGCGACACCACCTCTAACGCCCACCGCACCGCCGCCATCCACCTCCACAGCTGCCCCGCTGCCTCCCACAACGCCCGCGACTGCTGCACCGCCTGCCACAGCACCTTCGCCTGCGGCGCCGCTAGCGCCTTCGCTCTCATCCAACCCTGCCGCCGCCGCCTTTCCTTCTGCGGCCGCGCCAAGCGTATCGACCGCCGCACCGCCCGTTACGGCAGAGATGCCGATGCCGATTCCCCCGACCGATATGGCCGCCGCCAATAAACTCGCCGCGCAATCGCAATTATCGCGCCTTACCGCACCGCCCGCGACAGATGCCGCCGCACCGCCACCGCCATCCGCTCCTGCCGCCGCGGTCAACACACGCCCGGGCACTGTCACCGCTACGATTATCGGCCACGAACCCGGCGGCACCTCCATCGCGCGCACGGCGCTTGGCACCCTGCGCCTGCAAACCGCGACGCCGCCGCCCGTGGGTTCGCAAATGCAGTTGGAATGGGTGCCAATGCAGGTCTTTACCGGCACCAGCTACACGCCCGAGCGCGGCATCTTATTCGCAGAGCCGACACTGCCCGTTACCACTGACCCGCTGCAGGTCGCAGGTCGCCTGTCGCATCACTGGCAGTCGCTGGATGATTCGCTGCAATTGCTGCAACAAGAGGCGCCGCAATTCGCGCGCGAGTTAATGCAGCGCTTACCGAATACGCGTTCCGGCCTTGTGAACTCGGTATTATTTTTCGTCTCTGCGATGAAAGGTGGCGATATCCGCCGCTGGCTGGGCAATCCCGCGGTAAACGCGCTGGACGATAGCAAACCCTCCCTGCTTGCGCGGCTAACCGGCGACTTCGCCTCGATGGCGCGCGTGCAGCAAGACACGCCCGATTCCAACTGGAACATGCTGATGTTCCCCTTAGTCAATGAAGATGAACTGCATCAGCTGCGACTTTACGTGCGCGAAGATGCGAATAGCGAAAATAAACAGGAATCCGGCACCCGCTTCGTAATGGATGTCAGCCTGTCCGAACTTGGCGAAATACAGCTCGACGGGTGGATCCATACGCTATCGGGCAAAAAGCAATTCGATCTCGTCATGCGCAGCGAGCGGGAGTTGGTGGACCCAATCCCAGACGAACTACAGCAACTCTTCATCGCGTCACTGGAAGCCGTGGGCTATACCGGTTCACTACGTTTTCAAACGGGGTTCAAACACTATGTCAAACCCCTGCAAGACATCGCCCATCCACCGGGAAGCGGCGAAACCGGCTCAATCCTCGCATAGGATTCAACTGCGAATAATCGCCTGTTACGTCTAAAACCTGTTGTTTCGCTAAACCAAAGCCGCTAAACCTGCCGCATGCAAGCCGCAGAAAGAACGTCGCCCGCGCCCACCGCCAGTATGGACCAGTTGCAAGATTTGGTCGCCGCCGATATGGCGCGCGTCAACGACTTGATTCTGGCGCGCGTGTCCGACTCGCCCGTGCCGCTCATTACCGAACTCGCCAGTTACATCATCCACTCCGGTGGCAAACGCCTTCGCCCGGCGATGGTCATCGCCTGCGCGCAACTCTGCGGCTATAAAGGCGATCGGCATCACACATTGGCGGCCTGCGTTGAATTTATTCATACTGCCACCCTGCTGCATGACGATGTGGTCGATGAAAGCACCCTGCGCCGTGGTCAGCCGACAGCAAATGATGTGTGGAACAACCAATCCAGCGTACTCGTTGGCGACTTTTTATTCAGCCGCGCCTTCCAGCTGATGGTGAGCGATGGCGCGATTCCGGTGTTGAAACTCCTGTCGGATACCGCCGCGACAATCTCCGAAGGTGAAGTGAAGCAACTGACCACCATGTATGCGCCGGAAACTTCGACAGAAACCTATCTCGAAGTGATTCGCTGCAAGACAGCCGCACTATTCGCCGCTGCCGCGCAGATCGGGGCGATGGTCTCCAACCGCCCGGCGGATGAGAAAACCTTGTACCAATTCGGCGAAGCCTTTGGCATCGCCTTCCAGCTGGTCGATGACGCGCTGGATTACCGCGCCGATGAAGCTGAACTCGGCAAACGCATCGGCGATGATTTCCGCGAAGGCAAAATCACCCTGCCCGTCATCCTCGCCTGGCAGGGCGCCACGGATAGCGAACAGCAATTCTTAAGCAAATGTTTAAGCGAAAGCTATGAGACCACGGAAGCTGAATTGCAGGAAGTGATCGCGATTTTAAATCAGTATCGCACCATTGAGCAGACGCTTGGCTTAGCCACGTCCTACGCTGAAAGCGCACAACAACTTCTTGAACATTTTCCGATGAGTAACGCGCGCGCCGCCTTGGAAGAAGCGCTACAATTCTGCGTTTCCCGCGCGTATTAAACCCTACTTATCGCGAACAACCAGTACGGATTTATCGGAGTGTCTCACCACACGCGCGGCGTTCGGACCAAGCAGATAATCTTTTAAATCCGGACGATGCGCACCCATGATAATGAGGTCGGCGTTAATTTTTTCCGAAGTCTCGATAATCACCTGATAGACCGTGCCTTGGCCGACAATATGCTGCACCTTGATGCCTTCGGGAATGTGCTTTTTGGTAAAGTCCTTCAGCGCCACCTGCGCGGCCTGAATCATTTTATCGTCAGAATTTCCGGGGAAATATTGCGAAATAATGCTCATCCCGAATTCCGGTACCACCGTCATGACGTGAAGCTGCGCACCGA
This sequence comes from Alphaproteobacteria bacterium UBA3002, assembly GCA_002346425.1. Classification (GTDB taxonomy): domain Bacteria; phylum Pseudomonadota; class Alphaproteobacteria; order Rickettsiales; family UBA3002; genus UBA3002. The sequence goes on from DDZS01000037.1 coordinate 7,015, forward strand.
ATGCTTTGGCGTAATCCACCGCCACCGGCAGCGATAATTGCTTTTTCTCATCCAGATCGACGGGCAATAAAATATGTTCGTACATCCTTCTCTCCTTTGTCGCTTAGGCGACGCTTTCTTGACTAATATGCACCCGTTGCCGCTCACGCCGGCGTTGCATCGCCATCACGCCAAACAGCACCAGCAGGGCCGGAATATAAAGCAGACGCGGATCGGGTTGGTCTTTCGGCTCATACAAATGCAGCACCAGATCGCCCGGGAAAATTTCCTTATCATCCGCCGGGGTTAAGAACGGCACTTCCTCAATTTCCGCGACCGATTTATCCGTAGTAACGATCAGCCCCAGTTTTTTCAGACGCTCTTCTGCTGTGGCGCCTTCCGGCACATCGAACAGCACATCCCGCTCCCAGACATCGCCCAGCGCATCTTCACCTTTGATATGCACACGGAAGCGTTCACCAACCGGGATTTCCATAATCACCTGCTCAATCTCGCTACCCGATTTTTTCTGCAGGCGCGGACTGATCTCATTCATCACCACATTCGGTATGAAGAAGACGACGGCAACCACTAGCAGCAAAGCGGATTCATAGATGCGACTGCGCGTCAGGAAATAGCCTTGCATCGCGGCAGAGAACACCAGAATCGCAATCGTGGAAGCGACAAAAATCGCAATCCCTTGCGGAATACTGTCGACCCCGACCAGAATGATCTGCGTGTTGAAGATAAAGAAGAAAGGCAGAATCGCCGTACGCGTGGAATAAATAAACGCCTGAAAACCCGTCTTAATCGGGTCGCCCTTAGAGATGGCGGCGGCGGCAAAACTCGCCAGCCCGACCGGTGGCGTCACATCCGCCATGATCCCGAAGTAGAAAACAAAGAGATGCACCGCAATCGCCGGAACGATCAGCCCATGCTGTTTTCCTAATTCAAGCACCACGCCGACCATAATGGACGAGACCACGACATAATTGGCCGTGGTCGGCAGTCCCATCCCCAGAATCAGACTGATAATGGCAGTGAAAATCAGCACCAGAATCAGCGAGCCGCCGGATAGCACTTCGACGATTTCTGTCATAATCTGGCCAATACCGGTGAGCGACACCGTGCCGACAACGATACCCGCCGCCGCGGTCGCGATGCCGATACCGATCATGTTACGCGCGCCGGATATCAGGCCGTCGACTAAATCGGAACCGCCCGCGCGGAACGCGTGTTTCATATCACCCGCTTTGCGGAACAGGACGAGTAGCGGACGTTGCGTCAGCAAGATGACGATCATCACCACGGAAGCCCAGAAGGCCGACAAACCGGGCGACAAGCGTTCCACCATCAGGCTCCACACCAATACCACGACAGGAATCAGATAATGCAGCCCGGTTTTCACCGTCGGCGCGGTCTCTGGCAGCTCAACCATGTCAGAATTCGGATCATCCGGCTCTAAATCGGGATAACGTGCGGCCCATTTAATGGTCGCGAGATACCAGATGACGAGTAACGAAATCGTTACCCAAATTGCCGCTGGGCCAAACTGCGCCTGCGCAAAATCAAGCAGGTAATACGCGCCGCCGAGCAAAATCACCATGCTGGCAATGATGATGCCCCAAGCAATCAGTTTCATTTTCAAACTGGAGGTTTGCGGTTTTTCCAGCGCGGTCATCCCGCTTTTTAGCGCTTCCAGATGCACAATATACAGCAGCGCGATATAGGAAATCACCGCCGGAATCAGCGCGTGCTTAATGACTTCGCGTAAACTAATGCCAATGAAATCCATCATGATGAACGCGGCAGCGCCCATCACTGGCGGCATAATCTGGCCATTCACAGAACCCGCGACTTCAACCGCTCCGGCTTTTTCTGCCGTAAAGCCCACGCGCTTCATCAGCGGAATCGTGAAGGTTCCCGTCGTGACCACATTGGCGATCGACGAACCGGAGATAAAGCCGGTGAGCCCGGATGCCAATACTGCCGCTTTCGCAGGTCCGCCACGCAGGTGACCCAACAGGGAAAAGGCGACTTTAATAAAGTAATTGCCCGCGCCCGCTTTATCAAGCAGCGCGCCGAAGAGCACGAAAAGGAAGACGAAATCCGTCGATACACCTAGGGCAATACCGAACACACCCTCGGTGGTCAGCCACATATGCGACGCGACTTTTTGGAAACTCTGGCCTTTATGCTGAATCAGTTCCGGCATCCATTCGGCTGAGCCGAAGAAGGTATAAATCAGGAACACCGCGCCAACAATCGTTAGCGGCAGCCCCAACGAACGGCGCGCCGCTTCCAGCAATAAGACGATGCCCACACAGGCCGTCGCGATATCCAGATCGGTCGGCAGACCGGGGCGCGTGGCCAATTCGTTATAAAAGATAAACAGATAAAGCGAGCAAAACGCCCCAACAATCGCCATCACCCAGTCTTGCAACGGAATATAACTTCGAGGAGAGCGTCGGAATGTTGGATAGGCGGTGAATGCCAAGAACATCGCAAAGCCTAAGTGAATCGCGCGCGATTCGGTATTGTTAAAAATCCCGAAGCCCAGTTCAAATGGCAGTGGCGATGCGATCCATAATTGGAAGAGCGACCATAGCAGGGCCGCATAGAACAACACATATTTCGCAAGTCCACGCGGGTCGCGCGCGCCGCTATCCTGTTCAATTACTAAGTCTTGTACGTCTTTATCATCTGTCATGCGCGCGGACGTTACCATCAAACCGCCGAAATGCAAGCACGAGGGACATTGTATTCATTCCGACGCTTCTTATATCTTCTTTATGCGTTATGTGATTACCCTCTTATTCTTATGTGTCTTTATGTTGTCATTTGCGGAAAAGCCTGTGCACGCTAACGAAGGCCGCGCGGTGTTTGCCGGTGGCTGTTTCTGGTGCACCGAAGCCGAATTGCAGGAGTTGGACGGCGTGATCAGCGTCACATCCGGCTATACGGGCGGCACCACGGCAGATCCGACCTATCAATCGATGGGCGATCATGCTGAAGCGGTTGAAGTCATCTATGATGACACGAAAATCACTTATGAGCGTTTGTTGGAAGTCTATTGGAGCAATATCGACCCGACCGATGCCGGGGGCCAGTTTTATGACCGCGGCAACCAATATCGCACCGCGATTTTCTACGCCAACGAAACCCAAAAAGCCGCCGCGGAACAGTCCAAGGCGGAGAATGAAAAACGCCTCGGCCAGGAATTAGCGACAACGATTGAGCCGCTTAAAAAATTCTACGCCGCTGAGGACTATCATCAAGATTATTACCAGACGAATACGCAGCATTATGAACGGTACAAAACCGGAAGCGGTCGCAAAGAAAAGCTGGAGAAAATCTGGGGTAAATAAGCTCTGCCGTACCAGCCATTTGTATTAAACTAGTTTAGTATGCATTTGTCACAGTTTAGAATTATTACAGTTTAGACGCGACGCCTCAACCAATGGCGCTTTTAGGGCCCTTCTATTTATGGTACATTCTATAGATGGAAGATAAGCAAAATTTGCCTAGCGCAGAGAAAATAGCGGTCACCTCGCCGTATAATCAGGAGCTGATTTGTAATCTCGACCTGACACCCACGACTGAGATTTATGACTGCCTGGCGCAAATGCGCGAAACATTCGAAGACCCGTCCGAACAGATATCCCTATGGCGGCGGGCGGAAATACTGGAAGATTTGGCGCAGCGCGTCGAAATTGAGTCAGAGAATTTTGCCTATTTAATCGCGCATGAAGGCGGGAAGCCGATCAAAGATGCGCGCATCGAGGTCGCACGCGCTATTCAGGGTATTCGCTATGCCGCACGCCACGCTGGCGAGGTACTTGCGGGCGAAGCGATCCCGGATCAATTAAATGCCACGGCTGACGCGAAAATTTTCCGTGTACTGCGTGAACCCATCGGACCGGTGCTTGCCATCTCCGCATTCAATCACCCGCTAAATCTGATTGTGCATCAGGTGATTCCCGCTGTTGCCACCGGCTGCCCGGTGATGATCAAGCCTTCGTTATCGACCCCTTTAACCTGCCTGCGTTTCATCGAACTACTCCATAAAAGCGGGTTGCCGACGGTTTGGGCGAATGTCATTCTTTGCACGAATGAGGTGACAGAAAAACTCGCTGCCGACGCGCGCTTTGCCTTTGTCAGCTTTATCGGCGCCGCCAAAGTGGGATGGAAATTGCGGTCGCAATTGGCGCCCGGCACGCGTTGCGCGCTGGAACATGGCGGCAATGCGCCGGTATTAATGCTGCAGGATGCGGATTTCAAAAAAACCATTCCAGCCATTTTAAAGGGCGGCTTCGCCCATGCCGGTCAGGTCTGCGTCTCTGTCCAGCGCGTCTATGTGCCTTATGCCGATGCGGCCGGATTCACGCGCGCGCTTGCAGACGCCGCCGAACGCTTGCAGGTAGGCAACCCATTGAATGACACCACCGATATTGGTCCATTAATCCGTCCGAGCGAAGTCAATCGCGTGCATAGCTGGGTGCAAGAAGCCCTTGCCGGCGGCGCTAAAATTCTGAAAGGCGGCGATAAGGTTACCGACACTTGCTATAAGCCGACGATCTTGCTTGATCCCCCAAAAGACGCGAAAGTCACCAAAGAAGAGGTTTTCGGCCCGGTAATTTGTGTCTATGGCTATGAAGACCTTGAAGAAGCGATCACCCGCGTGAATGCCTCACGCTATCATTTTCAGGCTGCGGTCTATGGGCGCGACATGGTAAATGTGCAATATGTTGCGAAACGGCTAAATGCCTCCACCGTGATGATCAACGACCCCACCACCTTCCGCGTCGACTGGATGCCTTTTGGCGGGCGCAGCCATAGCGGGCTTGGCGTAGGCGGCATCGGCTACACCATGCATGAATACACCCAGCATAAGCTGATCATCAGCCCCGACGGGTAGTTTTTACGCTACGGCTTCGCCTTCGCTAGTAGCCTCCGGTTTTCTACTGAAAACCTCTGGCTTGCGCTTTCGCGGCTCTTGGCAGATGCCGCATACTGGCGGCATTTCATCCTACTTCTGTACATGAGCTATTTCCCTCTTCCTAGTCAGGCTGCCTTCCAGCTTACTTTGCCTATCAACCAAAGGAGACCCTATGCCCCTACCCCGTTTGCCGGAAGTGAACCCTGTGACCAATGCCTATCAACAGGAGTTGGAAAAAGCGCTGCTGGAAATCACCGAATCGGCGTTGAGTGAATGGCAAAGCGAAAGCCGCAGCCGGATGGATCGCGCGCTGGACGATAATCTAAAGCTTCTCAGTCGACTGGTAGAAAACGCCGTACAAGAGATCGCGCAAGGGATTGCCGCGCCGGGCAGCCGTTCTGCTAATGTCGGTGACGCGCTCGATTACGGCGATATCGGCCGCTCGCTTGGCGGATTAGCCGTCGGACTGGCCAGCGACCTGTTCACGCGCGACCCTAAAGTCAATGTCAGCAGTAACGAGACCGAGCGTTCGCAAAGCTTGCGCCTTAGCCGTTCACAGCAACAAGCCGCGGCCATTCGTCAGGTCGAAAAAGGAAACCGTAATTTATAAATATAATAGTCACCCCGGCGAAGGCCAGGGTCCAGCTGATAGAAAAGCTGGATACCGGCCTTCGCCGGTATGACAAAATCAGTAATTGTATTAGGAAAATAGATCTAATCTGCCTTGCAATCGCGATACAGACCTACTGATACTAAACGTGAGAAAAGATACGCTTATTTACCCATCCGGATAAACCCTGACGGCTCAGACGCAGTCTGCGACGAATAATGCAGGGAATCCCATGCAACACGTTTCGTCGCCGGCTGAGAACAAGCCGTCAGGAACAAGGCGAGACATACAAAAAATTTATGCATTGACTTTTTACTAACACATAATGCGATGAGGTTAATTGCAAATTATGCATAGCTAAGTTGTCAGAACCGGATGCTTCCAATTTATGCACAATCTGCATGCTTCACAAAACTGTCACACACAAAAACCCGTTTTTTGCTAAGATAGGCATATGAAAGAAATGAACGCGCAGCACCAGATCATGACAGGGTATGACAGCACCGGAAGCTATCCCGGATTGTTCAATCCATTGGACCATATTACCCTGCAGGAGGATGGCTATGCCGTTTGCAATAATCCGATGGTAGATGGCGGTTTAAACGCGATCACCGTCAACACCAAGCTGATGGGCGAAGCGCTGTATAATTTCGAAGCCTCCATTAAACGCATGGTGCTGGCGAAACTCTTCTCCCCCAAATTCGGCGAGGTTATCCTCACCGCAACCCGACTCAGCCAAGCGCACTAATAGCTTGCAGTCGCTAGTCACGAGTCTCTAGTCGCTAGATATACTAAAGCTAAATTTTAATTATTTAATACACTTAACATGCAGAAAGCATGTGCACGCTAGCCTTGGCCGCAGGTCACTAGAAATTTAAGCGACCCGCGACCAGAGACTCGCGACTTGAATCTAGTTCCGATTGCCGAACAAATGTAGCAGGTTCTGGAACATCACGATAAAGTCGATGTAAAGCGCCAAGGCACCCATAATCGTCGACTTTCCGACCAGTTCCGCATTTCCGGCCACTTGTGCATACATCGCCTTTAATTTCTGCGTGTCATACGCGGTCAGACCCGCAAAGACCAATACAGAAACTACCGATAGGATGAAATGCATCATCGTGCTTTGCAGGAACATGTTAACGACCGACGCAATGATCAAACCGATCACGCCCATCATCAAAAAGCTGCCCATACCGGTCAGATCGCGTTTCGTGGTGTAGCCAATCATGCTCATCGCCCCAAACATACCCGCGGTAATAAAGAATACGCGTGCAATCGAGGTGCCGGTGAAGATCGCGAAGACGTAGAACAGCGACAGCCCCATTAAAAAGGCGTAGCCGAAGAACCACATCTTAGCTTCGCTGAAGCTCATCTTATGCATCCGGAAGCTTAGGTAAAACACCACGCCCAGCGGCGCGAACATCAGAATATATGCCAGCGGCGACAATCCGGCAGTGCCTTCGGCATTTTGGTTAATCATCATCGACAGGAAGGCTTCATTCGTGCCCGCAAAATAGGCAACGACCCCCGTCAAAAGCAGGGCGGATACCATGTAATTATACACGCCCATCATATACTGGCGCAGGCCAGCATCGAAACCAATGGCGGCGCCAGCACGGCTATTGCTACTCATTTGTTCCTGATTCGGTTGAAACATCAGTCTCTCCTTAATTCAAAGTTACTTCGTGCAAATAATATAGTCCTCTATTACCATTCTTTCAATGCAAACCGGACCACAAACCCCAGCGCCGTTATGGCTACGCCTCATCGTCTTCGCGCTGATTATGTGGGCGGTTTACGTGATGCTGAATGGATGGGACCGCGCGCCGGGCTTCTGGAGCGAACAATTCGACCGTCAGACCAAGGATTTCTCTGCCGAAGTGGTGGCCTATGCCGACACATTGCCGCAGATCACGCTGCCGCAATTAAACCAGCAATTTAACACACCCGCCCCCTCGCTGGTCTTTGTGTTTGCCAGCTGGTGTCCACATTGCCGCCGTGTCATGCCGGAGCTTGTGGGGTTGAGCGAGGCCGTTGATCTGCCGCTGACCGTTATCTCTGTCGATAAAAACCGCTACCAGCTCGCCGATTACTGGCTGAGCCAGCCCGACGCGGTGCAAACCTTACCGATGCAGCATATGCCCGCGGAAGATACGGCCCGTTTAAATGATTTTTTGAAGGCGCATGGGGGTGACAATGCCGGGGCCATACCCTATCTGGCAGTTGTGAATGAGGATGGAAAAGTCATTGCAGAAATTCTCGGTTATGCGAGTAAGGATGCATTGATCACGCAAATCAAACTGGAAGGCATGAAATGAACCTGAACAAGATTCCCGTCGGAAAAAATCCCCCCGAAGAAGTCAACGTGGTGATTGAAGTCCCATCGGGCGGCCACCCGGTGAAATATGAAATGGATAAAGACACGCAATGCATTACGGTCGATCGTTTTCTGCATACGCCGATGCGCTATCCCGCCAATTATGGCTTTATTCCGCAAACCCTGGGCGATGATGGCGATCCGCTGGATGTGCTGGTCGTCGCGCAATTCCCGCTTGTGTCCGGCTGTGTGATTGCGGTGCGCCCGATTGGTGTGCTCGAGATGGAAGATGATGGCGGCGGCGACGAGAAAATCGTTGCGGTGCCGATTACCAAACTCGACCCTTATTATAAAGACATTCAGGAAATCGAAAACCTGCCGGCGATTCTCAAAGGCCAGATTCAGCATTTCTTTGAGCATTATAAAGATCTGGAGCCCGGCAAATGGGTGAAAGTCAGCGGCTGGGGCGACGCCGAACGCGCCCGCGAGCTGATCACTAAGGGGATCAATTCCGGCAAATCCGTTGCCGCCTAGATGATCAACATGCTTTCGTCATACCGGCGCAGGCCGGTATCCAGCAAATCATTGCTTCGCGCCCCTGCGTTCGTTGGGGCAACATGGCTTTGCGTATTGTTTTTCGCACAGAGTGCCCACGCCTCTAACGCGGCCTACACCGCCGCGGTAAAAGGCGAAGCCTGGCCGCGGGCGATTCAGCAAGCGCCCTCGCCTTTGCTACGCGACTATGCGCAATGGCGGATGCTCTTATCCGATCAGGCGGAAATGGACGCGACAGAGTTGATTGCGATGTATAATCGCCATCGCAACTGGCCGCGGCAGGAAGCATTGACCGCGATGATCGAGAAAAACCTCTTCCGCCAAATGCCGAGCGGCGGCGCAGCCGCGCAATGGCGCGCCAATCACACCGCACAAACGCCCTATGGCTGGGCATTAGCCCTGTGGAACGCGCCGGATGAATCCGGCAAAACCGCTGCGCTACAGCAGTTAATGCAAAATTGTACGCTCGACAAAGCCGATCTGCAATTGGTGATGGAACGTTATGGCTATCTCGTCAATGACCGGATGCGCGAAGCCTGCATCGATTCGTTGCTCAAGCGCCAGCGCGCCACGCAAGCTGAGATCATGCTGCCGGTGGATGGCGCTAAAAACCGGCTGTACCAAACCCGTATCGCGGTGATTCGCGATGACGCCAACCTCGATGGCAAAGTGAATCAGCTTTCAAGCGCACAACAAAATGATGCGGGCTTACTGGCAGATCGTACGCGTTGGCGGCATGGCCGCGACCTGCGCGAGGGGGCGACCGAATTATTGCTGCAACAACCGGCAAATAGCCCCTATGCCGCCAATGTCTGGCCTATCCGCAACCTCTATGCGCGTGAAGCCATCGAACGCGGCGACTATGGCTTGGCCAAGCGCCTGCTCGATAGCACGGGCACCCAGTTGGAAAGCGCCGATCTGGCCGAGGCGAACTGGATGCGCGGCTGGCTGGAGCTTACCTTCTTAAAGCAGCCCGGCAAAGCCTTTACGCATTTCCAGAATCTCTATAACAATGTCGGCTATCCCGTTAGCCTGTCCCGTGGCGCGTATTGGAGCGCGCGTGCCGCCGAAGCGCAAGGCAATGCCAGCCTCGCTAACCAATGGTATCGCAATGCCGCCGCCCACCCGACCACTTTTTACGGCCAGCTGGCCTATGCCAAGCTAAACCCCGGCCAGCCGTTACGTTTCCCGGCACCGGTTGGTACCACCTCCGCCAGTTTTGAGTCGGATGAGCGTTTTCAATTGGCCGTAGCCCTGTTAAACATGCGGCTGAATTACGATGCGGCGCCGTTTATCGCTAAACTTTCCGAAGAAGCATTGACCAAAGGCACCCTGCCCGCGCTGATGCAAGGCTTCAAATCCAAAGGCCTGCCTTATGCGCAAGTGGTAACCGCTAAATATGGCCTGCGTGAGAAAAACCATCTCGTCGCCGATGGCTGGCCACGCGTGAACCCGCAAGGCTTGCCGGTAGAGCTTGGTCTGCTTCACGCCATCTCGCGCCAGGAGAGTGAGTTTAATCCCGTAGCCGTTAGCCGGGCCGATGCGCGCGGGCTGATGCAGTTATTGCCTTCCACCGCTCGGCGCACGGCCGATAAAATCGGGGTGCCATATAGCGAAGCGCAATTGTTCGACCCCAATTACAATATGCGTCTGGGCAGCCAATATCTGGGCGATCTGATTGATAAATTCAGCGGCAACTACATTCTTGCCATCGCGGGCTATAACGCCGGTCCGGGTCGCAGCGTGCAATGGGTCGATCGCTTTGGCCGCCCTGGCCGCTCGATCGAACAGACGCTCACCTTTATGGAGCTTATCCCGTTCAGCGAAACCCGCAACTACGTCCAGCGCGTGTTAGAAAACCTGCAAGTCTATCGCGCCCTATTCGAACCCGAACGCCCGCTGGCGCTGGAAAAAGATTTACTGCGCTAATGCAGTATTTTCATTGTCATCCCCGGGCTTGACCCGGGGATCCAAGCCTGCGCATGCCTTATGTCTATATTATGACTAATCGCAAATGTGGCACCCTTTATACTGGTGTAACATCTGACTTAATACAGCGCTGCCATCAACATCGTGAAGGGCTGGTTGATGGATTTACAAAGCGCTACGGATTGAAACAACTTGTATGGTATGAAGCCCACGAAGATATGATGGTGGCAATACAGCGCGAGAAAAACATCAAGCATTGGTCTCGCCAGTGGAAGATCGAACTTATCGAAAAGCTGAATCCGCACTGGGATGATCTTTATGAAGCAATTTGTGGATAGCCGGGTCACGCCCGGCTATGACAATAATTCCGACTACTCAGAACAGTTGATATTGCTACTGCCGCAGAGCCCGAAATTTGGCGGAGTATAAAACGCGTCGTTATCGATATAGCGGTTGTATTGTTGTGCGCGCGATGGGCCAAGCGAGCCTTTCGGCACTGGATAGCGCAGGTCATACGTGTTCCACACATCCGGTTTCTTCTTAGTAAAAGTGCAAGCGCCAACAAGCACCATACACAGGAATACAGAGATAAATGGATGGCTACGCATATCCTCTAAAGTAAGCTTTTGCTGCGCTGCGGCAAGTCTTTTATGGCGATTGGGCGAGCAGCATGCTATCATCTTTGAATGACTGCAGAATTCCGAACACGCTTCGCTGAACAACTGCGCCAATTGCGCGACGAATACCAGTTATCCGCCAACGAAGCGGCTGAGGCATTGGCGCTATCTGAGGCGGACTATGTCCGGCTCGAAGCCGATCCGAATTTAGCGGCGGAAGCGCTCGCCCAGAATTTCATGCAGATCGACCAGCCCAATCGCGGGCAGCTATTTCGCGACTTTGTCGCCAAACTGCGGC
>DDZS01000015.1 GCA_002346425.1 Alphaproteobacteria bacterium UBA3002
TCAAGAGGTGCTCCAACCGTTGGGCGTGGCCGTTGTCATCGTCGTTAAGCATGAATGCATGACCACACGCGGTGTCCACAAACACGATACCACCACGGTAACCAGCCGCATGCACGGTATTTTCAAGAAAGACCCGCGCACGCGTGCGGAATTCATGTCTTTGATTGCTTCGCCGGATATTGGGTAATGGTTACTCAAGCCACGCCGTTGGTGTTGGCCTCACGCTCGCCGATACGCGCCCAAATGCTGAAACAAGTGGGATTACAGTTCAGCGTCGCGCCCTCGGGTGTCGATGAAGACGCTATCAAGCAAGCCCATCAGGCGTCGCTTCCGGAACTGGCGGAAGCGTTGGCAGCGGCAAAGGCTGCTAAAATTGCCAGCGATTATCCGCAGCATTTAACGATTGGCTGCGACCAGCTCTGCGTGATGGAAGACACGGTCTTCGACAAACCGGAAACGCAGGCGAAAGCGATCGCGCAGTTGCAGCAATTGCGCGGCGAGCGCCATCAACAGATTGTTGGCCTGTCACTCATGCGTGGCGAAGAAGAAATCTGGCGCTACCATAGTGTTGCCGAGCTTACGATGCGCCAGCTCACTGATGCGGAAATCAAAGCCTATATCGCGCTGGATGAACCGCTGCAAAGCTGCGGTACGTATAAGTTTGAATCCTACGGCAGGCACCTCTTCACGCATGTGGCGGGTGATCATGATGTCATCAAAGGCCTGCCGCTGACCGATCTGTTAGCAAAACTGCATGAGCTGGGCGCGGTCAGTCTTTAGTTGTCCTTGAAGGCAATCTGCACTACACCCGCGCCTATGCAGCTTTTTGTCGACCAATTAACCGTGATTGATAGCGCCTATATGGACGCGCAGCATGGTCTGGTGGGCGAAAGCTGGATTGTGGATGTGGTGCTGCATGGCGCAATGGATGCCCAGTCGATGGTAATGGATTTCGGACTGGTTAAAAAACGCCTGAAACAAGCGATTGATGCCTCGCTTGATCATGTCGTGATCATTCCCAAGGCAATGCCGGGGCTAGAGCACACTGGTCAATGATGGATATGGCAGGATGCTGCGGGCGGGCAGTGGCGCTATCAAGGACCAAATGTCGCCGAATGCGTGCTTGATTGCGAACGGATTTCCAATGCGGAATTGGCAGGCTATCCGGAAGCGTATCTGTTGGGCGCAGTGCCAGAAAATGTGACAGCGATTGATGTAACCTTACGGCATGAAACCACGCAGCAGCCTTATTACCATTATGTGCATGGACTCAAAAAGCATGATGGGAATTGCCAGCGGATTGCGCATGGCCATCGCTCGAAAATCCATATTTTGCATCATGGACAGGAAGCGCCAGCGCTGGAAGAAGAAACGGCAAAATGGTTGAACTATACCTATCTGGTTAGCGCGGAAGATATTACAGAAGAAACACCCGATCATGTGGTCACCGGCTACACCGCACCGCAAGGGACATTCCAGTTGCAGATTCCGAAACGCGCGGTGCGCGTAATGCAAACGGATTCAACGGTGGAATGCATCGCGCAGTTTCTTGCCGAACGCGTACAGGCACAGCATAGCGGCGAGGTGCAGGTGCGCGCCTATGAAGGTGTGCAAAAAGGGGCCATATGCACTGCGCGCTGAAAAGCGTTGTCGGTGTGAGTACCTTTTGCTAAGACCAGTTTATGGCACGTTCCGTTAGTTTAGAACCCTTGCAAATTCTGTTTCGTGAAGGCGATGAAGCAACGAATGCTTACGTGATCGTCTCAGGACGGATCGAAATTTATCACGAGCAAGCGGATGGGGGTGTTGAGCGTATCGCGGTGTTGCAACCCGGAGCCATGTTCGGCGAAATGGGGCCGATGGACGATGCACCGCGCAATGCGTCTGCCCGGGCTTTAGAAAAAACCGTGCTCAATATTATTGATATGGTTTAAAACCGCGCACTGAGTGCGGCGGAATAGCGGTGATTTTCGTAGTCATAATTTGGAATATTTGAATCGACGTTGCGGTATTGGTAGCCAATCGTTCCGGTAATGGTTTCAGTGATTTTGGTGCCCACGGTTAGGCCTACGTCGGTCTCCTTGTCATGACGGCGTTTGGCGCTGATAAGGGCGTCATTGTCATCATACGCGCTGACTTTGTAACTGGTGTTGGCGCTGGCGAAACTATCCATCGGCAGGATGCGCGTATAGCCGAGCGAGCCTTGCCATTGCGAATTATCGTAATAATCGCGGCGGGTGCGTTCATAACGCCGGGTGAGACGCGCGTTGACGATATCGTTATTGCTGACCAGATAACGCGCGCCGATTGAGGCTTGCGTGGCGGTGCCGGTACGATCCGCGTAGGTGCTCACCGTGTCGGAATTCTGGAAGTCGCGTTGCTCTTGCCGCGCTCCGGCCTGCACCTGCAATTGCGGGGTTGCCTGCCAGCTCGCTTCGGCGCCCGCCGTGGTGTTGCGAAGGTAAATCTCTTCATCCAGCGAAATCAGCGAATGGCTGACGTAAGGCTGAATATTCACCGCTTCTTTCGGTAACGTAATGTTTGGACCCGTGCGGAAAGAAACCAGTTTCAGGTCCAGCGTTTCCAGTGAGGACTGCTCCGCTTGATAGATGTTGACCGAAGAATCCCACTTTACCGAGATATCTTCCCCACGCCATTCCCGCGGTTTATAACTATGGTCAATCCCGGCGCTGACAAAACCTTGCAGGTCCTGCTGGGCACGTTGCTCTGCAGTTAGCGGCACATTGATATCAAAAATCACGATGCGATCATCTGCCGGCGCAGAATTACCGTTCGAATCTAAATTCACTCCAATGGTAATATTGCCACCCCATTCATGCACCACCAGTTCCGCACCCACTTTCGCTAGGACCGATTCGATATTGGCGCGCACGCTTTCGGGTGGCTCAGTCTGTAGTACCTCATTCAATAAGGCTTGGGCATCCTCGTAACGGTCCAGCTGGACATAGCTCACAGCAAGGTCCAGCTTTACCCGTGCTAAGCCCGGCTCTTTGGCGAGCATTGCTTCATAGGTTTCGGCGGCTTGCTGATGCTTTCCCAAGGCAGTGGCCATTTGCGCATAGGCAAAGGTATGATCAAGGTTGTTCGGTTCCGCTTGCATCTGGGCTTTTAATTTTTGCAGATTTGCTTCCGAAGGGAGTTTCGCCAGTATGCCACTATCAGTCATAGATTTTAGTTTTTGAGCTTCGCTTTTCGGGCTTTCTGCGCTTTCTTCGCGGGACTGCTGTTCCTGCAGTTCTTCTAGCGTCGTATCTTCCTCTAACCGGTCAAGCGTCTGTTCCGCCGTTTCGCCGCGCGGATCACTAGGGACGGTTTGCGCCATTGCGGCACCGGATACCAGTATCGTTGTCGTCAAAAATAATAGGTTTAGCGTTTTCATGGTCCCACACAGTTGTTTTTTGAGGTTAATTATGCCTTCTTAATCCCAACAATACGCGCAATGTTTTAACAAAACGTAAAAGTGCGACTATTTTTTTTAGGGGGGTGCTGCGCCAATATGACGCAACGAATACGCAATTACATACCGATTATACTATCACTACTGGTGCTAGCGACGGGGGTTTGGTTAAAGGTTGAAGAGCCCTATGCGATCAAACGCTTGCAATATATCGTTTTCGATCAATATCAAGCGCATTATCCACGGGCATATGAACCTCTGGGCGTGCGCGTCATCGATATCGACGATGAAAGTTTGCGCCGTTTAGGGCAGTGGCCCTGGCCGCGCGATCTGATGGCGCGGCTGGTCACCCGACTTCAGGAATTGGGTGCCGCCGTGCAAGCCTTCGATATTGTATTCGCAGAGCCGGATCGTACCTCACCGGATACGATGGCGCAGGACTGGCCGATTGACGCAACGGCGCGCGAACAGATCAAAGCGCTTCCCAACCATGATCTGGCCTTCGCCGAAGCATTGGCGCAAATCTATGCCGTGACTGGCTACGTGTTGAGCAATGTGGAGACCGGTAACCTCCCACCGAAGAAAGCCAGTGTGGTGGCCGTGGGGGCGAGTAATGCGGAAGGAGAGGCGGTTGCCGATCCGTATGCTTATGTCGCGGGCCATTATAACGGCGCGGTGACCAATCTTCCGATTCTCGACGAGGTGGCTGAAGGCAGTGGTTATTTTACGAATATGGCTGATGAAGACGGACTTATTCGGCGTGTGCCGCTCTTGCTTGGAATCAATGGTGAAGTGGTGCCTTCCTTAGCGATGGAAACCTTACGGGTGCTACAGGGCGCGAAAAGCTATGTCGCCAAAATGGTGGGCAGCAGTGATGAGAGTGGTTCATCAGGCGAGTTTACCTTTATCCGCAATGGGCAGTTGGAAATCCCCGTCGATCGCCAGGGTAACATGCTGATGCATTACACGCCCTTCACGCAGGACCGTTATATTCCCGCTTGGGAAGTGTTGGAGCCGGATTTTGACCCCTCCCGCGTCGAAGGGCATATCTTGTTTTACGGCACGTCGGCGCCCGGGTTGAAAGACTTGCGGGCGACGCCGCTAAAAGCTGATTTGCCGGGGGTAGAGGTGCATGTGCAGGTCGTTGAGCAAATATTGGCGCAACATTTTCTCTCGCGACCAAGCGTGCTATTCGCGCTCGAAATTGTGGGCATGGTACTCGGTGGATTGCTCGCGATGTTTTATATGGCGCGCCTAAGCGCGGTATGGGGCGCCTGTTTGATGGCTAGCCTGCTTTGTGGCGCGGTATGGCTTAGTTTCTATCTCTATCGCACGGAAGGATTGCTGATCGATCCAGTCACGCCGGGATTGGTTATTGCGGTGCTGTATCTGACCGAATCGATGCGGCGCTATATTATTTCCGAAGCGCAACGTAAACAGGTGCGGGGTGCCTTTTCGCAATATATGTCCCCCGCATTGGTCGCGAAACTGGCGCGCGATCCGCAAAGCCTGAAACTAGGCGGTGAGATGAAACATATGACCGTGCTGTTCTGTGACGTGCGCGGCTTTACCACGCTGTCGGAGCAATATAATGCCGAAGAGCTGACAAAATTTATCAATAGTTTTCTAACGCCGATGACCGATGTGATACTCAGACGTAAAGGCACGATCGACAAATATATGGGCGATTGCATTATGGCCTTTTGGAATGCACCATTAGACGACCCGGAACACCCCAAAAATGCTTGTATTTCCGCATTAGAAATGATCGATGCCGTTGCCGCGATCAACGAGCAGCGCCGGGTGAAAGCGCGAGAAGAAAAGGTCAGCTTCTTACCGCTCAACATTGGTATCGGGATTAATAGCGGGGAAATGTGCGTGGGTAATATGGGCTCAGAACAACGCTTTGATTATTCAGTGCTGGGTGATGAAGTTAATCTAGGGTCGCGGTTGGAAGGACAAAGCAAGAGTTATGGCGTCACGGTAGTAATTAGCGCCGCGACCGAAGCCTTTGTGCCTGAAATGGCGACGCTTGAGCTTGATCTCATCATGGTGAAAGGCAAAACCAAAGCTGTGCGTATTTTTGCGCTATTGGGCGATGAAAGTCTGGCGGAAGACGAGCGCTTTCGTAAAGTGAAAACCCTTTGGCACAAGGTACTCAAAACCTATCGTAGCCAGAACTGGGATGAAGCTGAAAATTACATTGCGCTCTGTCATACCGCGGCACACGAAATAGACCACGTCAATATCGATGGGTTGCTTGCCTTGTATCAGGAACGTTTAGAAGCCTACCGGTTAAAACCTCCGATGGAGCATTGGGACGGCGTGTTTCAGGCGACGACAAAATAGACACCGCATTGTTGCGAGGATGCAACATTTACATAAAGAGAGCATAAAGATGACAAATTGGTCATCTAAGGGTTGTCGACTGGCGTAGGAATGGCCAAAGTAGCGCGGGAAATCACAAAGCGGGGAAGCATGAAATTTTTACTAACAAGCGCGGCATTATTCGCAGCAATGACGGGCACAGCCATCGCTAGCCCATGGTATGTACAAGCACATGGCGAATTCACTTGGATGGAAGATACCGATTTAGATATCGGCGGGGCTAAAGCCGGCGATTTGGAATATGATCTGGAATACGCTGCCGGTGCTACACTCGGTTACGATTTTCAGCCGTTCCGCGTGGAAATTGAGGCGATGTATCGCGAAGCGGATTTTGATGATTTGGCGAATAGCGTGGTCGCGCCTGCCGGATTTGGCGGTAGCATTGAGACCTACACCGCGATGGTGAATGCCTATTACGATATCGACACGGGCAGCAACTGGGCACCCTATGTTGGGGCAGGTCTTGGTGTCGCGCAGCACGAATTCGATAGCATTACTATTCAAACCAGCGATGAAGACACGGTACTTGCATACCAAGCTATGGCTGGGATTTCCTATAACTTTAGCGATTATCCCGCGATCACGATCGGTGGCGGTTACCGTTTCTTCGGCACACAGTCGCCCGAATTCTCAGATCGCACCGGCACCAAAGTCGAATTGGACAACTATGCCGGACATAATCTCGAATATTTCATTCGCTGGAATTTCTAATAACACGCGCAAAGCGTGACAGGGGGGAAAGGGGAGCCACGGCTTCCCTTTTTATTTAACGGTTGCCTAAGAAGACACCGCCCACCCGAACATCGTTGGTTATGTCATGCACCTCCAGATTTCCGCCAATATCGGCTGCCGGATTGGTCGAATCCATTCCAAATAAAGCGCCGGAAACCTGGCCTGTGGCATCTGCCGCGACCGCGTCTCCGTTACTATCGATGCCGCCGACGCTGTTGCTGAAGGTGAGATATTGACCTGTAGCAGCCGTCATATCAATCGGTCCCGAAGCTTCCTGTATGCCATTGATGGTTTGCCCGGTGGTCGTGCCTGTATACGCGTCCGCGCTACCGTTAAACCCAAAGGCGACAGTACCATCACCTGTGCCGAAGCCGTGATCCACCACACCAATAAACGATTTCATTTCGCGATTGGCCAGATTGACGTTGGCATCGAAGCTTCCACTGACATTTTTCAAGTTATTTGAACCATCTGTCGCATTGGCCAGAATGCCACCAGAAAATGTAACATCCGTTGTCATGGTATTAAGCTTACTTGAAACATCAGTATCATCATTATCAGTTAATATACCTACCACATAGGGGACCATCGCGGTTTTCATATTGCTACCGTTCACTTGCACATCTGTTGCCCACACACCCCAATGCGTATAGTCACAACTCGAACATATTGTTGTGTTGGTATTGCCGCCCGGCGCGATAAGGACACCTTTCTGGGCAGTATCTTCATACGCATAATAATCTTTTTGCAGCGCGGCTTTCTCTGCCGAACCGCCGAAAGTTAAAGCAGACCCATTATAATTTTTGACTTGGTACGCGCCAGAATAGGCATTGATTGAGGCGCTGCCCATGCGGGTAGGAGTGACAAGGATATCCATCTCACCGGTCACAATACTAGTTGTGCTACTATTTCCAATCACGCCGCCTGTAAAACCATGATAATCAGAAACGGTTGTGCCGATATTTTGTTGTGGAGACAGATTATTTGCCCGTGTATCTGCGACCGCTGCTTGCGATCCATGGGCGCCATTAGTTGTTTGCGTCTGTAAAATCAGTGCATTAATCGGATTATCTGCCGGTGATTCATCCTCATTTATTGCATGCGGATTACTAAAGAGTTCATCCAAATGCGACGCGCTGGTTCCTTTTACTTTCGAAATTTCATTCGAATGAATACCGTTAGATTCATCCCGGTCGGACATGTTCCATTGATAGAATTTACCATTCAACACATCCCCACCGATACGCTCATCATTATCTATTGGATTAACGCTGCCGGAGGGTTTGACGTTCCCAAAAGCGGCAATCATCGTTGGGGTTGGATCGGTGGCATTGCCATATGTATTGCCCATAAAATCGACAAAGCTGGTTATATAGCGCTTGTAACCCCAATCCACCAGCAAGCCCATACGGTTTGAATTTGCGGCCCCGGCAAGATAACCATCGCTTGGCGAATTCGTCAGCCAGCCGCTGGAATTCCAGCTATTATAATTATAGATGCCAAATTCCGGGTCTCCGCCAGAATCCAAATGTCCATGCAGGTCTGGCAAAAAGCTATAATTAATGAGGCGCTGTGTCGGCATACCGCTGTTAATGGGCTGATTTGCCGCCAATGCTTTCGTATCAAAATACATATATTCCAGATTAGCGCGCACGGTGGTGTTATCGAGCGTGCCATTAAACCCATGCTGCACTAGGGATGTACCAAGATAGCCATTTATATAGAAGATATCATCAGGGTTTCCAGCGTCCTGATCTGCGTCCCACTGCATTGCGTAATAGTTAAACGCATTGTGTGCCGTGCTTAGGCTGACGCCTTTAAACCCTACCGTAGTATCTTCAATACCTTCGCTGGTTTCGAACACGTTGTTGGACGAAATAAGGGGGTTGTAACCCGCGGACAGGTTATTGGTGGCCGACCCTTGATTGATCAACGAACCAATCACATAATTTTCTGAGGAGGGAGAAACAGCAGTTCCATCTTTTTCTTTCGATTCCATGAGGAAATGAAAATTGGATGTTGATGGGTCAATCGTAGCTGTTATTTTGGCGCGTTCTTTAGTGGGGGTGCCGCCATCGGTGTCTTGCAAGAAAAACTGCCCGCGATGGGTAACAGGTAAGCCCTGACCGCCATTGGCCGTGGTGTGCCATGGTAGTACGGCAGGCCCATTCGTATCCCACGCGGTTTGATTGCCGAAGAAGTCTGTCCCGACATATGTGATTTCGGCAGTGTTGGAGGCAGTCTGGCCATTCTCATCGCTGACCGTATAAGAGAAGCTGATATGACGTTGTTCGCCAGGGGCCAAATCACCGGAAAGCCAAGTAGTGACATGACCATTTTGATCAACCATCACTCCGCTTCCACCGCTCTCCTCTTGGATACTATAAATGGTACTGCCGCCCCCATCCAAGGTTTCGTACATAGTATATTGCGTTGAATCTACCGTTACTTCGCTAATCAGGAGTGTATTGCCGGTATCGTTTGAAAGCAGGTTATAGCTCTGGGTGTCGTTTTCTGGAATAGAGAAGATATCCGCAACTACAGTGGGTTTGGCTGTTGGTGGGGTAGGCGTTGGTGGCGGTGGGTTCGGCGTTGGCGGGTTGTTATCTACAATGGGAGCAGTCGGCGGGTTGCTCGTGCCTGGAGGAGGGGTCGTATTTCCCCCTGCCGGAGGGTTCGTGGTGCCACCATTATTGCCCCCTGCGGGCGGGGTTTGATTGCCTCCGGGCTGGCTCGGGGTTACGGGCGTCACTGGGGTGACCGGCGTGGTGACATTCACCGTAGTCGTATTGCTGTTTTTAACCAGATCTTTGTCGGCCCCATTGATGAAATTAATGAAGTCATTTATGACGTTGCCGCTATTACGATCGCCGGGAGTGGCGATCTGGAAATCGAGCTTGCCGTCATTATTGGCGTCACCGCCTTTTTCGACGAAATTTTTGACACCGGAACGCACATCTTCC
This sequence comes from Alphaproteobacteria bacterium UBA3002, assembly GCA_002346425.1. Lineage (GTDB taxonomy): Bacteria > Pseudomonadota > Alphaproteobacteria > Rickettsiales > UBA3002 > UBA3002. Next base: position 9,502 of record DDZS01000015.1, read on the forward strand.
TGTGCCGTGCCGCCGGACTCTACATCCACGGTGACCACTGGCTTATCGTTGCTAAGCGTAGCATTAGCGCTGCTGGTAGAAGATGACGTGCCATCACTAGATGTACTCGTGGTGGAGGATTGACTTGTTGTACCTGGCTTAGTGCCGCTGTTAGACGCGCCATCCGAGCTTTTGGATGCTGTGCCGCCTGCGGTGCGATCCGCTGCGGATCCTTTTTGTTCCATTTTTTGTTCAATCGTATTTGTGCCCGAGGAGGGTAGAGCGGCATTGGTAGCGGCGCGGGTCGGGGAATTGCTCATACGGTTTTGTAAAACGGCCGGGGGCAGGGCAATTGGCGCGCCACCGCCAGCATTCACGCCCAAGCCTTGTCCGAAGGCGGTCACACTTACGGGTGCGCCACCATCATTGCCCTGCATGGTTAATTCTTTACCAAAGACGAAAATTGCATCGGTTTTACCACCGGCATCGACAAAGGTATCGGCGATGCCGCCGCGAATACCAATCGTGGAAACAGGCGTCGTAATCTTGACGGGCTTCTGCTTGGTTAGCGCGCCGCCGATAAAGCGCAACGCGCCTTTGGCGGAGCTTAGCGTCATCGTCCCGTTCTTGCTTTCGGGATTGTAGACGAATGTATCAATCACCACTTCCGAATTGGGCGAAACGGTCAGGGCGGATTTGTCTTCAAACATGATCTGCGCCGAGCCTTGGCCATTGGTCAGGATCGTATCGTTCAGGTAAATCTTATCGCCGCTTTTAATCTCACGGGTGCTACCGTCCTCGGCACGTACGGTCACCGTAGGATTTGCTGCCCCCACGACACCGACCTGTGTCGCTGCGAATGTCGCTGAGCTTAATAAAGTGACCGCGGTAAACGCAGCGAAATTGAGTGCAGTAATGTCACGCATGACAGATTCCCCCTGATACTAGTCGAATTATAATTTTTGTAGATATTCGTTGGCGCCCGCGATGATTTCCGGTTTCGGCATGCTGCCATCGCGTTTCGCCTGCGTCGCTTCTTCGAGATAGCTGCGCGCCACATCTTTGGAGCCTAAGAGATAATAAAGGATGCCGATTTCCAGTTTTAGCTTCGGCGTATCCGGATTGGAGATCAACAAACGCTCCAGCGGTGGGATGGCGGCTTCGTAATCACCCATTTCTACCGCAAGATTCGAATATTCCAGCGTTTTGTCCACATCGGTCGGATTGGCCATCAGTTCCTGATAGAGGCTATCGAACCGCGCCTGTTTTGCTGACAGTGATTCCGCATGTACATGCGAATATGCCGCGAACACCGCCATGCCAGTAATGCTAAGCATATAACAGAAGCGTGTGAATGCCGAAACCGGCGTTGTTTTTGATTTTGCCATAGGTTTTGTCTCCCTGATTACGACAAGAATACCGAAGGGCTATTAAAAAAGTGTTAATCGCCCCTGTATTTTTTTACAAAATTATGCGATGCAGGAATGTAAGGGAAAACACGATACGGGAGAGTGCATTATGCAGGTTATGCCAAACCGGTTTGCCAAGAAAGACGAGATTATTTTTGAGCAAAATGAAAGTGCTGACGAAGGCATGTTTTATATTTGCTATGGAAAAGTGTTGGTAACGCATACGGACAGTAACGGGCAGCGTCATATGAGCGAGCTGGGTGAAGGCGAGGCATTTGGCGAGATGGCGCTGATCAATTCCGATGTGCGTAATGCCACCGTGTCGGCCAAAGAGGATTGCGGTTTTCTCGTCATCACGCGCGCGGGATTTCAAGAGAAGGTTAAATTACTGGAGCCGATCATGCGCGGTGCGTTTCGAACCTTCGTGGTGACGATCCGTAGTCTGCTGGAACAGCGCGAAAAACTAGATCGTGAGAAACAGCAATTGCGCGCACAGCTTAAGCAGGTGCAAACGCACGAAATATTGCCACCGCTTGCCGATGCGAAAGAAGATGCTGCTTTGCCGGAAGGGCGTAAGCTGCAATTTTAAGGGTTGAGGACGAGGCTTAAGCCTTCGCGGGCCACATAATCGGTGTGATTGGGGCGAAGGCTACGAAGCTTCTCTAACCGTTCGTCTAGCCCGTTATCTCCCATATTCGGATCATGGTGGAAGAGCACAAGCGACTTCACATTCGCCGCCTCAGCTAAGCGCACGCCTTCCTGCCAGGTCGAATGGCCCCACCCAACGAAGCGATCAAAAGATGCATCGTCAAAGGTGCTATCGTAAATAAATACGTCGGCATCGCGAATGAAAGCGATCAAGGCCTGATTCAGCCCATCGCGTATATGTTCGACATCGGTAACGTAACACGCGCTGTGACCGGCGTAATTGACACGATAGGCCGTCGCCCGATCAGGGTGATTTAGAGGAAGAGTCTGAATTTCTATCCCATGCTCTGTCAAATGCGTCAGAGTTTCCCCAGCATTAAAGTCGTGATAGCGAATATCGGCCTTCAGGAAATCGAGTGTCAGCGGAAAGATCGGTGGCGACATCACGCGAGACAACGTGTCATACAGATTATAGCCATCCGCTTTCAAATGCCCGGCCCAGATATCGAGTTCCATGCCTTTTTGATAGGCAGGGCTGAAAAAAGGGAAGCCGAGTATATGGTCGATATGGGTATGCGACAGGAAAAGCTGCATTTTCTTTAAATCTTGCTGCTCACCCATCGGGAAAATTCCGGTGCCGGCATCGAAAATCAGTACCTGATCGCCGCAGCGCATTTCCACGCAAGATGTCTGGCCGCCATAGCGGATCGTGTTGGTCCCGGGTGTCGGCGCGCTGCCGCGCACTCCCCAGAATCTGACTTTGAACGGTTGCTGCATAGGTTCCCTTTTCCAAGAGTTTAGGCAAAATGTCATGCAACTGTCACACAAACTTGTTACCATTTGCTTAAATCTGGCAAAAATAAGGAGCAACTGTTGGAAATTCTCGGCCCTGTGACCATTGGCACGATGCAAGTGGTGAAGCTGGTCACGAAAGTGGCGATCGCAGCGACGGCGGTCGCATGCGTGGCAACAGGCCTGAATATTCTGACCAGCGGCGCTTTAGGCGGTTCTTTAGCAGAGACGACAGGCACGGATTTCGGACTCTCGCGCTTAGGCGGGGCGACGGTGAGCGACGCGATTGCCCCACTATTAGGATTTTTAGGCGCGTGTGGTGTTTGGGAAGTCGCGGACTGGATTCAAGGCAAATTAGAAGTAAATCACACAAAAAATGCGCAAGAACGTGAATTAGCACGGCTGGAACGCGTGCATGGGCAACCCCTGAGTCGCATCTAATGCCGACTATTGGCGAACAAAGCTATATTATCCTGCTTTGTAAAGGCCAGATGGCCGATGCAACGCCCTATTGGGCCTATCTCAAAATGAGTGTCTTGCAAGCCAAAGGGTTAAAAGCCGCCCAAGCGAGCGGGCAACCTTTTTCGTTACAGGACTTCGGCGAGATATTAGCCTGGGGAAAAGAGGCGGAAGTACCTGCAGAGATCCGCACTGCGATGGAACGAGATCACCGCGTATCGCATGAATTACCTGCCTTTTAATTAAGAAAAACCCCGCCGAAGCGGGGCTTAAGGAAAGAGTGAGTGTGGAATGTGAAATGGTAGAATGACCAAACCAAATTCCTCTTCACTGTGCCAGTTATATGTTAACAAAAAGTTAAAAATATAGCTGATTTGACTAAAATAATTAATATTTAAAGCCGTTGCCTCTCTTAATGGAAACGCTATACTGCTGGGCATGTCTTATACGTCTCATAACACCGAAAATCCTACCGAAAAAACCGCACGTCTGGTCGCAAAAGGCCAGCAATATTATGTCCCTAATTATCGCCCGCGCGAGATGATTCTTGATCGTGGCGAAGGCGCGCGCGTTTTCGATTTGGAAGGGAAAGATTACATCGATCTCGGCTCCGGCATTGCCGTCTGTGGCTTAGGCCATCATCAACAGCAGCTCAAGCAAGCCGCGGTCGATCAGCTGGATAAACTCTGGCATACCAGCAATATTTTCTATACCGAGCCGCCGATTTTATTGGCAGAAGCGCTTGTTAGGGCCGCTCCATTTGCGGAGCGGGTCTATTTATGTAATTCCGGCGCTGAAGCCAACGAAGCCGCGATCAAGTTATGTCGCAAATACGCGGCCGACCAAGGGCGCAGCCCCGAACAGCGCAACATTATTACGTTTAAAGGCTCGTTTCATGGCCGAACCTTGGCGACGGTGACGGCCACGGCCCAACCCAAATATCAGGAAGGGTTTGAACCGCTGCCGGGCGGTTTTGTTTATTGCGATCAGTTCAACGATGAAGCGGCGATTCGTGCATTGGTAGACGAAAACACATGCGCTATTTTAGTTGAGCCGGTGCAGGGTGAGGGTGGGGTTGTGCCCGCAAAGCCCGGGTTTCTAAAACTGTTACGTGAATTATGCGATGAAGTCGGCGCTTTACTGGTGGTCGATGAGATTCAATGCGGGATGATGCGGACTGGCGATATGTTTGCGCATATGATCGATGGGATTGCGCCGGATGTCATGACGCTCGCGAAAGCGCTAGGCGGTGGATTACCCATCGGCGCGATGCTGGTAGGCCCCAAAGCAGCAGAAACGCTGCAGTTCGGTAGCCATGGTTCGACGTTTGGGGGCAATCCCGTGATGGCGGCGGTGGCGCTTAAATCGGTGGAACTGCTGCAAGATGAGAAAATTGCGAAAAATGTGCCGATGCGCGCGGAACAACTGCGCGAAGCGCTAATTGCCATCAATGACAAATATCAATGCTTTAGCGACATTCGTGGCCGCGGCTTGATGATCGGCGCGGAACTGAGCGAAGCCTATCAGACAAAAGCGGGCGATATCTCTGAACTGGCGCGGCAAGCGGGAGTGCTCGTGCTGGTAGCCGGACCTAATGTCTGTCGTTTTTTACCGCCGCTCAGTATTACTGAAGCAGAAATGAGCGAAGGCCTGCAGCGTTTTGAGCATGCGTTGCAGCAATTTATCGCCGCTAACAAGCCGGAATAGCAGCGGATGGAGGCGTTTCATCCGTATCTTGACTGGATCGACAGCCAAGAACAGCACATGATTCACCTGACCGAGCAATGGTCGCGCATTAATTCTGGTAGTTATCATTTGGAAGGGCTGGCGCGCATGCATCAGGCGTTGGCGGATAATTTTCTCTGGCTACATGGGGAGATGGAAAGCCTCGATTTGCCACCTTTAGAGGCGGTTAGCGCCGACGGATCGGTGCATAGGATGCCGGTCGGGCAAGCACTGCGTGTACGAAAACGCCCAGACGCACCATTTCAGGTGTTTCTCGGGGGCCATATGGATACCGTGTTTGGCAAAGACCATCCCTTCCAGACACCGATTTATAATGATGATGTCACGGCATTGAATGGCCCCGGCGTCGCTGACCTGAAAGGGGGACTGGTCGTCATGCTGAAGGCGTTGGAAGCGCTGGAACGTAGTCCCTGGGCCGAAAACATAGGTTGGGAGGTGCTGATTAATCCGGATGAGGAAATTGGCTCGCAAAGTTCGGACTTCCTGTTGAAAGAAGCGGCCGAGCGCTGCGATATCGGGTTGATTTACGAGCCAGCCCTTGCCGACGGAACGTTAGCTGGTGCGCGAAAAGGCAGCGGTAATTTTACCTATGTCATCCGCGGAAAAGCCGCCCATGCGGGCCGAGAGTTCGATCAGGGTATCAATGCCATCGTCCGTGCTGCAGAGCTGGTGACGCGTTTACATGCGCTCAATGGGCAACAAGACGGCCTGACACTCAATATTGGCAAAATCGAAGGCGGGGGGGCGCTGAATACGGTGCCAGATTTGGCGTTGGTACGGTTCAATGTGCGCGTCACCTCTACCGAGCAGCAGGAATGGCTTTTAACTCAGCTGAGCCTAATTGAGAACGCATTGGAACATTGGGGTAACGGGAGCCTATATCGCCATGGCACCTTTACGCGCGCGCCTAAGCCTATGGCGCCACCGATTGAGGTATTGTTTCAGGCTATGCAGGCCTGTGGCGCCCAACTGGGGCAGGACGTCCGCTGGAAAGCGACCGGCGGATGCTGCGATGGGAACAATCTATGGGCGCATGGTCTACCCAATATCGATACATTGGGGGTGTGCGGCGCGCATATCCATTCCGATCAGGAATATGTGATTCTCGCTTCTTTAGTGCAACGTGCACGGCTTTCTGCCTTATTTCTGATGCGGCTTGCCAGCGGGGATCTGTCGCTTCCAGCATAAAAAAACGGCGCTTGCGCGCCGTTGAATGTGATTAGGGAGGTATGATATGGCCGGGTCGCTGTAAGGCGTTTACCTCGCGCCCCGTCATCTCATAATTCTAATATATAAAATTTTACCTATTCTGTGTGTGACAGTTCCGTGAAGAAATCTTAAGATAAAAGTATTAACACTGTTAATAGTGCATCACACAGGATTATAAGGCTTAAGTTTTAAAACGGCATAGAGAAGGTGATAACATTCGAGTGCTTTTTCTGCCTGCTCCGCAGAGGTTAAATCCTCTACGGAAAAGGTGTCTGGGTAGTATTTTTCTACGATCTGAGCGAGCTGTTGGTGTAGACGGACCGAGTAACGCAACGAAGGCGAAAGCACTTTAACATGACGCTTTAACACGGGCATACGCAAACGGAGGCAGGCGGGGCCCCCGCCATTTTGCATGCTTTGTTTCAGATCCATGAAATGAATGCTGTGCACCAGTTCAGCTACCCGGTCGCAACAATATTTTGCCTCCGGAATAACTGAGCATTCTTGCGGGAAAATGATCAGCGTTTTGTCGTTATGTCCGGTGACAAGCTGTGCGTTGAAAAAGTATGATTTAACCGCGAGATTCAGGGGTAATTCCGTACCCGTAATAATATGGTCTTTCACCCATGGGGCGGCATCTTTTAACGTATGCAGTTTATCCGTTTGCTTGGTATATGCCTTTTCATGGCACACTAATAAATCGCGATGCGACAATGCAATAACATCATTGTGAAATACCCCCGCATCGATGGCGTCTGGGTGTTGTTGCCAGAGAAAACACCGCTCTGAATCCAAGTCATGATTCTGAATGATCAGTTCGCTCGCTTGCCGCATATGGCGTGGAACAAAACGCGTAGGAAAATACGTACTGGCTGGTGATGCGCCATACACAAAAATATCTACCGATTCGTCACTATGTGGGTTCGACAAATGCATATGATTCGCGGCCCCTTCATCTGCTTGTGTGGCACTGACGGGAATAGCGGGATGAACCGAAACATCGTCATATTTGGTAAATAATTGCGAAAAATAGTTAAAGCTTTCTTGCGCTTCGATCACGCGATGCATTGATCCCAATAGATTGGCAGGCGTGATATGAAGATGGCCTTCCTGAGTTAAAGTGGTCGTTGCGCTATTCGCTGCCCACATCGATGAGGCCGACCATATAGCCCGTAGTAAGGTAGGGGAGGATTCAGCCAATTCGGTTAGGGTTTCCTGCACGCCTCTCGTCATTCCTAAACGCGTTGGAATATCTAATCGCGGACGGCATTGCGGCGGCATCACAACAACTTCGGCACCTTGATCGCTTAACCAGCGCATTTTCTCCAGGCTTTGTAACGCAGCCTGCTTCGGGCTGGCTACTTGATTGGCATGCGTAGCAGATGCAAGATTGCCGGAACCTAGCCCTGCATAATGATGCGTGGGCCCTACTAATCCTTCGATTTGCAGGATGGTTTCGGTCACACCACGAATCCGGGTGGAAGCGAGGCTGGGAGTTGTAGCTGCTCACTCACCATAGATGCGACGGGATAAGCGCTATAATCCGCCGCATAATAGCCCGCCGCGTGATGATTGCCGCTGCAACCAATACCGCCAAATGGCGCTATACCACTGGCGCCGGTCGTTTGCTTATTAAAATTGACGATACCGGCTTTTAAGCGCGGCAAACAATAGGCGAAATCCTCCGGATTATCGCTAAATATGCCAGCTGACAGGCCAAATTTAGTGCGATTAGCTTCTTTTATGGCATCATTCAGTAAATTGACGCGGGTTAGCGTTAACAACGGCCCAAAATATTCTTCGTCAGGTGGCTCGATATCCGTTACATCGAGAATGCCGGGACTGATAAACGGCAGGCCTTCACGCAGGCGCCGCAACGGCAAGAGTGCAGTAGCACCCGCCTCAATTAAAAACGATTGCGCAGTAAGCAATCGCTCGGCTTCACGATTGGATATGAGAGGGCCCATGAAAGGTTGCGGGCTGTCCACATAGCTGCCTATCTGCAGGAAATCCGCCATTCTTATGAGCTCTTCAACAAATTTATCCACAGGCGATTGGGCGGTTAAAATCAACCGTCGCGCGCAAGTGCAGCGTTGTCCACTACCCGTAAAGGCGGATAAAAGGGTTTCGACAACGGCCGCGCGTATATCGGAAATAGTATGCACGATAAGCGGATTATTTCCGCCCATCTCAAGCGCGAGTAATATTTCGGGGCGACCAGCAAATTGGCGATGCAGCGCTTGGCCGGTCGCAGAGCTGCCGGTAAATAATAGCCCATCAATGTCAGCATTCGCGAGGGCCACGCCGGTTTCTTTCTCACCTTGCACCAGATTGAGCACGCCTGCTGGCAATCCGGCGCTTTCCCATTGCCTGACTATCCATTCTGCAACGGCTGGGGTCTGCTCGCTCGGCTTGAAGACGACCGTATTCCCTGCTAACAGGGCTGGCATGATATGCCCGTTAGGAAGATGAGCCGGAAAGTTATAGGGCCCAAATACCGCCATAACCCCATGCGGACGATGCCGCAATTGCGCAGAGAATCCTTGCATTTCGGTGGTTTTTTGTGGAGTGCGCTCGGCATAGGCCAGCTCAGTAAATTTAAGTTTTCCGATGGTCGCCGCCACCTCGCCATCTGCATCCCACGGCACTTTGCCGGTCTCGCGACTGATCAGTAACGATAATTCTGCTTTATGCGATTCCAGCTGGTCACGAAAGCGGCGTAGTATTGCCAAACGCTCTTCAAAAGCCATCAGTGACCATGATGCGAAAGCTTTTTTCGCGGCACCCACGGCGGCTTCTACCTGCTGGGTTTCTGCCGTTTTTCCTTGCCAGACGACGCTTAAATCGGAGGGGCTAAGGGAGCGTAGTTCATTCCCCGTGCCGCTTTGCCATTCCCCATCAATATACTGCATGACCTTACCCTTATAACGCCAAATAACGAACCATATCACCCGGACTCACCTGAAGGGCTTTTTGCGCGCGGCTGGATATCGTCACACGGCCATCGTCATTCACGGCCAAACGGCTGTCGCAGGCGCGGAAATCGGCGAAACCATCGGTAGTGACGATGTGGCGGCCGGTATCTAAGCTATCGTCAATCGCTTTGATTTCGGCGCATTTGCTCTCTCGCAGACTGCGAATCTGTTCAGGCGCGACTTGCAAGGTAGGCCCACCATCGAAAATATCGATATAGCCCTGCCAGCGGAAGCCTTCTTTCTCAAGCATGGCGTAAGCGGGAGCCGAGGCCTGATTGGGCTCACCGATGACATCCTGCGCGCGTTCGGGTAACAGGCTGACATAAATGGGATATTTGGGCATCAAGTCATTGATAAACTGATTGCCCTGCGTGGCATTGATATAATCGGCTTTGTAAAACTCCATCTCAAAAAAATGGCGCGCGATAGAATCATAAAAAGGCGAATTGCCGCGCCGATCATGCACGCCGCGCATCTCCGCAATTACCTGGTCACCGAAATAGTCCAAATGCGGCGCCATAAACAGGAAACGGCACAGCGAAAGGACGCGGCCTAGCCGGTCACGGCGGTAATCCGGTTTTAAGAATAATGACCCGATTTCGCTGCTATCAGTCAGGTCATTGGTGACATGCAGCATCTTGTGTTTGGAAAACAGGTTTAAATCGCGCGATTGCTGCGTGATAGTGGAGACTTTATACGAATAAAACGGCTGATTGCGTCCCACATGGGCTTTGATGCCGGTGGTGCCAACTACAGAACCCGTCGCCGGATCTTCCATCACGAATAAAAAGGCTTCGTTACCTTTGTGTTTGGGGTCATTGGCAAAGGAGGCGACAGAGCGGGCGATTTTCGCCTGTAATACGTCTTCGTCGGCGGGTAGGGAGGTCATGCCAAAGCCAGCAATTTTAGCCAAGGCGAGCACATCGGCATGATCGGACAAGGCTACCGGACGAATCAACATACGCTCAGCCTGCCATAATTTTACGCTAAAGTCACCTCAAGAGGGTATAAGGATTACTCATCCATAAATTCAGATGGATCAGCCTGTAAGAGCCGACGCTCTTCTTTGGAGGCTTTGACATCTGGATTAATCACCGGCTCTGTCTGCGGATTCGCGGGCGCATTTTGCGGGATATTCGGCGGTGTCTGCATGGAATCTGCGGGTATTTGCTGTTGGCCCGGTAGTATAATATCCGCCTCTTTCGGCTGAATGGCCGGAGTGATCGTGGGTTCTGCTTTCGGCGCTTCCTCTTCGACCGATTTCACTTCCGGCACACGCGGGGTCGGCACACTAAGCAATTCGCGGGTTGCGGGCATTTCGGAAGGATCGAGGTCGAGGTAGTCGCCGCGCAGTAAAATCACACTAATGCGACGATTGCGTGGCGAGTTCGGGTCGTTTGGCTCAAGTAATTCGGTAGCGGCATAGCCGGTCACTTTGCGCGGACGTTGTTTTAACACGCCTTGTTTCAGCAGAAAACGGCGCGCGGCATTGGCGCGGTCCGCCGATAGCTCCCAATTGGAATAGCTCGATCCCTGACGCGTCATTTGCGTGGCATCGGTATGGCCGGAGATCGAAATATAATTAGGCATGGCTTCAATGATGGGGACCATCCGCGTTAGAATGCGGCGACCGAATTCGCTTAATTGGGTGCTGCCGGGAATGAACATGGGATGTTTACCGGTATCTACCAGTTCAATTTTCAAGCCTTCCGGCGTTTGCTCCATCACGATGTTTTCGGTGAAATCGCGCAGGTTGGGGTCGGATTCGAACGCGCGTTTGATTGCTTCTTCTGCTTGCTCAAAGAGATTTTGATCCTTATCGGATTCAATCATCGTGTCTTTCACTTCTTCGGAATCCACGCCTTGCTGTTTAGAGCCTACGATGACGCCCGGAGGGGAGCGGTCGCTTTTCTTCGTGCCATCTTCATTGACCGTGATACCGCCCTCAAAACCAATACCCATGGAGTCTTTGACACCAATCGTGGGTGTAAAATATTCCGCCAACCCTTCAAGTTTTGACTCTTCAACGGAGGAAAGCAGCCATAAGAGCAGGAAAAACGCCATCATCGCGGTGACAAAGTCGGCATAGGCCACTTTCCACGCGCCACCATGATGCCCATGGCCGCCTTTCTTGATCTTTTTGATAATTATCGGGCGTTTTTCATCACCTTCAGCCATGGTAAACTAGCCCGGTACGCTGACGCTGGATAACGCCTCTTCCATTTCCAAGAAGGTCGGTTGGTACACGGAAGGAATATTACCGCGGCCAATTTCGACGGAGACTTGCGCCGCATTGCCTTGCAAATGCGCAACCAGCACATCGCGAATAATCAGATAGAATTGATGGTCCATATCGACCACCTGATTGATTTTCGAGGCCATGGGGCCAACGATGGTGTAGCCTAAGAATACGCCAAGGAAGGTTCCGACCAATGCGCCGCCGATCATACCGCCCAGAATTGTGACTTCTGCATCAATCGATCCCATAGTTTTAATTACGCCCAATACCGCGGCTACAATCCCCAGTGCGGGAATACCATCCGCCATGGTCTGTAAGGCATGCGCGGGCGCAGCCACTTCATGGTGATGCTTTTCCAGCTGCTTTTCCATCATGTCTTCGACCTGATGGGGGTCTTCGAAATTCATCGTCATCATGCGCAACGTGTCGCAGATGAAATCCACCGCGAAATGGTCGGCGGCGATTTTCGGATATTGCGAGAATATCGGGCTTTCGGAGGGTTTTTCAATATGTTGCTCAAGCGCGATCATCCCTTTAGAGCGCACCAGTTTCAGGATCGTAAACAGCAAAGCAAGCAGATCGGCATAATCCTGCTGTTTCCATTTGCCGTTGCCGAAGGCGAGCTTCAGACTTTTAAGCGTTTTTTTGACAACGGACGACTTGTTACTACACATAAAGGCGCCCATAGCCGCGCCACCAATCATCATTAACTCAAAGGGTAAGGCTTTGATAATGATGCCGAATTTACCCCCTGCAAGGACAAATCCGCCAAAGACCATCACCATGGTCACTACAATTCCGATCAGAAACAGCATAGGGGTATATCTATACCATGCACCTCAGGCTTGGCCCAGACTTTAATGTAAAGATTCTATCGGTTTTTGGTGTGGGCGGTGAAGCGTGGCAATCAGGACACTTCGCGGCCGGTTTCGCAACGGATATTTGTGATAAACTGACGGGCTCGGTTCTCCATCCATCCGCCGCTGCGCCGTGTGCCGCCAGGGCGCGTGGTGTAGCGAATGCGGTTATCATCCAGAAAGGCTTTCAGAATGGGCAGGGCGACCGCAATGTCAGAAGATGAAAGATATTTGCGGGTTCGCATGGTTTCATTGACCTCGAACAAATCGGTCTTGCCGGTGACTACGCCTATCACATGGCCGGAGGAATCCAGCAGCGGTCCCCCGCTATTGCCTTGTTGTGCTGACGATGAAAACTGCATCCATTGCGCTTCCCCTGTAGGACCTTTATCGGCAATGACCTCGGCCATCGCAATCGCATATTCGCCGGTCTGCGCTGCCTCGAGCGGGTAGCCCATGACCATAACATCTTCACCGGGTTTAACAGTGCGCGTATCGGCAGAAAGATAGGCATAGGTGTCAGGATGTTGCGAGGTATCGATCAGTGCCAGATCATTTGCATCATCACGCGCAATGACGCGTCCTGAACCTTGCATGGCGCCGCGCAGTTCCACTTGCGGCGAAGCGCAGCCGCGCACCACATGCGCGTTCGTAATCACATGCCCGTCTTTCGAGACGATAAAGCCCGTCCCAGAAGAATAAAATACACGGATTTGCTGCGCGTTGGCTGGCATACTGAGGCATGACGCCACCGTGCTCATTATAACAAGTAAGCGGGAGGCCTCAGCCCCCCGCTTTAGATAGTCTGTCATCATGATGATATGCATTATGCGGTTTCGAGTCCGGCCGATTCTTTCTTGGTGCCTCGCGCTTTTTTGAAGCGGAATACCGGTTTCTCATCGGCAATGTCGATGACTACGCCACCGCCTTTGGCCAATTGTCCAAACAGGACTTCATCCGCGAGCGGTTTCTTGATTTCCGCCGAAATTAAGCGTGCCAGAGGGCGCGCACCCATCGCCGGGTCATAGCCTTTAACACTCAGCCAATCCAATGCTTGTTCCGTAAGCGTAATGGTTACATTGCGCTCGGACAGTTGTTGTTCCAGCTCCAGAATGAACTTATTGACGATGTGGTGCATCACGTCTTGTGACAGTGCATTGAAGCCAATAATTGCATCCAACCGGTTACGAAATTCTGGGGTGAACATCTTGTTGATCGCATCCTTGTCTTCGCCCATGCGATCTTGCTTACCGAAGCCCATCGGCGCTTTGCTTAATTCGCTGGCGCCGGCATTACTCGTCATCAAAATGATCGTGTTGCGGAAGTTGACTTCTTTACCGGTGGCATCGGTCAGCATGCCGTTATCCATCACCTGCAGCAGAATGTTGAACACATCCGGATGCGCTTTTTCCAGCTCATCCAGCAAGACGACGGAATAGGGATGTTGGGCCACGGCATCGGTAAGCTTGCCGCCTTCTTCATGTCCGACATAACCCGGAGGCGAGCCGATCAGACCGGCGACCGAATGTTTCTCCATACATTCCGACATATCGAAACGCAGCAGTTTCATCTGTAAAGCAGACGCCAACTGTTTCACGACTTCGGTTTTCCCGACGCCGGTCGGACCGGTCAATAAATAGCACCCCATCGGCTTATGCGGCTCGCGCAAACCGGCGCGGGCCATTTTGATGGCGGCAGAGAGTTCGGCAATCGCCTGATCTTGCCCAAAGACGCCCAGATTTAGGGTCTCTTCCAGATGGCGCAACTGATCGGCATCGTCCATCGACACACTGCGCGATGGCATATTCGCCATTTTGCTGATCACATCTTCGACTTCTTTTACCGTAATTGTTTTGCGACGCTTGGAAGCTGGCAGCAGCATTTGCGCGGCCCCAGCTTCGTCGAGCACGTCGATTGCCTTATCCGGTAATTTGCGATCGGTGATGTAGCGGGCAGACAAATTAACCGCCGCTTCCAGCGCTGCCGGCTGGTAGCGAATCTGGTGATGTTCTTCATAATAAGGCTTCAACCCGCGCAGAATTTTAATGCTGTCTTCCAGGCTCGGCTCTTTCACATCAACTCGTTGGAACCGTCGCGCCAGCGCGCGATCCTTCTCAATATGCTGCTTATATTCTTTGAATGTGGTGGAGCCCATGACCTTCATCGACCCACGCGCCATCGCTGGTTTCAGCAGATTACAGGCGTCCAACGCGCCGCCTGAGGTTGATCCGGCGCCGATAATGGTGTGAATTTCGTCGATAAAGAGCACGGCATTGGGTAATTTCTCAATCGCAGAAATCACCGCTTTCATGCGTTCTTCAAAATCGCCGCGATAGCGGGTACCGGCGAGAAGTGCGCCCATATCGAGCGAAAAAATCACCGCTTTCTGTAGAACGGTGGGCACTTCGCCGCGTGTAATGCGCAACGCCAACCCTTCGGCAATCGCCGTTTTACCGACCCCGGCATCGCCGACATATAGCGGATTATTTTTGGTGCGACGGCATAAAACCTGCACGGTGCGCTCAATTTCCTCTTCGCGCCCGACCAGAATATCGGTCTTGCCGGATTGCGCCTTTTTGTTCAGGTCAATGCAATACAAAGACAGCGGGTCTTGCTTTTCTTCTTGCTCCGTCGCGCTGGCAAAACGGGTGTAGCGGATGGAGCCGTCATCCAGCTCTTCTTCGCGATGGCTTTTATCGCCCTCTTCTTCGGAAACCGGGCCGCTCAAGCGAATAAATTCACCGTATTTCACAATGCCATGGCTGATATAATTGACGACATCGAGCCGATTGACGCCCTGTTCCTGCAGAAAATAGACCGCATGGCTCTCGCGTTCAGAGAAGAGCGCCACGAGCACATTGCTGCCAGTCACTTCGTGTTTACCGGCGGACTGTACGTGAATCGCCGCGCGATGAATCACACGCTGAAACCCAGCCGTAGGCTTGGCTTCTTCGACATTGCTGGTGACGATGGACCGCAAGTCTTTATCCATAAAGGCAGAAAGATTGTCTTTCAGTTCAGCCAGATTCAGCCCGCAACCGCGCAAAACCACGCTGGCGTCCTGATCGTCGCTGAGCGCATAGAGCAAATGCTCCAGCGTCGCATATTCATGACTGTGCTCCTGCGCGACTTTCAGCGCGCGGTGTAGCGTTTGTTCCAACTGTTGCGATAACATGTGTGCCTGCCTCTCTAATCGTCTGGCGTTAGCCGCCTTTTAATTTCTCACTTCGTTATTCTGGCTCGATCACGCATTGCAGCGGATAATCGTTGACCCGTGCAACCTCGACCACCTGATCGGCCTTGGTTTCTGCAATGTCGCGGGTAAAAACCCCGCAGACCGCAGCTCCTTTCTGATGGATTTCCAGCATGACCTGAACCGCCTCTTCGTGCGTTTTGCGAAAAATGGTTTCCAAAATGGTCACCACAAAATCCATCGGTGTGTAGTCGTCATTCAGCAGCACCACCCGGTAAAAGGAGGGGCGTTTGACCTTGACCTTCGGCTCAGCAATCAACGTATCCGATTGTGTGCCTCCAGCCATGGCCAGAGTCGAAAAAGCGGGAACCTCTGTAGCCGCCCGGATCGGGCGGCGGCTTGCCGATGCGCTCGCGGGTTGTTCCTCCCGCTTTTTCGTGTCTCTATTCTTCCAATATGCCATGAAAATCCTAATTTTCTGTAAACAAAAACCGCTTTTTTGCGAATTTCTTATCTCTAGTCAATTAGCGAAATTTTTTCAATCTTCGTTGCATGCCTCCCGCTAATTACCTCTACTCGCAGGCTTTTGTAGGGGCAGAATGTCATCGAATCTTCACACCGCATGCCCGATTTCCCACTAGGGTAGCAAAAATTTTTTCAGGAGCTGCGTGTGACCTCATCCTTTAATATGTTATGTAGTGAAAAGCGTTCACGTTTACAGCAGCTGAAAGAATCAGCACCTGCCATGGCGGGGCTGATCGGCGAAATTGACATGGAATGGCAGCGGTTGCAGTCGCAATCGCATTTGCCGGATAGCGCAGATTTCCTGCACGTTGCACATATCACGCAGCGGCTGGAAATGTATTGCATGTCTGGGCACGGTCATGACCGTGCTTTGTGGGAATATCTCGCCAGTGTTACGCCACCCGCATGGCAGGCCGATAGCCGCGAGCACTTTACCTTTCCAAAAAGTGGCGTAAGCAAAGATAAAATCGCCGCGCATTTATTGAAGTCTATTGAAGCAAAGCCGCAGGAACATGTCGAAGTCCGCGCGGACGCTTTTGCCAAAGAAGTAGTGGAAACGCTTACCGACCAATTTTTTCGGCAGAATATTGCGGTGGAATGCCGGGTGTCCGATACGGAATTTACGGATTTGCTCATGCACCACTCCAGCGATGCGCAATTAACGAAGCTGGTCGATTGGTATCGCGATCGCGATCTTTGGACTGATAAAATTATCGCCCTGCGGACCACAGCCGAGCCGAGTAAGATTTTAACACCTGCGCAGGAAACGCAGCGGCTAGAACGCTGGAAAGCGGCTTCAGATAGCTTTTTTGCTGCCGAAGGCAAACGGCGGCAAGATTTTAATCATCCGAATTATCAGCCGTGGATTCTGACCTATTTACCAACGCGCTATGAAGCGGCACTCGATCAGATGGAGTATGAACCCTATAAGACATTGTATCTGGAAGCCTGCGATCAGCCGTGGGAAGCCATCGAGCAGGCGCAGGCCAAGCTGATTCAGGCGCTGGATGCTGGGAAAGAAATGCATATCACAAATAGTGACGGCACGGATCTACGCTTTTCAATTGAAGGCCATAGTTTTGCCAATTCCATGGTCCGGCGCAATCTGCCCGGATCGGAAATGTTCAGCGCGCCGGTCAAAACCAGCGTCAATGGGCGGATTGTCGCCAAAGGCGGCCATAAAATCGTCGGTCAAAAAGAAGTCGTGCGCGATATCACCTATGATATCGTCGATGGGCGGATCACCGAGTGGCAGGCGACTGAAAATAAGGATGCGTTAGATACGATCATTACTAAAACAGACCGCCTGCCGAGCAATGACCC
>DDZS01000026.1:0-5750 GCA_002346425.1 Alphaproteobacteria bacterium UBA3002
GCGTGGGTGTGCAGCTAGAGCGTAGCACCATTTTTGGGCTACAGGTCAGTCCGGTCACGACGGCGATGGATACCCCGGCTAAAAAGGCAGATATCCGAATGGGTGATATCATCACGCATGTGCATGCGTACGGTAATCAGTGGAAGCCGCTACAAACGCATCAAGATTTTCATCAGCTTATTGGCGGCATGGAGCGCTCGAAAGTGACCATGCGTGTGTTGCGTATGCCTTCGGATGATAGCTATCGCTATCCCTTGCTCTATACAGATGATGAATTAGTTGCGATGCGTAATCGCGGAGAATTGCAGGAAGAGCAGATCACAATTACGCGGGCGGAAATTGTAAATCGCATCACCCGAGAACAGTTGCAGCGGTTAGATTTGCGCAGCATTCCGTATCGGAGTGTCGATGAGGCCGAGCGCTGTCAGGCATTAGCGGAAAACAACACCCCCAGTCACGGCTTGCCGGAGGGGATTAAAACAACGTCTCTTGCTGTAGCGGCGGTGCAGCGGGTTTAGGTTTTTTCGGTTTTGGCGCAGCGGTAGCGCCCAAGGGCGCGTCACCATCATGGAATTGTAGGCTAGCGGCGGCGGGCGCGTCCGACACAGAGCGGATGACGCGGCCTTGCGCGTCGCGCACAATGGCGAATCCCCGTTTCAGCACTTGTTTATAATTCAGCGAATCGAACATGCCTTCGGCATAACGCAGGCGTTGCGTCGCATCGGTGACGCGGCGATTAGCCAGCGCCTGCAAGGGCTTCGCCGCATAGTCCAGCCGCTCGCGCTGACGGGTGAGCAGCTGTTCGATCAGACGCGGAGCCAGACGCGTGGTTAGTTGCGTAACGCGCTCTTGCTGCTGCGCGACGCGGTGCGGCAAGGCTTTGGCCAGCCGTTCGCTCCAGTCATCCAACCGCTGCGTCATATGCGCGAGGCTGGTCTGCGGATTGGGAATGGCGCGCGCCAGTTGCATCACCCGGTCACGGAAATAATCCAGACGGCGCAACATGGTCTGATCGAGTCGCAGCCCGTGTTGCTGCACGGTATAGAGCAGATCGCGGCGCACCGGGGTCGCAAACTCCGCCGCGGCCGTTGGGGTTGGCGCGCGTTTGTCCGACACGTAATCAATTAGCGTCGTGTCGGTTTCATGACCCACGGCAGAAATAACTGGAATCGGACACTCGGCCACCGCGCGGATGACGACTTCTTCGTTGAAACACCACAGGTCCTCCATCGATCCACCGCCGCGTGCGACGATCAACAGCTCGGGTGGGGTAGTCGTGGCGCTGAACCCACGAATGGCCGCGGCGATTTCTTCGGCGGCACCTTCGCCTTGCACGCGCACCGGCCAGACCAGCACATGGCAGGGAAAGCGTTCTTCAATACGATGCAGAATATCGCGAATCACCGCCCCGGTCGGTGAAGTGACCACGCCGATGGTGCGGGGTAAAAACGGAATCGGCTTTTTGCGTTCCGGCGCGAATAACCCTTCCGCTGCCAAGGCTTTTTTGCGTTGTTCGAGCAGGGCCATGAGCGCCCCAACGCCCGCCGGTTCCATGCGTTCGATCACCAGCTGATAATTCGAGCGACCGGGATAGGTGGTCAGTTTCCCGGTGGCGATGACTTCCAGTCCATCTTCGGGTTTAAAGGGCAGCTTCGCCGCGGTGCCTTTCCAGCATACCGTGTTCAGGCAAGCCTTGTCGTCTTTCAAATCGAGATAGAGATGCCCAGATGCCGCGCGTTTAAAGCCAGAGATTTCGCCACGCACGCGCACATAGGAAAACGTGTCTTCCACCGTACGTTTGAGAGCGCCGGAAATTTCGGAGACGGAATATTCGTGAATGTTATGCGTTGGCGCGTTCATGGCGGCAGCATAGCAAAGGCATAAGCGTCATACAATTGTCACCTGCCGGTCATGGAATTGTCACGCAGGCGCGCTATGCCGATGGGGAGACAGACAGTAAGGAGAGCAGAATGAGCTTGCAGCAACCCCCCGTGAATTCCGTGATAGAGCATGACAGTTTAAAACATCTTGCCATAACGCGTGTCGCGGAAGAGCTTCAACGCGCGTGCCGTGGCCTGACATTCGCCACCCAATTAGACAAAGGGAGAGCCGCGATAAAAGTCGGTAATGCAGATAATAGCTTTTCGATTATGTCACTCTACACCCCTGCTACCGGGGCAAATGGACTTATTTTTAGTGAGAAAAATTACAAAATGTTCGTAGGCTCCAGAGCGGAAGAAGTGCAAAAAGTTACCATCATTCCGTTGAAAGATGGGAAGGCTTCGCATGAAGTAAACGCGACGCCGATTAGCCATTCCCGGCTAAAAGATCACGTTTTTGCTACCCATCAAATCGAGATTGCGCCGAATATCACCCAGTTTGTTGGGGAAGACAAAGTGTTGCCCGCGCTTTCACACGTAACCGAGAGGTTCCACAACGATCCGTCGTTCACGCAGGCAGCGAGCTGCATGCAAACAGCGATTACGAATGCACGTCATATCGGCATGGGCGATGCGGAGCGCGTGTCACCCGCCGATGCGATGCAGGAAATTTTGCGCGCACTCAATGCAGCGACTGAAAAAGATACCGCAGAAAAAAAGCCCGCAGCTATCCGCAAGTAAGCAACTCTTTACCTCGTTCGGACAACCGGCTATAGCTGGAAACATGAATATATTAGTCATCGGATCGGGTGGGCGCGAGCATGCGCTGTGTTGGAAACTGGCGCAATCGCCGCAATGCGCAAAACTCTTTTGTGCGCCGGGCAATGCAGGCATCGCGCAAGTTGCGGAGTGTGTGCAGCTGGAAGATCCGGAGCTGATTGCCAAAGAATTACAGATTGATCTGGTGATCGTCGGCCCGGAAGAACCTTTGGTGAACGGCGTGGCGGATACGTTGCGTGCGGCGGGCATTGCCGTCGTCGGCCCGTCGAAACTGGCGGCGCAGATTGAAGCCTCAAAAGATTTTACCAAAAAGCTGGCCGAGAAATATCAGATACCAACCGCCGCCTATCAAAGTTTCGACACGGCGGAGGCGGCAAAAATCTATGTGCGTGAGCAAGGCGCGCCGATTGTGGTAAAGGCCGATGGGCTGGCCGCGGGCAAAGGCGTAACGGTCGCCGAAACGGTCGAAGAAGCCATCGCCGCGATTGATGCGATTGAACTGGGCGCGTTCGGTGCGGCAGGTTTTCCGATTGTGATTGAAGAATGCCTGATCGGCGAAGAAGCCTCGCTCTTTGCGCTCTGCGATGGCGAAACCGCCGTGATGCTGGGTTCCGCGCAGGACCATAAACGCGTGGGCGAGGGCGATACCGGCCCGAATACCGGCGGCATGGGGACCTATTCGCCCGCGCCGGTCATGACGCCTTCCGTCACCCAAAAAGCGTGGGAGTCGATGATTGAGCCGCTGCTAACAGGCATGGCAGGCGATGATATGCCCTATCAGGGGTTTCTGTTCGCCGGGCTGATGATTACGCAGGACGGCCCAAAGCTAATCGAATATAACTGCCGCATGGGCGACCCGGAAACGCAAGTCATCCTGCCGCGCATCGAAAATGATTTCGCCGAGCTCTGCCTGAAAGCCGCGACGGGCAAACTGGCGGGAGAGCAAGTGCGACTATCCGACGATTCGACGCTCTGCGTGGTGATGGCGAGCGAAGGCTATCCGGGCAGTTATGAAAAAGGCAGCGTGATCGAAGGCGTGGACAAGGCCGAAGCGCTGGAAGGGGTGACCGTCTTCCACGCAGGCACACGGGTGGGCCGCAATTGCGGTAAATTGAAAGCCAATGGCGGGCGTGTGCTTGGCGTGACTGCCCGCGCGGCGAATCTGGCCGATGCCAAAGCCCTTGCATACCGTGCGGTTGATAGCATCGACTGGCCGGAAGGATTCTGTCGGCGCGACATTGGCGACAAAGGGCTGGCACGCCTCAATAAACACGCCGCATAAATCCGCTCCATCGTCATTAAACGGTCACACTTGTTTGCTATTGCCTGCGCGTAATAGGAGAAACTGTGATCACTGCCCTTGATCGACTCGCCGTGCGCGCACCGCTTATCTACCACACCGTGATCGGTGAGGCGGAAGGCATGGCACGCCTGCATGCCGATAGCTGCCTGAAGCAGGCGGTGCTGGATTACTGCTTTATGGATGATGTGTCTAATGACGTGGCGGTAAAGGCGCTGGAAGTGCAATTAGGACGCAATGAAGCCGCCTTGCGCTATCATCGCAGTGAGCAGCTGGAGCGCGTGAAAGCGATCCGTGAGGAGCATCCAGACGTCTTTTCGCTTTATCTGCGAGCGATGGAGGAAGCGCAAAATCTATTGTCTGAACGGGTGCAAACGGAGATTACGCGGCTAGCTATGAAAAATGATACGATGCTTTCTCTAGTGCCTACCTCTAAAGAGCAAATTTGCAATCATGCGCAGCAGATCGCCCAATCCGACGCGATGCTGCAACCTGTACCTGCGCCGCATTATTTTGCCGACCGCTTGCAGCAGGAGCGGGAAAATCGTGCGCTTGGGCTGGCGGCGAATGAAAACCGCCTGGGCCATTATTTTTAAAGGGGTTAGGCAATGAAATATTATGATCAACTGCATCATCGCCTGCCGCATGCCTATGCTTACTTGATGGATACCACGCGAGACATGACGGTGGTGACAGCGCAACGCGCGCTGAAAGCGGCGATGGTGAATCTGCTAGCGAAGAAAGAACGCGGGCAGGAAGGTAGTATCAATCTCGATGTCTGGGAATCGCTGACGCAGGAAGTGGCGGTATTAGGCGATCAGCTTTCGCTGTTACGCGCCGACTTACGCGTGCAGCGCAAATCCCTTGCGCAGAATAAAGCGCTGGAACCCGAGGTGGTGAGCCTGTTTGATGCGGCGGTTGAAGAGTTGCGGCAGATGGAAGCCAATGCCGCCGTCTATCGAATTATGCGCACGGCATTCACCTCGGAAGAATATTTGCTGTTGGCTGGCATTGACGAACATGCGGTGCGCGGCGAAGCATGCCATATGGTGCGCCAGCCGCCCCTTGAGACTGCGCCACTGCCGTATGTCACTTCAGGACGGGCGCGGACATCCAAAATGCGTCCCGCCAGTAACGACAACGGGCAAGACCTACCCAGCCTTTAAACGTTACATAAAAAAAGGGCGACCCACCGGGGGCCGCCCTTTTTTGAACATGCAGCAAAATTTATTTGCTTTGTTGTTTCATTTTGTCCGGGCTGGTTGGGCCGCTTTTGTCTGGGCGCGCATTGCTTTTTTGCTTGGCATCGCCAGATTTTTCAGTGTTAGAAGCAGACGGTTTATTTGATTGTTTGTTGGTTGAGTCAACCATGATAATTCTCCATTGAGATAAGTTGTTTGGCTCTTTCAGCCACTGCAGAATCTGCTCCTATCTACATAAAAAAGATATGGTCCGTACCGCGTAAAGTAATAAGGAATTACCGTGTCACAGAACTGTCACACGGCCATGCTATGCTATCGGCATTCTGTTTGTTCTTGAACAAGCTTTGAAAGTATTCTTTCGAAAAATGGAGAACCGTCATGTCACGGGAATTCATTGTGAGGCGCCGACTCGCTCGCCAAATTGGCGAACGCGCCGAGGACCTCATGGAGGCACAAGAAGCGCGTCGTCTGCGTCTTTCCCGAGAAGGAAGGGCAGCGGCCGAAAAAGCCCACCGTCTGCGCGAAGAACGCGAGGCGGAGGAAGCGAGGCTGAAAGCGGAAGCTGAAGCCCGGCGCAAGCCGAAATCG